>CAYNDH010000122.1:0-14516 GCA_964395665.1 uncultured Anaerolineaceae bacterium
ACAATGCCTGCATTGTCCGGGGGTTCTGTAAGGTTCAATGAAAATACCTACCCCTGAAAGCACCCTCTGCCCCTCTCCGTAGCGCAGTCCTATCGCGCCGAGAGGGGATTGAGGGGTGAGGTTTAGATTATGATAGACCGCAAACCCTGGCTGAGGCATCACATGCGTACCAACACCTGCATCCCTCACATACCCTGCTTAACCATCGGGATGCGGACGAAGAACGTGGTCCCGACATCGGGTTTGCTCACCAGATCGACCGAACCGCCGTGCAGATCAACCGCATGTCTGACCACCGCCAGTCCCAGACCGGTACCTTCAACATGGCCCACATTCGATGCCCGGTGGAAGGCATCAAACAACCGCTGCTGATCTTCTTCCGGAATGCCGATGCCATTATCCTCAACTTCAAGCACATAACTGCCGTCTTCAGCATAAAACCTGAGGCGGACTTCTCCACCACCCGGTGAATACTTGATCGCATTCGATACGATATTGACGATCGTCTGCTGAAGCAGGAAGGGATCAGCGATAATGATATCGACCGAACACATCTCAAAGATCAACTGATGGGTTTCGTTATGCATGATCATGAAATCATTGATCAGCCCGTGCAGCATGCGGGCGATGTCGATATGCTCTGGACGGTATTCAAGATTGCCGGTTTCCATCTTCGAGACAAACAGGATCTCGTCCATCATCCGTGAGAGCTGGCGCAGTGAACCGTGGGTACGCTCGTACTGTTCCTGTCGGCGCTGATAATCCATGCGCTCACCATAATCGCGCATCAGGTTATTGGATGATGCCAGGATCGCCAGCAGATTACGGAAATCGTGCGTCAGCATCGCGACCTGTGTGGTGGTCATCATCCGTGTTTCGTGAACCTGCGTGACCGTCTGCCGAAGCTGCTCGATTTCCTTCTGATAGGCAAGCTGCTGTGCGGTTCTCTTGCGCAGCCGTGCCTGAATCGCCTGCATCAGTTCGCGCTGGCGAAACGGCTTGGTGATGTAATCATCCGCGCCAGAGTTCATGCCCAGGCGAATATCTTCCGGCGCGACTCTGGCCGTCATGAAGATAAACGGGATATTCATGGTCGCCGGATAGGTGCGAAGCTCAAGCAGCACGCCGTAACCATCCAGTTTTGGCATGGTGATGTCGCACAGGATCAGGTCCGGCTGTTCGGCCAGCGCCACCTCTACACCGGCGATACCGTCGCCGACATCCAGTGCATCGTATCCTTCAAAGGTCAGAAATTCGACGATTTCCTGCCTTAAAATATCTTCATCTTCAATTACCAGAATCTTGGGCATCATCTTCTCCTGCTCTCACAACCGGTAAGGAAACAACGACCGCCGTCCCCTTGTTCAGCTCAGTTTTGACATCAATAGTCCCGCCGTGCATCTCAACGGACTCTTTTGCGATGGTCAGGCCAAGGCCGGTACCAGAGATGACCCCGACATTGTCTGCACGGTGGAATGGCTCAAACAGGTGTTTCAGATCGGGTTCCGGAATACCGATACCTTCATCAAGCACCGTCAGCACAAAATCGCGATCCCTGTACTCAAGGTTGATGGTAATGGCAGATCCCCCACCGGAATACTTCACGGCGTTCGAAACCAGATTGCTGATGATCTGACGCATCAGCTTGCGGTCCATCATCACCTTATGCAGGATCGGATCGCAGGTGTAGATAAACTGGCGATCCAGATCGATGCGGCTGCGGAATTCGTCAACCACGCTGCGGCACAGCGCATCCAGATCGAGCAGTGTCGGGTTGAACTCCGCCCGGCGGGCCTGAAGCCGCGCCAGTTGCAGCACATCATCCATGATCTGCGTCAGGAAGTCGATCTGTTCCTGCATTTTGGTCAGGCGCTGGTTGATCTGCGCGTCCGTCATTTTCGAGCGATGCAGCGTCAGCGTCTCGGTCAGCATCAGGATGGTCGCCAGCGGCGTGCGGAACTCATGCGAAGCCATCGAGACAAAGCGCGACTTCAGCTCATTCAGTTCCATTTCCTTCGCCAGTGCCTGATAGAGCGACTCTTCAGCGCTCTTGCGTTCCGTGATATCTGATGAGACGACAAGCAGCCGGTCATAGTCCTGACTGGCATTCTGAAGCGGGATTTTCGTCGTCTGGTAGAAGCGGTCCCCGATCATTTCTTCGGGGATGAAGACCGGCGTGCTGTTCAGCAGGACTTCCGCATCGCTTTCGCCATTGCTGCCACCACCGCCTGCAATCTGTTGTGGGCGGGTGCTGATCTCTGACTCCCGCCGCCCGACCAGCTCATCCGGTGTCACATTGTGCAGGGCAGCCAGCGCACGGTTAGCCAGTTGGAAGCGCCCATCACGATCCCTGACGGTGATCAGATCCGGCAGGTTGTCGATCACCAACTGAAGGAAGTCACGCTGATGAACCAGCGCTTCCTCGGCCAGTTTGCGGTCGGTCACATCACGCGCAGAGGCGACAAATTCTTCTATTCCATCAGACTGCGACGACGGGATGCGCTGCCGGACGACTTCTACCCAGATATAACGGCCATCACGGTGGCGCAGGCGATAGACCAGCGGGATCTCGGTTTTGGTCAGGATTGATTCTTCGCGCACCTTCATCACGATTCCATAATCGTCCGGATGGATGAATTCAAAGATGGACCTGTTAGTGATTTCTTCCTGCTCATAGCCAAAGATCGTCCGCGTTGAGGGTGAAACGTATTTATAGACGCCGTGCGCATCCACCCGGGCGATCACATCTGTGATATTTTCGGCCAGCAGACGATACAGGGTTTCGCTCTCACGGAGCCGCACTTCAACCCGTTTACGGGCCAGCATCGTCCCCAGTACGGCGGCATACAGCGCAAGCGTCTCTAGCTGCGGCCTTGATGCAGGCTGATGATGCAGCGCATTATCGGCAATCAGCCAGCCGAGAATATCCGGGCCGTTCCACAGCACCGCCGCCGCATTCCAGCCGGTTCCGATCAACTGCCGGGCGGTGTAAAGCTGGGCATGTTCATCGAAGACAAAGCGCTCTTCATGGGCCAGCGCCCGCCGCAGGATACCTTCGCCCCATGGGGTGAACGTAACGCCGGATTCGTCGGTCAGGTCGCCTTTCCCATCCGTGCCATAGGTCCCGGTCACGGTGTCGTCCTGCTGGTTGTACAGGAACAGGCCGAGACGATCCAGCCCCAGACGCTCGCGCCCCAGTTCAACAGCGCGGCGGTAGAAGGTGTCCAGATGATCAGTCGATGTCAGTTCAATCGTGATCTGATGCAGTTCCTTCTGATAATTCTGGAACTGGATTTCCGCTTCCAGTTTGGCGTTCAGTGCGGCATTGGCCTGTTTGCGCTCGGTAATATCCCGCAGTGCGCAGACCAGGCCGTCATTCCCGACATGGCTGATGCTCAGTTCGGCATCAAACCACAGGTCAGGATGACGACAGGCGCGGACTTCGAGACTGGCGCCGGAGATGTCAGAATCGAAGATCGTCCGAACGGTAAATCTCACGCTCTCATGATCCCCATCATTGATAAAGTCGAGCAGCGAGATCGTCTTCTCATCGACATCCTTCGGATCGATATTGAACATATCAATAGCGCGGGTGTTGCAGCGCGCAATGCGGAAATCGGTGTCCGTCAGCAGAATACAGTCAAGGCTGTTGTTGAAAATGGCTTCCATCTGCTCTTTGGCCTTATGAAGCTCGGCAGTGCGTTCTGTTACATGCCATTCCAGCTCCAGCGCATGACGGTTGATGGCCTCATACAGCCGCAAATTCTCAAGGGCAGCGGCGGCACGCTCGGCATAGGCGCTCAGGATACGCTGATCACGCTCGCTGAAGGCATCCAGCCGGCTGCTCTGAAGGTCCAGCACGCCGATCACCCGATCATTGACCTTGAGCGGAATGACCAGTTCGGACCTGGTGCGGGCTTCATTCGGCACATACAGGGTGTTACCCGTGACATCCGGCACATAGACAACGCTGCCCGTCCGCAGCGCCAGCGGCACGAGACCCGGTCCATCCATGGTCAGCGGGACATCCGGGCGGATATTTTCCCTGCCCGTGCGTGCCACCCGCTTCAGGGTATAGTGCGCCGCCATCGTCTGATCGGATTGTTCAGGCTGATTCAGCGTGATACGGCTGACAGGCTTGCCATTCTGATCAACCTCTTCCACCAGTATCAGACCGCAGTCCGCCTGTTCGAACTCCGCAACCACGACTTCTACAATCTGCTGGCCGAGCGTGGTAATGCCGTCCGCCTTCAGCAGATAGGATGTGGCGTTATAGAGTGCTTTCAGTTCCTTTTCAGCAAGCACCCTGGTGGTGACATCCATCGACGCCGATGTAAACACCTTCTGGCCGTCCGGCAGCACGGTCACACTTGAAAATGACTGTGCTTCAAACGTGGAACCGTCCTTGCGGCGGGCGGTGTACGTCACAAGGCTTTCGCCATGCTCCATGAGTTTCTCGACCAGTCGCCGTGGGACCTCACGATCAACGCAGTGATCCGCCGGTGTGGTGTCGCTCATCTCATCAAGGCTGTTATATCCCCACATCTGAAGATAAGCTCGATTGGCATACACAAAACGCCCGGTTTCATCGATGATGCTGTAGGCGTTGAGAGAATGTTCCAGCGCATAGCTGTTGAGCATCAGCCGTTCCTCAACCTCTTTGCGCGTCGTCACATCCAGCGAGAGGATGAAGATCCCTTCCGGGATCGGCTGAATGCTGAGTTCAAACCACACGGTCGAGCCATCATAATGAGTGACTTTGTATTCAATGTGCTGCGGGATGCGCTCTTCCATCGTCCGCCGCAGCACCTCAAAATAGTGACTCTGCATCATACCCGGAAAGCTTTCATCGAGCCGCTGACCGAGCATCACTTCCTTCGTCAGGCGCGAATGTTTTGCCGCCACCTCATTGATATACAGCGTGCGCCAGTCAAAACCGATAATCTGACAGCCTTCCAGCAGATTATCCACCAGGCGGCGATAGCGGCTTTCGGAATTCACATCAGATAAAGCTTCTACAGCGTGACGCTGATCACGCTGCCGGTATTTGCTGAGGTGACAGGCATACTGAATGGATTTCGTCAGCAGCGGGGAGGTGATCTGCGAACGCAGCAGGACATCCGCTGCACCGGCTTCCAGAGCGTGGGCCGCTTCCGTATGCTGTTCGTCATCGCTGAGGATAATCACCGGCAGATGTGACGCCTGCGCCTGTACTGCCGTGTACGTCACGACGCCCTGACTATCCGGCAGGATCAGATCCAGCAGAATCACATCGGGGGGATGTGAGGCCAGTATCGTGGCAGCATCCTTCAGGGTGGCGGACCATTCCACCTCAAAAGTCTCTGCCACCAGAGCAGCCGCCTGAGAAACATTCGTAACGAGAAGATGCTGACTTAAGGCTGTGTAATCCTCATGGTCTCCCGTGATGATCAATACACGCATGAAAGTTCCCTGTATTTATCTGGTACATTTTCAGGGCTGAAGCAGCAGGTATTCATCGGCACGCAGGATGGCGCCCCGTGGTGTAATCTACCCTTCTTCAGCCAGTGATTTTCATACTTGAAGCCGTGATGATGTCAGAAGATCGGCATCAGCATTGGCTTTGATCGGGTAATACCTCTCATAAGTGCTATTAGAACTATTACCATCTTAAATTAGTATACAGGCAGTCTGAAAAGCGATTCGTTGATGTTTGATGCCCACGGAACGTCAGAAATGCAGTGGATAACAGGATTGCGCCCAGTCGATCACGGTGCTGTCAGATTTGGAGCCGCCGGATGCCACTGCTCCGCGCCCCACTTGCGCTGATTCTCATCCAGATCGGGCTGCGCCACCCAGCGGATAGGCGGCGTGGTGCGCTCGGTAAGTGCTTCCGGCGCAGCATCAGCCATCATTTCACTGGCAAGACGCAGCGCCTCATGCCATTCCTCATGCGCGATTTCCAGCACCAGCGCGTCATGCATATCGAGCGCCACCCGTGACCGCATCCCTCTGGCGCGGTAGGCTTCCGCCGTGGTGACAATCGCCCGCTTGAGCATCTCGCTCACGCCGCCCTGACACAGATAATTCCACGCGACAAACGGCGTCGGCACGGCCACCGGACGCCCAGTCCACAGATGCAGCAGACGTGTCTCGCGGGCCTGCCGCTGTGCCGCTGCACGCATCGCGGTCACTCGTGGAAAGGCGGCGTCTCTGGCACGCATCAGCCGCTGTGCCTCATCCCGCGAAACGCCGATACTGTCGCCCAGACGCTCCGCCCCCATGCCATACGCCGTGCCATACGTGATCTTCTTCGACATATTCCGCAGGAATTTGCGTTCACCCGCGTCAGCATCTTCCCATGCCGAGCCGAAGTACTGCCCCGCCATCACCGCATGGAAATCTTCAGCAGCACAGGCCGCCGCCAGATTGTGATCGCTGGCGATCATCGCCGCCATGACATTTTCAGCATTGCGGTAATCGATCTCGACCAGCGTAAAGCCTTCATCGCCCATCGCGACACCGGCCATAGCGGGCATTTTCCAGTTCTGCATGTGCGGATAGCTCGACGCCCGCCTGCCGGACTCGGTCGCAATCGTCACCAGACTGTGCAGCCGTCCATCCAGATCGGCATGATCGAGCAGCCCTTGCAGCGTGGAGATCAGCCAGTCCACTTCAGAATAGGCGGCGAGATCCTGCAACTGCGTGAAATACGGGCTGCCCTCTTCCATGTAGGATGCGATCACATCGGCGCGGGTGCTAAGGTCAGCAAGTTCGACCGGCGCGTAAGGATTGGCCGAAAGCCGCTTGTGCCCTGCCCGCGTAAAGTACCATGATTTCGGGTCCCATTTCGGCAGCGGGATGCCTTTCGTCTCGTACAGGTACTTCGCCCGCGCCCTGGAGCTTCCCGGTGACGCCAGCCCATCCGCCCGCAGACGCGCCGCATACACATCGCGCTCACTGGTCAGGTCTGCCAGCCGCTGTCCGACAAATGGGATATTGAGGCGAATGCCCTGAACCGCCATCTGGCAGTATTCACGCAGGGCGCGGCATTCCCAGTCAATCAGGCTGGCATCCGCCGGAAGCCTGCGCTGTGCCTGATAGATCTGCAAGGCCAGCCGTGCATCATCCTGCGCGTACTCCAGCGTGAGTTCCAGCGGCAGGGTATGCAGTTTGCCACGCTGACCTTTCATCGTCTGCTGGCGTTCGGGATAGGCGATCCCCAGTGCCGATGCCACCGCCAGCAGGCTGTAACTGACATCAACGGCGGGATGCAGCAGACGGGCCATCGACTGTGTATCCCAGACCTGCTGCGGGATCTGTCCATCGGTCAGCTTGCTTAGCTGGCGAATATCGAACACGGCATTATGCGCGATGATCCAGCGCGGCCCGGTGAACAGCGCTTTCAGACTATCGCGGATCGCCGCATCAAACGGGGCGGCCAGCGCCGTGGTATGGATCGACGCGCCGTCAGCCTCCAGCCACGCCAGCGCGATCACGGTCACATCAGCCGAATAGCTAAGGCCATAATCCAGTCTCGGCCCCCTGCCCGGCCAGCGCGTTTCGGTCTCCACATCCACGGCGACCACATCTGCCTTCAGACAGCGGCGCAGGGCGTCCATATCCGGTTCGTGATGTTCCTGAAAAAGCGGTAGCTGCATCGCTGTTCCACCTGTCTGTCATGCATATACTGCGGAGCGCATTGTTTTCACACATAGAGTCTACAACCATCCACGACTCATCAGGTAGACTCAGGGTGACAGCCCTCTCTGATGGACAGCGCCGTGCAACCGTAATGTAAGACAGCTAACAGCCAACAGCCAACAGCTAACAGCCAATAGCAGACAGCTAACGACTAACAGCCAACGACTAACAGCATGACTGGAGACTTGTGATGACTCAGAATACCATCCCGCGCAGTACCACACTGGAAAATATCCCCTATTATCAGCCCATCGCCCCGCACATGACGATCGATCAGGGTGATCCCTATGCCCTGACCATCCCGGATGATGTACGCAAAGCACACCCTGAACTGTACCGGTATTACATCTTCACCACCACCGACACACCACGCGATGGTAAATCAACCCCCTGCTACGGGACAAATGATTTCGTCACGGTCGATTTTCTGGGGCATGTGCTGCAAGACGCGCAGCAGGTCGCGTACTGGGCACCGTGTGTGCGCTATGTGCCGGGGCTGGACTACCCGTGGGTGATGCTGATTTCGCAGTCCGTCGGCATGGGCGAACAGAGCCACGTCGGACATGCCATTCACCGCGCACACAGCCGTCTGCCGCAGGGACCGTATGCATACTCCGGGCATATCCTCTCGCCAGCAGACAGCGATTTCGCGATTGATCCGGAGATCTATGTCAGCAGCGATGGTCAGCTTCGCATGGCATGGGCAACCGACTTTGTCCATGACCTGCCGTTTGGTACAGGACTGGTCGAAGCGCGCATCAACGATGATCTGACCGCGCTCATCGGCGAACCGGTGGAACTGGTCCGGGCGAAGCATCCCAGCCAGATCTATGAGCGTGACCGTCATATGCCATGGAAGCAGATCCCCGGTATCGACTGGGATCAGGGCGACCGCGTGCCGGAGTGGTACACGGTCGAAGGCCCGGTATGGCTGGAGTCCGGGCAGTGGCCGCCTGCGATCCTCTATAGTACCGGCAACTTCAACGATGAGTCGTATCAGATCTGGACGCTGGTGGAAAACGAACAGGGCGTGCTTGAGGATGTAAGCAATACCAGAGGCCATGTCGTGCTGCGATCACAGCCGGAAAGCAACCGCTATTCGATGGGGCATCCGAGTGTGATCGACGAATACCACCTGCTGACACACATGCGGATCGGCACGGATGGCCCGCGTCAGATGGCCGTCGTCCCAATCAGGCGGACAGTGGACGGCCTGCCCTATGTGCCCGGTTATGCAGAGCTGATGGGCAGCAGGTAAATCGACGCTGGCGCAGCAGCTTACAGCAGGATACGGTATTTCGGTTTGGGCAAACCAATTTTCGCAGGTCGGCACGGACGATAACCAGAAAGCCAGCCTGTCAGCGTTTCGGCGCGGTGCTTTCACGCACAATCAACTGCGGCTGAAGCACACGCTGATGCAGCGGTATCTCCGGGCGTTCGATCAGGCTGGCGAGATACTCCACGGCCAGCCCGCCCAAAAGCTGGAAATCCTGCCGGACCGTCGTCAGCCGTGGGACAAAATGCGCCGCTTCCGGCACATCATCAAAGCCGACGATCGAGAGGTCATCCGGCACGCGCAGGCCGCGATCACGCAGGGCGGAATGTGCGCCAATCGCCATCGAGTCATTGGCGATAAACACAGCGCTGAACGGTCTGCCGCTGTCCAGCAGTTGATTCATCCCCCGATAGCCGCTCTCGATCTGAAATTCCCCTTCAACCATCGGCCCTGGGGGCAGATGATGATCGCGCATGGTGGATTCATAGCTCACATGGCGGTCATAGGCATCATGATTGGTCAGCGGCCCGCTGATCTCGGCAATCTGCCGGTGACCGAGATCAATCAGATGCTGTACGGCCAGCTTCGCCCCCTGCTTCTGATCATAGGTCACAGACGGCATATTGACACCCGACCGGCTGCCGATCTGCACCAGCGGGATGCCGTTGGTCAGTTCCAGCAGTGTCCCATAATCCTCTGTCATGACCGAATTCGGCACCAGAATCAGCCCATCGACAAACCGTGACGCGGCGCTTTCCAGTGTGCTGGTGAATTCCTGCTCGGTAATAGCCGAGATCACGAAATGGTAGCCCAACTGCTGGGCGCGGCGGGCCATCTCATAGATGAACAGGTTGAAGCCGTAATAAAACAGCACGACTTCGATCGTATTGGAACGCTCGGTCTGAAGGATCTGGGCGGCGCGGTTGGGGCGGTATCCGAGCGCCTTGATCGTCTCTGTCACACGGCGGCGCGTGGCTTCCGAGACATTATCCTGCTCGTTGATCACCCGCGACACGGTCTGATAGGAGACACCGGCTTCGCGGGCGACATCACGCAGGGTAGGACGCTTGTTTTTAACAGCAGGTTTCATGGAAAGGCTTACCTTGGTCCCTATTCTGATAGCATTCAGTTTTATCAGACTGTTTTACGACAGCAGTGTGACAAGTCACACAATTCAGTGAGCCATTTTACCTGATTGTTGCGCAAAAATGTGACAAATATCACCCAAACGACATCAATTTTTGAGAATCGCTTGTAATTGACGCCGCAAATGTGCTATATATTTGTGAACAGTCACAATATTCTGTCACATCTGTCACATTGACAGGCAGATCACGATCAGGCGACAGGTTCATGGCTGGATGCTTATTGCAGATAGACCGTCAAACGCACCCCTTATTGGCAGCGCACCGGAAAAAGTGCCGACATGTCATTACACACATTTTCTGTTTTACACGATATTTCTTCTCTTCGCATTGATCAGCGTGCCAGCGACCTCACCGCCTAAAAGAGCATTCGATGAATAATGATATTCCAGAGAAATTACTTGAAATAAAAGACTTACGGGTTCAGTTTTCCACCGGCGAAGGGCTGGTCAGGGCGGTCGATGGCGTCTCGTATACCATCCCACGCGGGCGGACGCTGTGCGTGGTTGGCGAAAGCGGCAGCGGTAAAAGCGTCACCGCCCGCGCCATCCTTCAGATCGTCCACCGCCCCGGCAAGATCACCGGCGGCCAGATCCTGTATCACCGCCGCCACGCAGACGGCCAGACTGATGTGGTTGACATCACCGCGCTGCATCCGCGTGGGGATAAGATCCGCAGCATTCGCGGCAGCGAGATCGAAGACCGCGTCAGCGTGATGTATGTCGGAAAACTGGTGGAATCCGCCGAAGCGACCGATCTCTACGCCAATCCGCAGCACCCGTATACCGAAGCGCTGATGTCGGCAGTCCCGGCGCGGTGGGACTGCCTCTCCGCACCATTTACACCATTTACCGCAGCCGGAGAAGCGCAGTCGTGACCGTCACTCAAAATACCCTTCCAACACAGGTTTTCCAGCCAGTCTCCACCAAAGCGCCGTTCATCTGGCACGGCGGAGACTATAATCCAGAGCAGTGGCCGCGTGAGATCTGGGATGATGACTTCCGGCTGATGCGAAAGGCGGGGATCACCGCCGTGACCGTCGGTGTCTTTAGCTGGGTATCGCTTCAACCCGCAGAGGATCGCTTCACCTTCGAATGGCTGGACGAGATCCTCAACAAAGCGCACGAGAACGGTATCCACGTCATTCTGGCGACACCGAGCGCCGCACAGCCCGCGTGGATGTCACAGGCCTATCCGCAGATGCTGCGCTCCGACGAGCGCGGCATCCGCAAGGAACACGGCCAGCGCGTGAATTACTGCCCGAATTCACCGGATTACCGCCGCCTCAGCGGGAATATCGCCCGGATGCTGGCCGAGCGCTATCGGAGTCACCCGGCGGTCATCCTGTGGCACATCAGCAACGAATACGGCGGAAGCTGCTACTGTGACACCTGCGCCGCCGCCTTCCGTGAGTGGCTTCAGGCCAGATACGGCACACTGGACGCGCTCAATCAGACGTGGTGGACCGCCTTCTGGAGCCATACCTACACCGACTGGTCGCAGATCATGCCACCGCGTGCCCAGGGCGAAATCCTCACCCACGGGCTGAACATCGATTACTTCCGCTTCATGACTGACAGCCAGCTTGCCTCTTACACCAACGAGCGCGATATCATCCGCGCTATCACACCGCACATCCCGATCACGACCAATATGATGGGGGCCTTCAAGCCGCTGGACTACCGGAAGTGGGCGAAAGAGATGGATGTAATCGCGTGGGACTGCTACCCGCATCCGAACCAGTCACCGGGTGAAATCGCCTTCATGCACGATACCTTCCGGGGGCTGAAGGACGGCCAGCCCTTCCTGCTGATGGAACAGACACCGAGCAGCCAGAACTGGCAGCAGATCAACGCACTGAAGCGTCCCGGTGTGCTGCGGCTGTGGAGTTATCTGGCGATTGCCCACGGTGCGGACTCGGTGCTGTATTTCCAGTGGAGGCGCGGTCGCGGCGGCTGCGAGAAGCTGCACGGGGCAGTCGTCGAACATGCCGGACGTACCGACACCCGCGTCTTCCGCGAAGTCAGCGAGCTTGGGGCGGAACTGATCAGCCTAAGCGATCAGATCGTCGGGGCGCGGACCGATGCGAAAGTCGCCGTGCTGCTGGACTGGGATAACTGGCACGCGGTCGAAGATGCCATCGGCCCGGTGCGCGACAAGCGCTATTATGCAACCGTCGCCAGGCATTACCTGCCCTTCTATGAGCGTAATATCGCGGTCGATGTCGTCTTCGCTGACTCCGACCTGACGCCGTATGCCGTCGTCATCGCGCCGATGCTGTACATGATCAAACCGGGTTTCGCCGACAAGGTCGAGCAGTTCGTGGCGGCTGGCGGCACCTTCGTCACCACCTATCACAGCGGGCGCGTGGACGAGAACGATCTGGCATTCGAAAATGGCTATCCCGGCCCACTCAGCCGCGTGTTAGGGATCTGGGTGGAAGAGACCGACGCGCTTTATCCCGACCAGCACAACACCATCGTCCCTGTTGACCGCACCGACACCGAATACACCTGTGGACATCTGGCTGACCTGCTGCACACCGAGTCCGCTGATGTGCTGGCGACCTTTGGCCGTGATTTCTACGCCGGGATGCCCGCCATCACACGGAACCGCTTCGGCGCCGGTGATGCGTACTTCATCGCCAGTGATCCTGAACCGGCCTGTCTCGCACAGTTCTATGCAGACCTCGCCGCCCAGCACGGGCTGAAACCGGTGTTAGAAACGGCGGCAGGGATACCCGCCGGAGTCGAACTCACGGCACGGCATAAGGACGGCAAAACCTTCCTGTTCGTGCTGAATCACAATCCGACTGAAGTGCAGATCCAATTAGACGAAAGGCCTTACCGCAGCCTGCTGACTGGCGCACCCGTCACTGATGCGCTGACACTGGCCGCGCATGATGTCGCAATTCTCACGGTTGAGGACCAAAACAGATGACACACTTTGAACCCACATGGGACTCCTTACGTCAGTACCGCGTGCCCCAGTGGTTTAAACAGGCCAAGTTCGGGATCTTCATCCACTGGGGGCTGTACTCTGTCCCGGCCTTTGACAATGAGTGGTACTCGCGCAATATGTATCAGGAAGGCAGCGCCGCCTTCCGGCATCATCAGCAGACATGGGGGCACCAATCCCAGTTCGGCTATAAGGATTTCATCCCGCTGTTTAAGGCCGAACGCTTTGACGCCGATGCATGGGCGGCGCTGTTCAGAAAAGCCGGGGCGCGTTACGTCGTGCCGGTCGCAGAGCATCATGACGGCTTCGCCCTGTATGACTCGCAGTTGACGCCGTGGAATTCCGTCCGGCTCGGCCCATGCCGTGACATCATCGGCGAACTGGCCGACGCCGTCCGCAGACAGGACATGGTCTTCGGCATGTCGTATCACCGTGCCGAGCATTGGTGGTTCTTCGATGGCGGCCTGAAGTTCGACTCCGATGTGCGCGATCCGCGCAGCGCCAGCTTCTACGGCCCGCCGGTCCCTGCACCGCAGAGCAACAACTACGGCTCGGCGGAATGGACCAGCCGCGACTGGCAGCCCCGCCCCGACGCGAAATTCCTCGATGACTGGCTGGCACGCTGTTACGAGCTGGTCGATCGTTATCAGCCGCAGTTGTTCTACTTCGACTGGTGGATCGAGCAGATCGTCTTCCAGCCGTATCTGCAGAAGTTCGCCGCGCACTATTACAACCAGGCCGAAGCATGGCAGCACGATGCAGCAGCGCAGCACGACGCAGCAAAGCAGCGGGACGCAGCAAAGCAGCGGGGCGCAGTGCTGACGCACAAGTTCAACGCCTTCCCTGACGGCACCGGGGTCTATGATCTGGAGCGCGGCAAGATCAACGAACTGCGCCCGGATTACTGGCAGGCCGATTCGTCGGTCAGCTACAAATCATGGTGCTATATCGAGGATGATGAATTCAAGACCACGACGACGCTGGTGCATGACCTGATCGATGTGGTGAGCAAGAACGGCAACTTCCTGCTGAACGTCGGGCCAAAAGCGGACGGCACCTTCCCGGACGAAGTCACCGCGCTGCTGCATGGCATCGGCGCGTGGCTGGATGTCAACGGCGAAGCGATTTATGACACCCATCACTGGCACACCTTCGGCGAAGGCGTCACCGTGCAGGCGGAAGGGCACATGCGCGAACAGGATCATAAGCCGTTCACCGCGCAGGACATCCGCTTTACGGTCAAAGCGGATGCGCTGTACGCGATCTGCATGGGCTGGCCGGGGGACGCGATCACGATCCAGTCACTGCACAGCGGATCGCCGATCAGGGCAGAGGCTATCGACCAGATCTCGATGCTCGGATCATCCGCGCCGCTGACGTGGAGTCAGGACGAACGCGGCCTGACGATCAGCACGCCTTCCAGCCGCCCCTGTGATCACGCCTATACGTTTAAG
>CAYNDH010000123.1:0-14295 GCA_964395665.1 uncultured Anaerolineaceae bacterium
CGTTCCGCATCCACATGACCGTCACCGTCAGTCCGTGCCCCGGCAGATTAACAATCTCAAACTGCGCGCCGATTTCTTCAGCGCGTTCGCGCATGGTCGATAATCCCATGCCCTTTCGCTGCTTGCCTTCATCGATTCCCCGGCCATGATCCTGTACCACTAATCCAACATGCCTGTTATCACTGATCAGACTGACCTTCGCCTGCTTCGCTCGTGAGTGTTTGACGATATTATTCAGCGCTTCCTGCGCAATACGATAAAAAGCGATCTGGACCTCCGGTGGCATTGGTACACCATCATCAATATATAACTCAATGTCGATTTCCTTACGCCCCCGCACCGATTCCACCAGTCCGCGCATCTGTTTAGGCAGGTCTACATCGGTCAGATGTGCCGGACGCAGTTCCAGCAGCAGGGCACGCATTTCAGCCTGGGCACCGCGATTCAGCCGCAGCAGATACTCCAACTGCTCGTTCAGGCGCTTCGAACGGGTTTCCTTACTTTGAAGCAGTGCTTCAGAAACGATGGTTGAGGTAAACAGAGACTGGCTGACCGCATCATGCAGGTCACGGGCCAGACGCTGCCGTTCTTCCAGAATGGTGGCAGTTCGGGCCTGCATATAAAGCCGCGCATTCTGAATCGCCAGCGCGGCCTGTGTCGCAAAGGACTGGAGCACTTCGACATGTTCAATCGTGTAATAGTGCGGAATTGTGCTGGTGAGGTTAAGGAAACCAATCAGTTCCCCCTGCACGAAGATTGGCAGGCCCACATACGCGAAAGGGCTAAAGCTCATCCCCATGGCCGCCATCCAGTCGAATGGTGTTTCCCTCTCCTTAAGCAGATAAGGCTGCTGGGTGCGGGCGATCTCACCCAACGGGAACGCCTCATCGACTGAAAAACGCAGCTTCCTGATCTGTTCCATATCCTGACAGCGGCTGTATCCCCTGCACAGTGCCGGCCTGATCTGATCCTCTTCCAGCAGCATGATATCCACGCCGTCATGGTGGACCAGCCGCCCGACATTATCCAGAATTTTCTCCAGCACTTCGGACAGTTCCAGTGTGCTGTTGAGGATATTACCAATATCGCGCATCATCTCGGCCTCAAGACGCGCCGCCTGTGCCCGTGCCAGCGCTCGATCTTTCAGCCGTGTTTCGATTTCGAGCAGTTCCGTGCGTTCCCGAACCCGCATTTCGAGATGCACGTTCAGATCGCGCAGTGCATTTTCCATCTCCTTACGAGAGGAAATATCGCGCAGCATCCAACGCACCGCCGCCGCCTTCCCCAGCTCATCACTGATGATGGTAGTCATCAGCGAGACCGGTATCCCTGCCCTGTGGCGGGGATTGAGCTGCACTTCCCACTCTTTAGGCCGATCGCGAATCTCGGTCAGATCCCTCAGCTTCTCCTGAAAGTTCGCCCGGTCCGCTTCGCTGAAGTACAGCAGAAACGGCTTCCCATGCAGAAAGGAATGCGGCACATTCAGCATATGCGCCGCAACGCGATTGGCCTGCTGGATGATCCCTTTTAAATCCGTCACCAGATAGCCGTCGGGTGCATTCTCAAACAGATCCTGAAAGCGATGACGCTCCGCTTCCAGATCCTGACGGGCAGCCACCAGCGCTTCATTCTGGACATGCAGTTCTTCTTCAGTGACGTGAAGTTCTTCCAGCGCGGTGGAGAGTTCTTCAAGGGCTTGCAGCATCAGGGTGTCAGTCGATTCACCGCCCTCCACGAGGAACGAATCCTTGATGTCATCCGCCCGCATCCGCACCGTTGCAATCTGCTGGTTGATGCGCTGCAGGATGTGCTGGTATTTATCACTATCATGCTGATTCGGAAAACTCTGGTCCATCACGGTTGCCCTAACTCAGTTTACCTGCTACAGCCAGTAGTGCACATTCTCACCAATACGAAGCACTTTACCCGTTATCCGTACCAGCGGTCTCTTCCATCACCAGAATCACCCCGGTAATTTCGCTGGAACGCGATTTCAGCAGGGGGGTACAGGTGATAGAGCATTCAATCGACTTTCCGCGCCGGTTGAAAGCACGCACTGTCATCTCCTGCTTTACACTCTCACCGGACAGGCAGGCCAGCAGGGTTGGGGCCAGCCGTTCCATCGGCAGGCCAATCTCCAGATTGAGGAAATTTTTGCCAAGCGCTTCGTCAGTGCGTAAACCCCATAGATTCTCGGCATTATGATTCCACACCTGTACCGCAAATTCCGTGTTGAGGACGATCACCCCGCCGCGCATACTGCTCAGGATCGACTCCAGGAACAGCCGCAGGCGGTGCAGTTCCTGGCCCCGGCCATTGGCTTCATCGTTCATCGTCTGTAGTTCTTCGTTGGTCGATTGCAGTTCCTCGTTGATCGTCTCCAGCTCTTCGTTGGTCGATTGCAGTTCTTCGTTGGTCGTCTCCAGTTCCTCAATCGTGGACTGGAGTTCCTCGTTAGTGGTCTCCAGTTCTTCATTCGTCGATTGCATCTCTTCGTAGGCCGTTTCCAGCGCTTCACTGGCGTGCTCGATTTCCTTCTGAAGCATCTGCTGGGTGGTCATATCGATAAACGACATACTGACCCCTATCAGGTGACTATCGGCATCGATCAAGGGTAGAAGCTGAACTTCGAGATAACGCACATCCCCCGAAACCGTTACCCATTTGACCTCTTTCAGCGTCATCAGCCGCCGCTCGCGATAGACTTCACTGATATAGTTTCGAAGGTCAGGCAGCCGATGGAAGAGATCCAGATCCTGCAACATCCGGCCAATATCTTTCGGCAGGAGGTTGAGCAGCGCCCGTGCGCGTTCGTTCGCCATTACCAGAAAGCTGTTCAGATCAATCACGATCTGCCCGACCGGGCTGTTATCAAAGCCGATTTCCCGAAACCGCAGGGAACGCGCCGCTGCCGTCGCTTCTTCTTCAGTCTCTGGCGGGGAAAAGATGTCCACCTGACGACGCTTTACACTATCGTCAGTGCTGTTAACCTTGATAAAGATCCTGCGTTTTAAATCATAGGGGGTGAACAGACCGGCGTAGGAGAAGAGCATCTCGGCTTTTCCCAGCACCAGATAGCCACCCGGCTTCAAGGCAAACTGAAAGCGTCTTAGAATGCGGTGCTGCGTTTCGGAATTAAAGTACATCAGCGTATTGCGACAGCACAGTAAATCTATTTTTGAGATCGGTGCATCCTGCATCAGGTCATGGCGCCCAAAAATGATGTAACGCCGCAGTTCCTGATTAAAAATATAACGGTCATTCTGAAAATCGAAGTACTTTTTCAGCAGGTGTCCGGGGACATCGGCCACTTCCTTCTCGCTATAGGCCGCCAGCCTGGCGGTGCGCAGCGCATCCTCATCCAGATCGGTGGCATAGATCTTGACGCGCTTCCCAAACTCCACGATGCCTAGCTGCTCCGTCAGCAGCATGGCGATGGTGTAGGCTTCCTGACCGGTGGCACAGCCCGCACTCCATATCCGGATCGGTTCATCCCCCTGGGTGCTGGCAATGATCTGCGGCAGAACACGCTCGCTGACAAAGTTCCACGTCAGGGTATCGCGAAAGAAGGCCGTTACATTGATCAGGATCGTGTTGAATAAGTAAGTGTACTCATTCGCATGCACTTCCAGATAATCAATATAATCGTCATAATCGGCCAGTTCGAGTGTCTGGATACGCTTATCGATGCGCCGCTTCAGTGTGGAGCGCTTGTAACCGCTGAAATCGAATCCGCGATGATCTCGGATATGATGAATCAGGGCTTCAAATTCAGCGCTTTCGTCTGCAAGGGTGAGATCACTTTCAGGGTCACTGCTCATACTCAAACTTTCGATTTTATCTCCGGCCTGCCGTCACCATTCAACAGAAGCTGGTGTATCGTATCGGCATGTAATTCGATTTCAGCGGCGCGCTCCAGATAATTGTCTCGCGATTTGTCGTGTCCATTGGCCGCAGCGCGATCAGCAAGACGCCGGGTGAGCTTGAGATTCTCCTTCAGCGCCCGCAGGGCCATCCACAGCGCACCTTCCAGCGCTTCCCCCTGTTCGCTGATCAGTGTTTCGGCAGAATAGGCATGGCCTACCTGACAGCGAAAGCGGAAAAGATTCCCTTCGTGGTATTCCATCAGCACACCGCCACAGTCGGGACAGACATAGGTGGTCGGCAACCCTCCCGGTTCGGCTGGCTTTGTCATATCATGTTCCCCAGGCCCTATTTCACCCACATCAGGTTCGTCAGCCATTTCAGGCGTCCTCACAGTCATTTCAGGGACTTCGATGCGGGCCAGTTCAATCAGCAGTGCGGCCATCTCTGATACTGGCACAATATAATCGGGGTCATCGGCTTCAATCGCACTCTGCGGCATGCCCGGATACATGGCATCCGCCGGGTCCTGTACGACCGCCAGCCCACTGTACCGCTTGATGCTGATCAGCCCGGCACTGCCATCATCCAGCACGCCGCTAAGGACGACACCGATCACACGCGGCCCATAAGCCCGCGATGCGGTGCGAAACAGCACATCGACGGCGGGGCGATGTCCGTTTTCCTTCGGCCCCTGTGTCAGTTTGATATAACCCGATTTGATGAGGAGATGATGATTCGGCGGCGCGATATAGATATTTGCGGTGGAGAAAACCTGACCATCCGTGGCATGTTGGGCAGGTAGTCGGCCAGCACGGCTCAGGATCTGAGGCAGGACACTGGTCCCGTGAGGTGAGACGTGCAGAACAATAAACACTACAGCCGGAAGATCAGCCGGAAGCCGGCTCACCAGTTCCTTAAGCGCTTCAACGCCACCGGCAGACGCGCCGATGACAATAATATCGTGGCCTGCCATATCGTTTCCTAAAACTGTTAATGTTAAAGTTGGGATTACACACACAATTTATTATTGCACTTTCCAGATGATTGGTAAAGGACAGGGAAAATATCCACCGGCATCAGACGTGTCATGCTGCATCCCATGCACGCTTATATACTTCTTTCGGTCATTCGGAAAACGGTCCGTATGACCTATTGGCAATGTTAGAAAATGGTTTAAGATAGTTACTGTATCCGTTACATTAAGAGATGGCACGTCCGTTCATTCAGGCGCAAATGGAAAGTGCGATTGTGATCTCCTGTCAGAACCTGTCTGAATATTCAGAAAACCTGCTCTAAATGTGTTATAGAAACAGCGGACAACGACATGCAAGCATGTTTAGGCGTTGTACCCTACAAAAGATGCTGAATGTAGGGACAGGGCCTGCCCTGTCCGCACCGGTAACCAATTTCCAAACAGGTTCTCATCCATCTTTACCCGCTTTGCCCGTAAATTAGATTTCAGGATCAGCCATACTACCCGGTGTCGATCCACTTAAAGAAATGAGGTTGAAATGCGATTTAAGGAAGGTGCAGCAGTTTATAGCGTTGACGATGAGCTGGTCGGTCACATTGAGCGTTTTGTGATGGATCACACCACCAAGGAAATCACGCACGTGATTGTCCGTCAGGGTTATCTGCACAAGGGGGAAAGCAAAGTGATCCCGGTCGGCTGGATCGGTGCATCAAGCGACTATGAGATCACCCTCTACCTGCGTGCGGCACAGGTCGAATCTGGCGCCGCTGAAGTTTAAAGGCTGCTGCATCAGTAACGACAGCAGCCGTCCACCCGTTATACGCCTGTAAATTCCGGTCAGTGATCTGACCGACGGGATCATAAAACATCCCACGGACATTACCGTTAAAGCGCCATCAACCATTGAGGCATCAAAACCATGCTCCTCTTCCCAAATCGGGGACTCACAGAGGAGCATGGAGTTTTCATGGTACGCAGGCCGATAGGGAGTCTGATCATCTGATCGACGGAGGCAAAATGCAGCATATTTTTGTGACCAATACAGATAGTTCGTTTGGTCTGGGCCTTGTTCAGCACTATGCACAGCGAGGTGCACATGTCTTTGCGGCATGTCCCCAGCCTGACAGGACTGCCGCGCTTCAGCAGATCTGTTTCCGCTATCCGGGTGCAATCACGCCGCTTCAGCTCGATATGATCAACCGCGACCATATCGCAGCGGCATTCGAAACTGTGCGCGCACGCACCAGCGTACTGGATATACTGATCAACAATACCGAGATGAATAGAAAACTGCTGCTCGACAGCCTTGAAAATGCATCGTATGCCTTCCGCATGTATGCCATCGCGCCGATTATGATCGCACGCCGGCTGACACCGCTGCTGCTTTCCAGCGCCTGCCCGCGCATCATCAATCTCGCCAGCACGGAGGCGATCCCATCCCCTGAAGCATCACCGCAGATCTACACCACCAACACCGGCAGACAGGCGCTCAAACTCTACACCCAGGCGCTTGCCGCTGAACTCCGCAGTGATGGCATCCATGTCATGATGATGGAGCTGGGCTGCCTGCAATCCGGCTTAATCGCTACAGACGACGATCTGCTGCGCCGCGTCGTCTCGACAACGGTCAAACGCATCACTGACGAGATCGATGCGCTCGACGTGATCTCGATCCATGCCGCTTCGCAAACCGACGTCTCCTGAAAATCGGCCCATCGTCAGATGCCGCTGCATCGCCAGATGGCTATCGCGACTGCACCTCTGACAGCAGCTTCTGCACATCCATATCCGTGACCTGTGCAAAGTCCCTGTACCACGAGCCAACCGAATAAAAGCGAGCCGGTGTGATGGCACAGATCACCTCATCCACCTCACGCTGAAGCTGCCTGCACGTCTCTGGAGAAGCCGCCGGGACCGCGACCACAATCCGCGCCGGATGCAGCGTCCGCAGCGCACGTACCGCCGCCATCATGGTCGCCCCC
Source organism: uncultured Anaerolineaceae bacterium (assembly GCA_964395665.1). GTDB lineage: Bacteria > Chloroflexota > Anaerolineae > Aggregatilineales > Phototrophicaceae > JAEZAF01. The sequence goes on from CAYNDH010000123.1 coordinate 6,823, forward strand.
GTCGCCAGCCCATCATCAATCAGGATCACAATCCGGTTTCCGACCTGCGGCTGTGGGCGCTCATCGCGATAGATGTGCTCGCGGCGCTCCATTTCCTGAAGTTCACTGGCCGTGATCGCTTCGACCTCTTCATCGGAGATGTTCAGGCGGCGCAGCAGATCCTGATTGAGAACGCGCACACCGCCCATCGCGACCGCGCCGAATGCCAGTTCCGGCTGCCCCGGCACGCCCAGCTTACGAACAATCAGGATATCCAATGGGACCCGCAGCGCATCGGCCACTTCAACGGCAACCGGGACACCGCCACGCGGCAGCGCCAGCACGAGCGCTTCGGGATGATCCCTGTATGCGTTCAGTTTTTCTGCAATCACCCGTCCGGCGTGGTATCGATTATCAAACGGCTGAAATTTTGCGCACATGGCATTAACTGGCCGCCGAAAGGCAGCCCTCCACACTCTCTGACTGCTTGCCATGCAGCGTATCATCTCCCTGTTAGAGTCAGATCAGCGCCAGCCCCACATCTGGTGAATCGTCCGCCGCCCGTCGTCCTCTGACAGCCGCGCAGATCATGCCCGATTCGTGAGGTTTGTCATGATCTTGCGGTGACATACGACGAATTTGTTGACAATTTTCATGGCATCGTTTAAATTGTGCGTAATATTGAAACCGGTTTCAAAAAGACCTTTTTGATGAAACGCATTACGATTTCCAAAATTGCCGAACTTGCCGGTGTCTCCAAAGCCACTGTTTCCCGCGTCCTCAACGGATACCCGCATATCCGCCCTGAAATCCGGGAAAAAGTTCAGAATGTCATCGCAGAAACCGGTTTTCAGCCGAATAATGTCGCTCGTCTGCTCGCCTCTGATCGCTCCAACATCATCGCCCTGATTATCCCCAGCGGTCCCAGCGCGGTCTTCACCGATCCTTACTTCCCGGTGCTGACACAGAGCATTTCACAGGTCGCAAACCGCAGGCACCAGACACTGGCCCTCTTCATCATGGAATCCGAAGAAGAAGGCCGCGAGATGATGCGCAATATCCTTGGATCAGGTCTGGTCGATGGGATGATCATCACCGCAGACCGCAAGGACGCCAGCCTGATGCCGGATGCCATCCAGCACAAAATGCCGTTTCTTGTGATTGGCCGCCCTGAATACGATCCCAACGTGAATTATATCGACGTCGATAATACCGGCGGCAGCTATCTCGCCACACAGCACCTGATCCAGCTTGGCTATAAACGCATCGCGACGATTGCATCTTCACAGAATACGTCCGGGGATGATCGCTATACCGGTTACTGCAAGGCCCTGGCGGATCATCAGATCGCGCTGGATGAAAGCCTGATCGCATTTGGCGATTATTCCCTGCAAAGTGGCTACGATGCCACCCAGAAACTGCTCCCCGCCCGGCCAGATGCCATCTTCGTCGCATCTGACACGATGGCACTGGGGACACTGCGTGCGCTGCGCGAAGCCGGTCTCCGCGTCCCACAGGATGTCGCCATCGTCGGCTATGACGATCTGCCGCCCGCGCTGCAGGCCGATCCGCAGTTGACGACGATCTCCCAGCCGGTCGATAAAATCGGCGGGCTTGCGGTCGAAATGCTGATGGAGATCATCGAAGCACCTGATGCGCCCGCACGCGAGATCATTCTTCCCACTGAGTTAATTGTCCGCGCCAGTTGCGGTGCGGTTCAATTGAAACGAGCCTACTCATGAACAGGAAAGGAGCAGGTATACAAACCGTTCACATCGTCGATAACAGAGGATCAACAGCGGTTTCCGTCTTCTTTTGAACCGGTCAATCTGAAACCGGTTTCAAGAGACCAATAGTGAAGTATGCTTTTCGTGAGAGACTTTTAGGAGACTACCGTGCGTAAAATCAGATTTTCGACTTTATTTGTATTCAGCATTCTGGTGCTGATGCTGTCCATCGGCGTCGTCAGTGCGCAGGAACGCGTGCAGATCCGCTGGTACGTTGGGTTGGGTGCCGGGACCGACGCCCCCACCATCGCCGCACAGGAAGCCATCGTTGAAGAATTCAACGCTTCACAGGATGAAATCGAACTCGTCCTTGAAATCGTGGACAATGCACAGGCCTATGACGTTCTGAACACCCAGATCGCCGCTGGCAATGCCCCCGACATCGTCGGCCCGATGGGTATCCGTGGCCGCGCTTCGTTCCCCGGCGCATGGCTTGACCTTGCCCCGCTGATCGAAGCCAACGACTATGATCTCAGTGACTTCGACCCGGCGCTGGTTGAGTTCTATCAGCTTGACGGTGAACAGCTCGGTATTCCGTTCGCTGTGTTCCCCTACTTCCTGATGTATAACAAGGCCCTGTTCGACGAAGCCGGCCTGCCCTACCCGCCGACTGCCTACGGTGAGCCGTACATCGACGAAGACGGCAACGAGCGCGAATGGGATATGGAAACCGTCGAAGAACTCGCCAAGATCCTGACCGTTGACGCCAACGGCAGCGACGCCACCATGGAAGAGTTCGACAACACCAATATCATTCAGTGGGGCTTCGGCATCAGCCACACCGACGTGCGCGGTCGTGACACCCTGTTTGGCGCTGCCAATTATGTGGACGAAGACGGCAATGCAGTGATCCCGGATGCATGGCGCACGGCTGAAAACTGGCTTCACGAAGCGCAGTATGGCCCGCAGGCGTTCTATCCGAGCGGTGCATATGCTGGCAGCGACCTGCTCGGCGGTGGCAACTGGTTCGGCAGCGGTAACGTCGCGATGGTCGCGATCCACACCTGGTACCTGGGCTGGGGCACGGCTGATCTGACCGCAGCGTGGGACATCGCCCCGATCCCGGCATTTGAAGGCGTCACCACTGCCAAGCTGCATGCAGACACCTTCGGCATCATGGCTTCCACCGAACATCCTGAAGAAGCCTTCGCCGTGCTGACCTACCTGCTGGGTGAAAAGGCCGAAGAAATGGCACAGGCCTACAACGGTATGCCCGCCCGCCTGAGCCTTCAGGGTGACTACTTCGAGCGCTATGCGGCTGCCCTGTCGGAGCAGTATCCGAATACCAGCTTCGACATCAACTGGGATCTCGTGACCGCCGCCCTGAGCTACCCTGACATCCCGAACCACGAAGAAGGGATGCCCGGCTTCCTGGAATCCACCGCCGCCTACACCGATTACACCCAGATCGTCGATAATAACGCCGATGCTGACGTAGACGCCGAACTCGACAAACTGCGGGACAACCTGCAGGCGATCTTCGACAACGCCAGCAACTAGTCTGATAAACTGAGTGCTGGCCGGTCTGTATTCATCAGGCCGGCCAGCATTCATCCCTCATTTATTGCCCCCATTGGCGGGGTCAGCAAGCAGGATCAAACAAGATGGACATGATCTCCGAAATCAATGCTGCTCGAAGTGCCGGGGGGCGATCAAGCCTGTTCAGGATGTCCCCGGCGCAGCGGCGGGAAGCGAAATGGGGCCTGTTTTTCATCAGCCCGTGGCTTTTCGGCTTTCTCGTATTCTACCTTGCGCCTATGGTTGCATCGCTGATCTTCTCACTGTTCAACTTCACACTCTCGGCGCCGGAAAATGCACAATTTGTCGGCCTGGGGAACTGGCGGCGGATGCTGCTGGAAGATCCTAATACATGGGAAAGCCTGAGCGTGACCTTCCGCTTTGCCCTGATCTCCTTCCCGATCGGGATGATCATTTCCTTTGGGCTGGCGGTGCTGCTGAACTCCAAATATCTGATCGGGCGCAACCTCTTCCGCACCCTGTTTTATGCGCCGACCATGGTCCCCGGCATCGCATCCATTCTGATCTGGATTCAGGTGCTGAACCCGAATACCGGATGGCTCAACCGGCTGATTCAGGTGACCGGGATTAACGCCGTCGGCCAGAATGGGCTGCGCTGGCTGGATGATCCCAACCTGATTTATATCGCATATACTTTCATCGGCCTGTGGGGGATCGGTAACACCATCCTGATCTATCTGGCGGGCCTTCAGAATGTGCCGACCGAACTGTACGAAGCGGCGGAAATCGACGGCGCGGGTTACTGGCGGCGGCTGCTGAATATCACCGTGCCGATGGTGACACCGATTATTTTTTACAATCTCATCTTAAGTATTGTCGGGCTGCTTCAGTATTTCATCGTCCCCTGGATTTTAAATCAGGGCAGCGGTTATCCTAACGGCACCACCCGCTTCTTTATGATCCATTTTTATAAACAGGCATTCACCTTCCAGAATATGGGTTACGGCGCAGCGCTGGCGTGGCTGTTGTTCATCATCGCGCTGATCATCACGATCTTCCTCTTCGCGACCGCCCGCTACTGGGTTTATTATGCCGGGGAGAAACGATAATGGCAGCAGTGACCACACCCAGCCGCTCGGTCGAGCATAACACCAGCGTCTCGCTGCTGCAGGCCGCCAAACGCCGCCGCAGACTGCTGAACCAGGCAGGGATCACCCTGCTGGCGCTGATCATCCTCTCGATTTACCTGATGCCGATGTTCTATGCCGTAGTCAACTCGCTGAAATCAGGCGCACAGGCTTCAGACTCACGTGCGCCGATCCTGCCATCAGAGCCGGTGACCTTCGAGTATGAAGGCCAGGCTTACAGTGTCTATAACGTACCAACAGATGACGGTGACAAGGAATACGCGCTGGTCACACCGGGGCGGCGTTCCAGCCAGTTTGTTGACACGGCCAACCCGGAAGCGGGGCTGTTCGAATGGGAAGGCAACTGGCGTCAGCTTATCCCCCTCACGCAGACCGCGTTCCACTGGGAAAATTACCCTGAAGCGTGGCGGACGATCAACTTTATGCGGCTGCTGCTCAATACACTGGGTTATGCGCTGATCACGATGATCGGCACACTCATCGCATCGTCGATGGTGGCGTATGGTTTTGCGCGTTTCACATTCCCGTTTAAGAACGTCCTGTTTATCATCCTGATTTCGACTATTATCCTGCCGCCCGCTGTCACGCTCGTCCCGACGTATGCCTTTTTCGTCCGGGTGATGGGCTGGGGCGGTTCATGGCTCCCACTGATCGTGCCGCAGATGTTTGGCAACGCCTATAACGTCTTTCTGCTGCGACAGTATTTCCTGACAATCCCGCGTGAACTGGAAGAAGCCGCGACCATCGACGGCGCTGGTCCGCTGCGCGTCTTTACATCCGTAATTCTGCCGCAGGCATTCCCAGCCCTGACCGCCGTGGCGATGTTCCACTTCTTCTTTGCATGGAACGACTTCTTCGGCCCGCTGATTTATCTGGCAGGCAACCGCACTGCGAATCCGATCAGCGTCGGCCTGACAGAATTCAATGGTCTGTACAGCGCCGAACCGCAGTTGATTCTGGCGGCGTCGATCATCTCGATGATCCTGCCGCTCCTGATCTTCTTCCTCGCTCAACGAGTTTTCATTCAGGGGATTGTCATTACTGGCGTAGACAAGTAAATAGATCGTTGTACTATCCTTTCGATCTATAAAGGCTATAAGGGAGTCTTATGCAAACTGAACTCAATAATCGTTATGGCAGTACGTCCGCAGACATCAACGAACGGGTTGAGGCACTGCTGGCGCAGATGACACTGGCCGAGAAAATCGGCCAGATGACACAGGTGGAAAAGAACAGCATCACACCGGAAGAAGTCACCGCCCGCGCTATTGGCTCCGTCCTTAGCGGCGGCGGCGGCAACCCTGATCCGAATACCGCGCACAACTGGCGTGAGATGGTACAGGGTTTCGCAAAAGCGGCGCTCAATACCCGGCTGGGAATCCCGCTGATCTACGGTGTGGATGCCGTCCACGGCCACAGCAATCTGGTCGGCGCGACGATCTTCCCGCACAACAACGGATTAGGCGCCGCCCATGACGCTGATCTGGTGCAGCGCATCGCCGAGGTGACGGCCCGCGAACTGCTGGCAACCAACGTCCACTGGGATTTTTCCCCGGCGGTTTCTGTCCCGCAGGATGTGCGCTGGGGCCGGGCCTATGAAGGCTACAGCGAACAGACCGACGTCGTCACCGAGATGGCGATGGCGTTCATCCGTGGGCTGCACACGAAGGACGAACACGGGCGCTGGATTCTTCCCTCTGCCAAGCACTTTGTCGCTGATGGCGGCACGACATGGGGATCAACTGTGCGTGCGCCGTGGCTGCCCGGTAGTAACTGGCAGGGGCCGACGGAGACATTCCAGATCGATCAGGGCAACGCGATCATCGATGAAGAGACACTGCGGCGCGTCCACCTTGCCCCTTATCTCGATGCGATCAAGGCCGGTGTGCTGAATATCATGGTGTCATTCTCCAGCCTGAACGGGCAGAAGATGCACGCGCACTATCACCTGCTGACGGAAGTCATCAAGCAGGAAAACGGGTTTGAAGGCTTCCTTGTCTCGGACTGGATGGCTATCGATCAAATCGATGAATCGTTCTATGAGTCGGTTGTGTCATCCGTCAATGCCGGGCTGGATATGATCATGGTCCCCTATGATTACGTCCGCTTTATCGACACGCTGACCGAAGCAGCCAACAAGGGTGATGTCTCGCAGGAACGCATCGACGATGCCGTGCGCCGCATCCTGCGCGTCAAGTTCATCGTTGGCCTGTTCGAACAGCCGCTGGTGGATGACATCCCGCTTGAGGTCATCGGTTCGCCGGAACACCGCGCACTGGCCGAAGAAGCTGTCCGCAAATCACTGGTGCTGCTGAAGAACGAGAATCAGGCGCTGCCCCTCTCGGATGGAGCAGGGCGCATCGTAGTGGCCGGTGATGGTGCTGACGACATCGGCTTGCAGTGCGGCGGCTGGACGATCAGTTGGCAGGGCGAACGCGGCGCAACGACGACCGGACGCACACTGCTCGAAGGCCTCCGCTCACACGCCAGCAGCATTGACTATGACGCGGCGGGGCAGTTTACCGGGCGCGCCGACGTCGGTGTGGTCGTCGTTGGGGAAGAACCCTATGCCGAAGGCATGGGCGACCGCGCCGATCTCACCCTGACCGATGATCAGAAACAGCTTATCCAGCGTGTCCGCCAGCAGGTGGATAAACTGGTGCTGGTGATCTACTCTGGCCGCCCGCTGATCATCACCGATGTGGTCGATCAGTGCGACGCGGTTGTCGCGGCGTGGCTGCCGGGTAGTGAAGCACACGCCGCCGCTGATGTCCTGTTCGGGACTACGCCCTTCACCGGCAAATTGTCCTACACATGGCCGCGCAGCATGGCACAGATCCCGCTGTCGGCGCTCAAGACCAGCGACGAACCGCCGCTGTATCCGTTTGGGCATGGGTTGATGGTCTAGGGCGTATCTAAATATTCAGAAAACCTGCGCTGAATTGTATAGAAACGCCGGACAACGCAGGCGTTGCCCCTGCAAAATATGTACCGCGCATTCATGCGCCATGTAGGGACAGGGCCTGTGTTATGTGCCATAGGGTTGTACCCCATCGGATACGTCATTTAAGTTATACCCC
>CAYNDH010000124.1:0-3524 GCA_964395665.1 uncultured Anaerolineaceae bacterium
ATGCGAAAAGCGTCAGCATGGTTATTATGACCATGAGTCGCTCATCCTGCGCGAAACCGGGATGGAGATGTCTGGCTGGCTGGGGGCAGGGAATAAGGCAATGCCGTTCATGAATCTCGTCTTGCTGTTGGGAGGACGCAGCACACGCTCCACTAACCTCAGCCAGTTTGCGGATAATATCCCGGTGGGTGTGTTTGATCCCGACTGGCGCATGGGTGAGATCGGCAGCCTGATCATGATGTATGCGCCGCAGGTCTTTGAGAATCAGCCAGCAGAGTCTGATTCTATGTATTCCTCAGTGCGATAGACGATCGTACATATTTGATCAGAGACAAAAGAGCAGGTTAATGCAACCTGCCTCTTTTGTCTCGGTTTTGCTCATCCACAGTTCGGACGGATAGTCCCTGTCCTACTGGTTATACTCCTCTACACGTTGCTACGGGTCGATTTTGCCGAGAACGCCGATTTCGCCATGAATAGCGGGCTTTTCCAACCCGTACAGCGGATTAATCAGATCCTGTACTATGGGTGAACCGCGATAATTGCAGGTGGTTGAATCCGGGATAAAGCCGTCGCGGATGCCGTCCAGCGGTGCGTCCGGGTTGTAATGGTTGTAGACCACACGCGAGACTTCCGCGATCACCGGCAGCGACTCGGCCTCGAACTGAAGCCAGACGGGTTTAAAGACCATCATCACCAGCACGTAATCGCCGCCGGGTGTATAGATCACCGCCGCGTTGCCGTGGGTGTCATCAATCCAGCCGTGCTTGTGTGAGACGGTGATGTCTTCCGGGACACCGGCTTTCAGCAGCGCATCGACATTGTTATTCGCCATCAGATGCAGCATCTTGCGGCATTCCTGCGGCGTGTACGTCCCTTCAGGGAAACTCGTCAGCAGTGCGCCGCGCTCGTTGAAAGCACACTCGTAGATGCTGGTCAGCAGATAGCCCATCTCATCGACCGTCATCTGATTGGTGACATTCGGATTGGCACGATTCTGCTGCGCACTGGTCTGCGGATATTCCACCGGGACGGTCGGCGGCTGCGGCGTCGCGCCGGGGATGGCATACGGCGCGGTCAGGAACGTGCGCTGCAAGCCGAGATCGCGCAGGAACTTCGTGATGCGCTGTGCCCCTACCCACTCATCACCGCTGGCGACTGCCCCGATCATGCTGTTAGTCGCCTCATTGTGACTACAGATCATCATATTTGCCAGCGTGCCCGCTGTTGCGAGGTCCGGGTTGAAGTCGATGGTCGCGAAATATTCGGCCATGATGGCGACCTTGTTGAGGCTGGTCCCACTGAAGGCGATGTCATTGCCGAACATGATCTCTTCGCCGGTCTGCAGGTCGCGCAGATAGAGTGCGCCGAACTGGCTGGTCATCGGATCGAATCCGCCAGCGAGAACGATGCTCCACAGCCGGTTTCCGAGTGCTTCAAAGGCCGCGCTGACGGGGACCGGTTCTTCATCCCGTATGACGGAACTTGAACCAAGGACCGCCGAGGTTGGTGTGAGCGTGGGCAGATTGCTGAAGCTGGTCACACTGATCGCCCGTGTAGTGAGCACGTCACCGCTAAATTCCAGCAGATCCCGCGCCACCCATGCGCTGCCGTTGGGGGATTCCGGATAGGCGATCTGCACCCATGGGAACTGCGTATGATACCCGGTGATCTCGAAGACCTGTCCGGCCTGCGCCACACCGAGCCGGGATGCATTCGGGTCCGGCCAGTAGCGGATATTGATCTCACCATTGGTCCTGCCGGAGACCGCAAACTGCGGCGGTGGGGTGGTTGCTGGTGGGGTCGGGCTGGGGGTCAGGGTAATCGTGCCCGCTGTTTCAGCACCCGGCGCGGTCGTCGCTGCGTCGGCCTGACCGGGTGGTGTGGCCGTGGTGGATGCGGACGGCAGCGCGGCAGGGTTCATCTGGCCGAGCGATGCTTCAGTCACCGGGACATTGCCCATCGTCCCGAAGATGTTGACCAGATCGGCGAACACCCATCCCAGAGGCGCTGCGGTGTCAGGATCACCGAGCAGCAGCCACGGGTATAACTCACTCTGCCCGATGACCGGGTAGCGTGTCCCGGATGTGATTTCACCGACGACGGTGGTCCCTTCAACACCGATGGCATCGCGCAGATTGGCGGTGCCGAGTGCCTCTGCAAATACACCCGTGAACGGGTCATCCTGTGCGGTAAGGCCGGAGATCAGCAGCAGTGATGCGGCGATCATCATCAGGCCGGTTGTTAAAAGTAATGAAATGCGTCTCATGCCATTCAACCCGACTTGTTTCCTATCAGAGTATGCACCGGCCTGCTGACCGGTGACCGGATGGCATTATAGCATGTCCATTTCAGACAAGAACCGGACGATTTCCCTACGGAAGGGAAACCTGCGTCACGCAAAGGCAAGCTTTCGTCCGGCAAACGGTGCCGGCAAGCGGTGCCAGCAAACGGTGCCAGCAGACTGGTGTGAATTTAGGTTGACTCGCTCATGGGACGCATCCCGATCATCAGAATGCGTGATTTCGGGTCCTGCCTGGCGGCGAAAACGACGGCATCGGCCACGCTGTCGGCTTCGAGCATCGCCAGCACCTTCGGATCACCTTCTGTGCGGCCTGTGCCAAAAGCGAAATAGGTATTCACACCGCCGGGGCAGATCAGGCTGATTTTGATATTCTTCGTCCGGTATTCGCGGTCCAGTCCTTCGGCAAATCCGACCTGCGCGTGTTTGGTCGCACAGTAGATCGCTTCATCCGGGAAGCCGTGCAGCCCGGCCTGTGACGAGACGATCACCACCGTGCCGGATTCGCGTTCGACCATCGACGGCAGAAAGGCCCGCGTGCACAGGTAAGTCGAGCGCATGTTGGTGTTCATCATCCAGTCGTATTCGTCGATGGTGCTTTCAATAAACGGGCCGTATTTCGCTACACCGGCATTATTGACGAGGATGTCAACCTGATCAAAGGCGTCGAAGGTGGCGGCACGCAGCCGCTCGACATCTTCCGCCTGTGAAAGATCGGCCTGAACTGCTAATCCCCGGCTGCCGAGCGCTTCGATTTCGCTGACCAGTGTGTCGAGTTCATCTTTGGCCCGTGCGGTGACGATGACGTGCGCACCTTCTCTGGCAAACGCCAGCGCACATGCCCGACCAATCCCACGGCTGGCCCCGGTGACCACTGCGACCTGTCCTTTGATGCTGACTGCCATTGTTCTGCTCCTTGTGTCTTTCGTGTATCCGTATGGGGACAAGCATAGCGCACATGGCATGTGAAAACACGCTGGCAGGGTGAGAAAATATCCATGCCATTGCTTAGTCTGGACCGGGTGATGTGGAATCATCGCAACGGCTCGCTTGTTATTGGTTTTGGAGAAGCAAAGCATCGTGAGCAGGGCTATGGCTATGAGACGTTGTCCGCGTTTTAGTCTCGGCGCTTACAGAGTATCCGTGGAAAGCGCGGCGCGGGTGCGTGCGCGGGTGCGTGCGCGGGTGCGTGCAGCGCGAAAGCGTTTGACCGGATTCAGCG
>CAYNDH010000124.1:3624-14201 GCA_964395665.1 uncultured Anaerolineaceae bacterium
GCGCGGGTGCGTGCGCGGGTGCGTGCAGCGCGAAAGCGTTTGACCGGATTCAGCGTTGCCAGCAGCACACCGGCCAGAATCACCGCGCTGCCGATGATCTGGACGGCACGTGGAGTCTCACTTAGCAGGAAGTAGGCAATGATCGCGCTGCCAATCGGCTCAAGCTGGGTCGCGATGCTGATATAGGTCGCCGGAAGGAAGGCCAGCGCGTAATTCAGCGACGAATGCCCGATCAACTGCGGGAAGATCGTAATCAGGATCAGCAGGATATAGGCTGTTGGACTGTAGCCGGTGAATGCCACCCCGCTTAGCCCGACCATCAGCAGCAGGACCAGCGCGGCGGTCCCATACACGCCCCACAGATAGGCCAGCAGCGGGATACGGTCGCGCATTTTGCTGCCGATGATCATGTACACGCTGAAGGTCATCGCGCCGAGCAGCGCCAGCCCACCGCCGATCATATCACTGCTGCTGGTGACAGCCGCCTGTCCCGCTTCCGGCAACGCCAGCAGCACACTGCCGATCAGGGTAATCACCACACCGGTGACCAGTGCCCAGTTCAGCCGCGCCTTCAGCACAAAGACATCCAGCAGGCCGACCCAGATGGGCGACGTCGTCACCAGCACACCACTCACCAGCACCGATGAATACTGAAGTGAGCTGACCCATGACCAGAAGTGGATGGCAAGGAAGATGCCCGATGCGATGATCAGCAGGATCGACTGGCGGCTGAGGCCGCGCAGGACCGTCCCATGACGGCGCAGGGCAAGCGGAGTCAGAAACAGCGCCGCCAGCATCAGACGGGTATCCGCCACCACCAGCGCCGGGACGCCTTCCACCAGCGCCAGCTTGATCAGCACGGCGGCCAGCGCGACTGATGCCACACCTGTCAGCAGCACGGCATATGCCCGCACGGGCACCGATGCGACCGGCTGACCCGGCTGCGGCTGGACAGACAGTGTTTTGTCAGACGGAGAATCTGAGGTATTCAGGGCAGGCCACCTTCGAAAACAGACAGCGATCTGTCAGGTAAGAAACGTCAGGCTGAGAGGGTCTTTAACCTGACTCTCATAAGTGGAGTGCGCATTTTACCACAATTCTTATACTGGCATGTTAAGGTCGAATAAGCTCTTTTTGACCAAATACATTGAAACCATAAGGAGAACGCCGCCATGGCTTTTACTTTACCCCCGCTTCCCTATGCGCATGATGCACTTGAACCCCATATTGACACACAGACAATGGAAATTCACCACGGCAAGCACCACAACGCTTACGTGACGAATCTGAATGCTGCCCTTGAAAAATATCCCGAACTTCAGGGCAAGTCGATTGAAGAACTGCTGGCGAATAATGCTTCGGCAGTCCCGGAAGATATTCGCACCGCAGTCCGCAACAACGGCGGCGGCCATGCGAATCACTCGTTCTTCTGGCAGATCCTGAAGAAGAACGAAGGCGGTCAGCCGTCCGGTGCGCTGGCAGAGGCCATCAACCAGAAGTTTGGCAGCCTTGATGCGTTCAAGGCGGAATTCAAGAAGGCCGCTGGCGGTCGCTTCGGTTCCGGCTGGGCGTGGCTGGTGCTGGATAATGACGGCACGGTGAGCGTCACCAGCACGGCCAATCAGGACAGCCCGCTGATGGAAGGCAAGACCCCGCTGCTCGGCCTCGATGTCTGGGAACATGCCTACTATCTGAAGTATCAGAACCGCCGCCCGGATTATGTGGATGCGTTCTGGAACGTGGTCAACTGGGATGAAGTCGGCAGCCGTTATGAGCGTGCCAGAGGCTAAAACATCTGCTTTGCGGCTGATCTGATAAGACCAGACACAGATATAGAAACTACACGGAAAGGCGTTGCAGCGCTAGAATAAGGCGCAGTAACGCCTTTTTGATTTTATGAGGGAGCTGTTATGTCAGAATATCGCATTGAAAAAGATTCATTAGGAGAGGTGCGCGTCCCGAAAGGCGCCTATTACGCGGCACAGACGCAGCGCGCCGTTGAAAACTTCCCCGTCAGCGGCATGAAGCCGTACCGCGCCTTTGTATGGAGTATGGCGCTGATCAAGCGTGCGGCGGCTGAAGTGCATAAGGATCTCGGCCTGCTGCCCGCCGAGATGGCCGATGCCATTATTCAGGCCGGTGATGAAGTGCTGGCTGGCAAACTGGCCGATCAGTTCGTGGTCGATCCGTTCCAGGCTGGGGCCGGGACGAGCCACAACATGAACGTCAATGAAGTGCTTGCCAACCGCGCTAATGAGATTCTCGGTCATGCACTGGATGATGGCGGCAAGAAGCCGGTCAACCCGAACGATCATGTCAATATGGCGCAGAGCACGAACGACACGATCCCGACCGCGATTCGTCTCGGCGCACTGTGGCGTCTGGAAGAACTGTGCGACACACTCCAGACACTGGCGGACGCCTTCCGCGCCAAGTCTGTCGAGTGGGATGACATCGTGAAGAGTGGCCGCACCCATCTTCAGGACGCAGTCCCGGTCCGCTTGGGGCAGGAAGTCGGCGCGTGGGCCAAGGCCATTGAGCGCGACATCGAGAAGATCCGGGTGGCGGCAGAAGGTCTGCGGCGGCTGGGCATCGGTGGGACAGCCGCCGGCAGCGGCCTGAACGCCCATCCGGAATATCATCAGCGCATGGTGCAGAAGATCAGCGAACTTAGCGGTCTTGAGCTGTACCCGTCAGATGACCTGTTCGAATCAATGCAGTCGATGCAGGATGCGGTGTTCTTCTCCGGCGCACTGCGTACCGCCGCGCAGGACCTGACCCGTATCGCCAGTGACATCCGCCTGCTTTCCAGCGGCCCGACCACCGGTCTGGACGAGATCCGCTGCCCACCGGTGCAGCCGGGTTCGTCCATCATGCCGGGGAAGGTCAACCCGGTCATGGCTGAAATGCTGAACCAGACCATGTTCCATGTGATGGGGAACGATCACGCAATCACCATGAGCGCACAGGCCGGGCAGCTTGAACTCAACGTCATGATGCCGATCATCGCGCACAATCTGAACGAGATGATCCAGGTCATGATCGGCTCCGTGACGGCCTTCACCGAAAAGCTGGTTATCGGGCTGACGGCCAACCGCGAACAGGCGGATTACTGGCTGTCGCGCAATCCGATTCTGGTGACGGCGCTCAATCCGATCATCGGTTACGAGAAGGGCGCACAGGTCGCGAAGAAAGCGCTGGCTGAAGGCCGCAGCATTATCGACGTCGTGACTGAACTCGGCTATATGACGGAAGATGCGGCGCGTGATGCGCTGGATGCCCACCGTCTGACCGAAGGCGGGATCTCTGAGATCAAGGGCGGCGGTTAAACCCTGCCTCTGATCGGTTCACTATCGGAGAATCGAGACGAACACAGAAAGACGGCGCTCACGGGCCGTCTTTTGCTGGAAGCGGGAATGGCTGCAAACCGAATGAACATTACGAAAGAGCCTACGGTTTCCCTACGCGGGATTAGAAAGTCGTGACAACTCTCTATCCCTTTCTATAATTGCAACCGAACGCGGCAATGCGTGTCTATAAAGTGATGGTTTATCACGAGAGGTTATATCGAATGAGCGTTTTTCCCTTATTCAGATTGTCAGTCCGACGTCGGCTGCTGACAATGCTCACGCTGCTGGGGCTGCTGGTGGTCGTCGGGTCACTACAGGCGCGTCAGTATGCGACGGTTCAACGCCTGAGCGTGACAACGCAGGGGCTTCAGGCAGACGGCGGACAGCGGCCTGCGATCTCCGGCAACGGGCGTTATGTCTCGTTCTGGTCGGATTCTGCGCTGCTGGTGGGCGGTGATACCAACAACACCGCTGACATCTTTGTGCGTGACCGCTCGATCAATGAGCTGAGTCGGGTGAGTGTTGCAGCGGCCAGCATCGGTGGGGCGCAGGCCAACGCGATTTCCTACGTTGAGACGGATGTCAGCGACAATGGGATCGTGGTCTTTGCATCTGATGCCAGTAATCTGATCACAGCAGGGCTTGATACCAATAATGCGACGGATATTTTCGCGTTCGATATGGTATCACGCGAAGTCGCACGGATCAGCGTGGCCGATGGCAATGTGCAGGTGAATGGCCGCAGCCGTAACCCGGTGGTCAGCACAAATGGCCTGCTGATTGCTTACCGCTCGGCAGCTACAAATGTCGTTCCCAATGATAATAACGGGCATGTGGACATCTTCGTCTTTGATCGCGGCGTGCAGAAGGTGTCACGGGTGAACATCGCCTCTGACGGATCACAATCTAACCTTGAGGACGGTATTGATGTCCCCGTTGGGCTGGACATCAATGCGACCGGCACGATTGTCGTGTTTGAATCCAAGGGCAGCAATCTGGTCCCCGGTGACAACAATGGTGTGAGTGATATTTTCATCCGGGATCGTGTCGCCAACCAGACGCATCGTGTGAGCGTGGCGAGCGGCGGCGGACAGGCAAACGGGGCCAGCACTGCGCCTTCGATCAGCGATAATGGCCGTTATATTGCTTTCGCTTCCGCAGCATCGAATCTGGTGGCAGGGGATAGCAACGGTGCTACTGACATCTTCCTGCATGATCGCCAGACCAACACGACGACTCGCGTCAGTGTGGTGACGGGCGGCGGACAGGCAAACGGGGCCAGCACGACGCCTTCGATCAGCGGGAATGGCCGTTATATCAGCTTCTGGTCATCGGCCACGAATCTGGCGTCGGGGGATAGCAACGGTGTCGGTGATATTTTCGTCCACGACAGAAAAACCGGGATCACCACCCGCGCCAGCATCGCCGGTAACGGGGATCAGGGCAATGGCGTGAGCGCGGAATTCAGCTCGCTTTCGAAAAAGGGCGAATACCTTGTCTTCGCATCGGCTGCGTCAAATCTGGTGCAGAACGATAGCAACAATAAATCGGATATCTTTCTGGCAACCGCCGCCGCAGATTCGCCGACTGATCTGGTCGCTACGGCGCTGGCTGGCAGTAAGCAGATTCAACTGACGTGGAAGGACAGAGCGAGCGACGAAACCAAATATCAGGTCGAGCGCTCCGGCGATGGTGGGGCGACATGGGAATTCGTCACCAAGAACCTGCCGCCCAACACTGAGGCATTTATTGACACCACGATCACCGTTTGCGGGACCTTCCAGTATCGGGTTTATGCCGCTAATGATGTCGGTCGGTCGGCTCCGTCTAATGTGGCAACCGCCGCGACACTCGATTGCCCGCCGGGTGCATTCTCTCTGACCAATCCGGCCCCGAATTCGACGATTGTCAATCCGATGAACGTCTTTACGCTGAACTGGACCGCCGCCAGTGAAGCCGCCACCTATACCGTGGCCGTTTCGCGGTCGGTCGGTGTGGTTGAACAGATCCTGGGCCAGACGGTGAATGCCGCGACGATCTGCAACGCGCAGGCCTGTGCGCTGCCAGTTGATGATGCCTTCCGCGCTGAGCTGACGAATGGTACCTATCAGTGGACAGTGCAGGCGACCAATAGCAAGGGGACCACGAACGGCACACCTAATCCGGCAGTGTTTGTAGTGGATACCACCCAGCCGCCGCGCACCTTTATGCTGAGCGCACCGGCCAACAATGCCTACGTCCGCAATCCGGCTGGACTCACCACCCTGACGTGGCAGTTTAACCCGGATGCGGCAAGCTATCGCTTTGTGCTGTTCAAGGGATCGGATTACCCGCGTGACATCGGTATCGTGGCCGATCTGGATAACCTGACGGCCAAGGCCGGTGATGATGCGCTGGCCTGTGATACCGTGACCTGCACCCTGCACATTCAGGTTGTCCCCGGTCTGAAGGATCAACTGACGACCGGCACCTACTTCTGGAATGTGGAAGCCGTCACACCCGGAAGTATCGCCGGGGATGCGATCAACGGCCCGTTTGTGTTCTCGATCAATACCAACCCGGTCCAGTTGATCGTGAACGGCGGCTTTGAGGCATTTGCAGAGGATACCAAGGTCCCGAACGGCTGGACCCTGAAGAACGCCTCCAAGGACAAAGTGAAGTGTAACAAACCCAGCAAGCCGTTTGCATTTGAAGGGGCGTGTGCCTTCATGTTTAAGGGTACGGCAGGGGAATCGTCGAAGCTTCAGCAAACCATCGCCACCGATAAACTCGGCCTTGGCGCGGGTGATGTGATGAAGTTCTCCGGCTACTATCAGGGCAAGAATGTCGGCGCGAATACCGCCTATATTCAGGTGGTTGTCAAGTACACCAACCCTGCGCTGCCGAAGGACAAGGCCCGTATCACGCTGCCCGCCGGGACCTATGATTACGCTACACAGCTCGCCGATGTGACCGTGGACGGCCCGGTTCAGAAGGTCAAGGTCAAGGCCCAGAATACCGGCCAGTCGGGTAAATTCTATATCGACAGTGTGAGTCTGGTGCTTCAGGGCTTCGGCGGCACCACTTTGGTCGGTGTCCCGTCAGATGGTGCAGTATCAGGTGATGATACACTGGACCTGCCGGGCTTCAGTACCACCACCAGTGAGACCAGCCCGGATGGTCTGCTCGATCTGCCAGAGCCACAGCCCGCTTTCTCTACCAGTGACGGGCAGTAAGTCTTCGGGAGACGGAACACAGAAGCAAACGATAGGTAATTAGTCACAAAAACAGGGAAGAACGCCGATTCTTCCCTGTTTTTATTCTACGCTTCCCCTGCGATGACCGTGATTCGCTCGACATGGCCTCTCCTTTACACTATAGTTGTAATCCAAGTGAAACAAACATGGAAGCGAACGGCGTTCAGGCCTGCCGCGTTTGTCAGGCTGAACGCTATGCATCACAGACCTGTTTCACTGTGTCGGACGCTAGTCGAAATAAGGAGAAACCTATGTTCCGGACCAAATCGCGTTTCGTCGGGGTGCTGCTGATCCTTCTGCTCACTCTGGCATTGGTTGGCGCAGTCTCTGCACAGGAAGGCGCAACCTTCACGACGAATCCGTTTACAGCACAAAGTCGTGAGGCTGTCAATCAGCCAGCATCGATTGTGAACGGTGTGACGTTCTCCTCTACGTCAATGCTGAATGAATCTCACTCGCGTGCCACTTATGGCCTGACGCACTCTATCAATAATTCCACCATTGCGGCAGGGAACTCGATTGCCTGCAATGACCGCATCAATGGTGTGGATGCTTATACGCTGGAAAACAGCTATTATCGCACGTTCAAGCTGAGCAGTTTCGGTATCACCAAGCCATTGTCGATCCATGCTATTGAGGCTGGTATCGAACTGGCCCGCCCCGCGAACGGAATCGCCACCCAGCCGGTGAATGTCAACCTGTATGTGCTGCGGAATCCGACGCCCAGCATCAACAATCTGACACCCATCGGTTCTGCTCGCTATGATTTCCCGTTTGTCCAGAACCAGTTTGCCCTGATGCCTGTGAGTGCGCTGGTCTTCCCCGAAGAAACGCTGGTGGTCGAGATCAACATCCCCCGTGCGCTCGGTGACGGTCAGTTCTTTTACATTGGCTCCAATGCCGGTGGCGAAACTGCTCCGGGCTTTATCCGCGCCCCAGCCTGCGGTGTCAATGATATGACGACACCTGCCGCACTGATCCCGCCGCGCCCGACCATGCACATGCTGATCAATGTGATGGGCCAGACGAGTGATGCCAACGCCTTCAATGTGCTGACGAACAGCGACTTTGAAATCGACATCAATGGTGATGGCATCCCGGATAACTGGAAGGGCAAGAATCTGACCAAGGATAAGCTGAAGGCTGACAAGCCGCATAAGAAACTCGCCTATAACGGACAGTGGGCCTTTAAATTCAAGGGGCTTCCGGGTGAGGCCAGCAAAATTGTGCAGAAGGTCGATCTGACCAGCTATCCGACGCAGGTCAATGACACCATGCACTTTGCGGCGGCTTTCAACGCGAAGAATCTGCCGCCTGGTGCGGTCGTCAAGCTGAAGATCACCTATCGCAACGCGGCGATACCCAAGGATAAACTGACATTCGGTGTCCCGACGGGGACCTATGATTATCAGGTGCTTGGCACACCGCCGGAGAAGCTGAAGGGTGAGATTGAGAAGGTCAAGCTCATCATTCAGAACAAGGCCACGTCTGGCAAGTTCTTTGTCGATACGACCAGCACCGTCTGGACGGCAGTCGTCACTCGCTCGATCCGTGATACGACCTTCGGCGGCTCTGAACCGGTGATCAACTACAGCCAGACTCTGCCGACGCTCTCTGGTGGGGCAGAAGTTGAAGCGATGCCGCTTCCGCAGGTAGGGCAGTAACACTCGCCCCCTGATGCTTCAACAGGAAGCGATCATTCGCAACCGACAGTAACACCCAGAAGCGCGTGACCTTGGTCACGCGTTTCTGATTTGTGCTGTGTTTCACGTATCGGTTGACAAGTTGCAAAAGATTATTATACTGTCATATTGTGTATTATTTCACAAATAGAACGGAGACAATATGGCAACGACACCGATCACAACACCAACCCCCGATATACAGATGCCGAAAGCGCCCAATGGTGAGCCACTCTTCGGCCATATGCGGATCTTCACACGGGATACACTTGGAATAGCGGGTGAGTCCGCCCAGTATGGAGATATTGTTGAGTATCAGTTCGGGCCGTTTCCGTTCTATGTCATCAATCATCCTGATCTGGTCGCCGAAGTAATGGTCCGTGATGCCAACAGCTATTATAAGACGTCGATGATCAAGCTCACGATGAAAAGGCTGGTGGGGGAAGGGTTATTTACGAACGATGGGGAGTCATGGAAGCGCCAGCGCAAACTGACGCAGCCCGCATTCCACACCCGGCGGATTGCGAATTATGCTGATGTGATGGTCGATTTCGCGCAGCGGGCGATGACTGACTGGCGTGACGGTGAGACGCTGGACATCGAGCATGAGATGGCGTCACTGACGATGCGTATTATCGCCAAGACCATGTTTGATTCTGACCTGACCGGGGATGATGCCGAAATCGAACATGCGGTCAAGGTAGCCCTGCACACGGTCGATCAGCGGCTGAACCGGCTGCTGCCGTTCCCTGAATGGCTGCCGACACCTGGTAACCGACGTTATAAGGATGCGGTCAATACGCTGGATGTCATCATTCAGCGGTTCATCGACCAGCGCCGTCAGTCAGGTGAGGATCGCGGCGATCTGCTGTCGATGCTGATGGCGGCACAGGATGAAGAGAGCGGCACCGGTATGAGCGACCGTCAGCTTCGGGATGAGGCGATGACGGTCTTCGGTGCAGGGCATGAGACGACTTCTGTCGCCCTGACGTGGACCTGGTACCTGCTGTCGCAGTATCCGGAGGTAAAAGAGAAGCTGCACGATGAACTGGAGACGGTGCTCGGTGGCCGCGCTCCAACCTTCGCCGATCTGCCGAATCTGCCCTATACCGAAATGGTGGTGAAGGAATCCATGCGGCTGTACCCGCCTGCATGGGCGACCACACGTGAAGTGATTCAGGATACGACGATCAGTGGTTATCCGATTGCGAAAGGCCGCATTGTGATGATCAATATCATCGGCATTCATCATGATGCGCGCTTCTTCGAAGATCCGCATACATTCAGGCCGGAACGCTTCAGCGTGGAGAACGAAAAGGCGCTTCCCAGGTATGCCTATTTCCCGTTTGGTGCTGGCCCCCGTATCTGCATCGGCAATTCCTTCGCCATGATGGAAGCCCGTCTGATTCTGGCGACGATGGCCCAGCGTTTTGAGTTCGATCTGATCCCCAGCCAGCAGGTGGAGCCGATGCGTAATTTCACCCTGCATCCGAAGTACGGGATGCGGATGACGGCCCGCACTCGCAACCTGCAACCTGCGCTCACGTAGGATCATGGCATGAAACAACAAAAGGGCGATCCGATACAGATCCGGATCGCCTTTTGATTTCGCCCTGAACGTGATTGCTGCTGCTTTTATTCTGTGGCCGGGTTGATGAAGCTGTTCCTGAGGCGCAGGCAGGTGACGATAAATAATACGGTAAAGTTCGCTTCGTGTGCCAGACACCACATGCACAGCGCCTGAAGCACGAAGAACTGAAGATAGACCAGAAACATCGAGTAGATCCATGCGAACACGGCGATTCCGAAGATGATCATCGCGCCATAGTCACGCAGGAAGGCCACTCGCGGCTGCATCACCAGCAGCACCCCCAGAAGGATGTACACCCCAAGCCCCAGCCACGCGATCGGGATGCCGAACAGCCGGGAATAGGCGCTGTTCTGCACCACATCGCAGTTGAAGATGCTGTCCTGAGCACAGGCCATCGGCACATCTGTCAATTTGACATAGCTGAGATAGCCGCTGACGAACAGCCCAATCGCCACCAGTATCAGGCTGAGATGCCAGAGGGTGAACCGGCGCACAGGTGCCTGTTCCGGGACGCCGCTTTTAAGAGACTCACTTACCATTACGGGATGCTCCAGTCCGAACGTATTGCTGTAATCTGTCTGCTGTATATGCTGAGAAGTATAACGTTAATATGATGAACATGAACGAATTGCCGCCGCATTTTACACTGATTTTACATATGGGCTTTAGCCCGCGAGAAAGCCACGCCACTTGAGTGGCAGTGGATGAAAGCGCCTGA
>CAYNDH010000125.1:0-14164 GCA_964395665.1 uncultured Anaerolineaceae bacterium
TGGGTTATGGCGGGCGGACACGGCGATATATCGCAGGTCCGCCCCTACACAAAACAGCTTACAGAGTCGCATGATAACCGAAACGTCAACAGAATCTAGAAAACCGGAACCGTATCTTCGAACATTAGTGCTATACTGTGGGCGGTAATGTTTCAATTCCAAAGGGGATACGATGAGCCACACTGCCATGAAGCGTCTTTATCTGATGCAGGTTGGGTCCATTCCAGAATATCAGATTCCGATTGTCTGCTATCTGGTGCAGACCGATGACGGTAAAAATATCCTGATTGACAGCGGACTGCCGGCGATCATCCCGGAAGATGCATCCGACTTCGAGAACGGGCGGGACGTGATCCAGCAGTTAGCGAGCATTGGCTTGAAACCGGACGATATTGATACCGTTATTTCGACGCATTATGACAGTGACCATGCCGGAAGACACGCGGCATTCACGCAGGCGCAGTATGTTGTTCAGCGTGCCCATCATCTGGATGCGGCCAGCAACCCGCGTTTTGCATCTGTGCGTCCGCAGTGGGATCAGCCAGCAGAGCGCATTCGGCTGGTGGATGGCGACACAGAACTGCTGCCGGGGTTGGAGCTGATCGAGACCAGCGGGCATGTTCCCGGTCACCAATCGGTGCTGGTGCGGCTGCCGAGAATGGGCACCGTTCTGCTGCCGATTGATGCTGTCCCCTTCGCTGAAGGCTTTGTCCGTGACCTGCCTGACGATGGGGCCAACCCGGATGCCGAAGCAATCCGCGTCAGCACCCATAAACTGCTTGATCTGGTCGAACGAGAGCAGATTGAGCTGGTGATTTTCGGTCATGATCACGAACAGTGGGAAGGTCTGAAAACGCTGCCGGAATATTACGAGTGAGGCCACCCCCTTTATATTCGGAAAATGTCCCCACACCCGATCCCACCGAAAAATTGTAGGGACATGCGATGGCATGTCCGGGGCGCCCGCCGCAACCACTGGTCAGATCGAACGCATCGCGCCACCGTCCACCTGAAGCGTCGCACCGGTGATGTAGGATGCCGCCGGTGAAAGCAGGAAGGCCGCCGCCGCGCCGAAATCCTCAATCGTCCCTAACCGTTTCAGCGGGATCTTCTGGATACTGGCGGTGCGCACCTCATCGACGGACTGGCCGCTGCGTTCAGCCGCGTTCCGATCCAGCGACTCCACGCGGTCCGTCAGGATGCGTCCGGGGATCAGGTTGTTGACGCGGATGCCATCACCGGCCAGCTCATCGGCATAGGTCTTGACCATCCCGGCCACGCCAGCACGCATCACGGTCGAAAGGCCCAGCCGCGCAATCGGCTCTTTGACCGAAGATGAGGTTACAGTCAGGATCGCGCCGCCGTGGATCATATGCGGCAGTGCCGCCCGGATCATCCGCGCCGAACTCAACAGCGTCAGTTCAAAGGCCGCCTGCCACTGCTCGTCTTTGAAGTCTTTCAGGAGTCCGGTCGGCGGCCCACCGGCATTGACGGCCAGCGCATCAATCGGCCCCCACTGCGCGGTGGTATTCTGCACCCATTTCAGGATGTCGTCGTCCCTGGTGACATCACAGACGTTCGCCAGCACCTCCGCGCCGGTTTCGTTCCGCAGACGTTCCGCCGCCGCTTCGATCTCGTCAGCCGTCCGGCTGCAAATCGAGACTTTCGCGCCTTCACGGGCCAGCGCCTGCGCGATCCCAAAGCCTAATCCCTTGCTCGCGGCGGCCACCAGCGCCACTTTACCCTTCAGGCCCAGATCCATGTCCCTGCTCCTTATTATCAGCTTCAGAAGTGATCGAAGGTCAATTTTACCGTCGGATCGTCGATCCCGACACGCCGCAGCACCCACCGGATCTCGTCATCGGCCTCCGCATCGACAGCGGCGAATGGCGTGCGCGGCGTCGGATGATCCATCGCGCCGCGCAGATGAAGCAGCCGTTTGCGGATCGTCAGGTTGATCACCGGCTGGTTCTCGTAGCGGATGAGGGGCAGATAATGGTCGAAGATCCGCGCCGCTTTCGCCACATCCCCCGCGCTGAAGGCTTCATACACCGCGACAAGGATCTCGGTAAAGGCGAAGCCGGTCATGGTCCCTGCCGCGCCGCGCTGAAGCTCTTCCAGCAGGAACATCCCGCCCAGCCCGCCGAAGATGGCGAATTTGTCCGTTTGTGTGCGAATGGCGCTGATCTTCTCCATCAGCGGCGGATCTTCCAGCTTCAGTGTCCGTGCTGACGGGATCTGCTCCGCCAGCCGCGCCAGCATATCCGCACTCATGAGGATGCCGTTCACCGGCGGGAAGTCCTGCACGACAATCGCCGTCGGGACGGCGTCCGCGATGCGCTGATAGAGCGCGATCAGTTCCTCATCCGTTGGTTGAGAGGCCATGCGCGGCGGCGCGATCATCACACCGGCAGCCCCGGCATTCACCGCCGCCTGACTGAGTTCAATGCACGTGCTGGCATCCTGATGACTGGTCCCGACGATCACCGGCACACGTCCGCTGACCGTCTGCATGACCATGTCCAGCACCTGATGGCGTTCTTCGATGCTAAGTTTGGCCGCTTCGCCCAGCACACCCAGAATCGTCAGCCCGTATGCCCCGCATCCAAGCTGAAATTCGACCAGCCGACGCAGGCTGGCGAGATCGAGTGACTGATCCTCACGAAAGGGCGTCGCAAGGATGTTGAAAATCCCGTTGAAGGTTGGCAAGGCTGGCGTCTCACTCATCGGATTTCCGCCAGATGAAGCGCTCCCCGGCCTGAATCACGGCATACGGAAGCCCCGCAGCATCCGCCTGTGTGGTGAAATCACTGACCGGCACGGTGTTGAACGTGAACATATCGTAATGATGTGGGATCACCAGCTTCGCCCCGATGTCCTGACCGAGCGCCACGGCATCCGCCGCGCTCATGTTGGGCGGGACGTGCAGTTCGCGCAGGTGGTCACTCGTCCCGTTGATCGGCAGGAAGGCGATATCGACCTCAAACCGGCGCAGGGTATCGGCCAGCCCGTCATAGACGACGGTATCGCCGCTGTGATACAGCCGCAGGCCGTCCACTTCGAAGATGAAACCGAGAAACGGATAGCCGGTGTTCTCGTCATAATCCAGCCCCGGATGGGCCGACGGGATGCTGTGGACCACGAGACCATCGAGATTCAGCGCTTCGTTTCCGCGTGTTGGGATCAGCCGATCACGGGACAGGCCAAGCGACTCCGCATGTTCGACCAGCGCTGAAGGCAGGATCAGCCTGGCCTGCGGGGATGCCGTGAACAGGTCCGGCAGTGTGCCGGGGTCGAGATGGTCGGAGTGTTTGTGGCTGGCGAACACCCACATCGCATCGCTGATCTCATGACCACGCAGTGGCGCAGCCGTCATGCGGATATGAGGCTTGGGTGTATCGGCATATTTCGCCGTCAGATGCTCCGACAGGTACAGATCGACGTAAATCAGCGCCGATGCGGTTCTGATCGCATAGCCGCTTTGCCCCAGCCACCAGATCATCACGTCGCCGGTCTGTGGGCGGGCGTCGGCGATCTCGCGGATGAGGGCGCTTCCCGAAAGGATAGGTTGGATAAGCTGCATGATGGAAATGTCCGTACAAAGTTTTGGCAGAGCATAGCCGATGCGCTACACTCGCGCAATACTACATCAGCAAGAACATTTCCAAAGGTTAATCCAGACATGACCACAGATGATCAGTTACCACTCATCCCGACCAGCGTACTCGGCTCGTATGCCTGGCCGGGATGGTTACATACCGTACTCGAAGCCGCAGCGAATGGGGAATATGGCCCGGAAGACCTGCGCGAAGCGCAGGATGACGCCGTAGACATCGCCATCCGTGAGCAGGAAGAAGCCGGCGTTGACATCATCACCGATGGCGAGATGCGCCGCGTGGGATTCTTCACCGCCGAGTTTTACGGTCACATGACCGGCCTGCGCGAACTGCCGATGCGCCGTAAGCTCGGCATACAGGGGCATGATCAGCGCGAAGGCTATGAGGTGCTCGAACCCGTCAGCGCCCCTGATGGACTGGGGCTGGTGGTGGAGTATGAGTATCTCCGCACCCGCACCACCCGTCCGATCAAGATGACCTGTGCGGGGCCGTACACGCTGGCCGGACGCCTCAAGCCGGGGACGATTTACAAGGATCGCATGGAGATCGCCTACGCGCTGTCGGATCTGATCAATGCCGAGCTGAAGGCACTGGTCGCCAGAGGAGTCGATTTTATCCAGCTTGATGAACCGTCGGTCGCTGTCCACGCTTCGACGCCGGAAGAATTCGTCCGTCTGTTCAATCGCACGGTGGACGGTGTAAACGCGAAGATCGCTGTGCATCTGTGCTTCGGGAACTTCGTCGGGCGTCCGGTTGCCAAGCGGACGTATCACCCGATCTTCCCGTATGTGCTGGAGATGCACGCCGATCAGTTCTCGCTCGAATTCGCAAACCGTGAACTCTCCGAAATCGACCTGTGGCGCGAATTCCCTAACGATAAGGAACTGGCCGCCGGTCTGATCGATGTCAAGAATTACTACGTCGAAAAGCCGGAAGATGTGGCTGAACGCATCCGCACGGCGCTGAAGTACGTCGCGCCCGATAAGCTGACAGTCACACCGGACTGCGGCCTGAGCCAGACAGCGCGCTGGGCGGCCAAAGCCAAGCTGAAGGCGATGGTCGAAGGGGCGAAGATCGTCCGCCGCGAGCTGGCAGGGGCCTGACGATGACCAGTGCCGATTCTCAACATTCGGTCGCGGTCTGCGTCGATATGGGCGGGACCAAGATCTACGGCGCATTGATCGAGATCGCGACCGGCCATCTGCTGTATGAGCACCGCATCACGACCCACAGCGAAGGGACCACACCGGCTGACCGGCTGGTGATGCTGATTCAGCATCTGATCGATCAGCCTTTGATCGCTGCGCGTGAGGTGCATCACATCGGTGTCGGTGTGCCGGGTGTGGTGACCGCCGAAGGTGAGGTGATGCTGGCCCCGAATATCGGCTGGACGCGCTTTCCACTGCTGGCGACGCTTAGATCTGCGTTCGCCGTGCCGGTGGTGGTCGAGAATGATGTGAATATGGCCGCGCTCGGTGAATACCGTTACGGCGCGGGGCAGGGCAGCGCCAGTATGATCTGCATCGCGGTCGGCACGGGCATCGGCTCCGGCATTGTGCTCAACGGGCAGTTGGTGCGCGGGCATCGGTACGGCGCGGGTGAAGTCGGTTATATGATCCCCGGTCGCGAATTTCTGGGCCGGGTGTATGACCACTTCGGCGCGATGGAGAATGAAGCGGCTGGCCCGGCGATTGCGCGGAAGGGCAGTGCGCTGGCGGGGCGTGAAGTCACCACGGCTGATGTCTTCGACGCGGCCCGCCGTCAGGAAGCATGGGCGCTTCAGGTGATGGATGAGGCACTGGATTATCTGGCGCTAACGCTGGCGAATTCGGCCTCGGTACTTGATCCTGAGATCATCGTGTTAAGCGGTGGTGTGATCGCGGCGGCTTCTGACCTGCTGCTTGAGCCACTGCGCCAGCGGACACAGGGGCTGATCCCGTTCATGCCGGAGATCGTCGCTTCGACGCTTGGCACGCAGGCGGCTGCGCTGGGCGCGGCGGCACTTGTGCCATAGCCGGTAACAGGTGGGCGGTGGGCGGTCGTCGGGAAGAATCCCGCCCCTACATGTCGTTGTCCGTGTTTGCTGCGAATTTTAAAGACACCTTATAACGAAAGCGAAACCCGTGGAAATCGAAATTCTGGAAAGCGAAGCGGCACTGAATGAGCGTATCGCTGATATTGTGGCGGAAACCCTGCGTGACAAGCCGGATGCCAGTCTGGTGTTCCCGCTGGGCGCGACGCCGTTGGGTATGTTCCGCGTGGTGGTGCGCCGTGTGCAGGCCGGTGAGATGGACTTGAGTCGGGTGCGCTTCATCGAACTGGATGATTACCTGGGGATCGCGCTGGATGATGCACGCAATCTGTACAACTGGTTTGAGCGTGAACTGATGATCCCGGCGGGGATTCAACCGGCACAGGTGGTACGCTTCAATACCGACACGTCCGATCCAGCGGCGGAAGCAGCACGGGTTGAAGCGATCGCACAGGCACAGGGCATTGATCTGGCGATACTGGGCATCGGGATGAACGGCCATCTCGGTTTCAATGAACCGGGAACGGCGTTTGATTCCCCGACACAGGTGATCGACCTGACGCCGGAATCGGTCGCCAGCAATGCGCCGTACTGGGGCGGTGAGGATCGCGTGCCGCGCCGGGCACTGACGCTTGGGCTGGGGACACTGATGCAGGCCAAAGTGGTTGTGCTGATGGTCAACGGCCAGCGTAAGGCGGATATTCTGGCGCAGGTGATGGCATCGGAGCCGACGCCCGCGCTGCCGGCGACTGTCCTGAAGAATCACCCGAATGCCCGTGTACTAGCGGATGCAGCGGCGGCGGCGGCACAAAAATAATGTGCCGCTGCAAGTGATTTTTCCCCTCAAAGTGCCGGTATGATGTGCCGATTGCGGCTGTAATGCGCTGCAAGGCGCTGCAAGGCGCTGCAAGGCATTGCAGGGCGCTGGAAAACTGCTGCAAGAAGGGACATCAGAGCGCTCCGATGTGTTGAATAACGGATTACACAGTATAGCACGAATGTTCGACCGTGCGGTTCGGATTCTCTAACGAAGTGGACCAGGTTTTGAGGTTTCCTGGGCCAGCCCGATGAGCAGTCCTTCGGGGCCACGGATATAACACAGGCGATATGAGTCTTCGTACTGAATCACTTCACCGACGAGCTGCGCGCCGTGTTTGCGGAGCCGGTCGAGCGTCTCATCAACGTCTTCCACCGTGAACATGACGCGCAGGTATCCGAGCGCGTTCACCGGGGCGTTGCGATGATCGGCAATTACCGGCGGAGCGAGAAATCGAGAAAGCTCGAGGCGGCTGTGGCCGTCGGGCGTGATCATCATGGCGATCTCGACGTGCTGTGTACCCAGCCCGGTGACGCGGCCCGCCCATTCACCTTCGATCATGGCTCGTCCTTCGAGCTTCAGGCCAAGTTCAGTGAAGAAAACGATGGCCTCATCGAGCGATTCGACCACGATGCCGACGTTATCCATCCGTTTGAGGTTCGGTTTTTCTGATTCCACCTGATTGCTCCTGTTTTAACAGCGATTCTGGCGTGAATTCCGATTGTGCGCTCATTTTGCCTGTGTGTAAACAGGAAAGGGCAGACAGAGTAGGGTGTGATGCGAGAGGGTTTAGGTAAGCAGCGGACGCCCCGGATATGCAAGCATGTATGGCGGCCCTACGATACCTGATATTGAGGCGTATCTTTCAGCCATATGTCACCAGAGAAAACAGGATAAGGTAACGGCTCTGGCGGCGCCTAATAGCGGTGGGTGGTGCTGTACTCGTATTTGTCGGCGCGGTAGTGGCTGGTGGTGGCTTCGATGATGTCGCCGGTATCCAGTGCCGCTGTCGTATTGACGACCAGCAGCGCCGCCCCCGGCTGGATATGTAATAATTCGGCCTGGGTGACATCGGCGGTCACGGCGCTGATGGTATGTTCCAGCCGGACGATCTTCAGCCGGTAGATGTTGAACAGCACGTTATACAGCGACTCGGTGTTGAAGTCGTACAGCTCGATGGCGGGTGTCAGGGTGGAGATCAGCGTCGTCGCCTGCAA
Source organism: uncultured Anaerolineaceae bacterium (assembly GCA_964395665.1). Lineage (GTDB taxonomy): Bacteria > Chloroflexota > Anaerolineae > Aggregatilineales > Phototrophicaceae > JAEZAF01. The sequence continues at coordinate 7,684 of CAYNDH010000125.1, forward strand.
GCCAATCGGCTCATCCCCACCAAAGCGCAGCCGTTGAAGATAGAAAAAAGGCTGGTCTTTCTGCAAGCGCAGGGCTGGCGGGGCATCGCTGTCAATGGTGCTGCTGTAGGTGTGGATCACCTGCGAATGGGCATTCAGGCCCATCATCTCCATCTGCTGCGTGAAGCTGCGATCCAGATAAAAGGTATCCTGCGACTCATCCGGCTGGCGGATAAAAGTCCCTCGGCCTGCATAGCGCCGCAGCCATCCGGCATCCACCAGCCGCGCCAGCGCCATTCGCACGGTCTGACGTCCTACGCCGTAATGAGCAGCAAGCTGTGTTTCGGGCGGAAGTATATCACCGACTTTGATTTCACCAGTTCTAATCAGCCGCCGCAGATCCATCTCAATCTGATGATAAAGTGGGATGGGGCTGTTCGGGTCAAGTGCGGTGAGAAGCTTTAAATCGAGTGAAGTCATTTTTTGACAGCCACCAGTGCATTGTTATAATCCGCTTCAAGGGTAACAAATGTTCGAACATTCGCAACAGTTGATTTGAACATAACCCAGACTCCCGTAATAGTAAAAATTTTCGTTTTACACAAGGAGAGACAAATGCCCGTTAAATCCTTCAGAGCAAGAAAGAGTGTATGGTTTATTGTTCTCGCGCTTGTGATTAGTGCGCTCGGATTTGGCTCGCTGGTCGGCGCGGCCCCAGCCTATCAGGAAGATGGTTATACCATCGGCATTTCCAACGGGTTCGTGGGCAGCGAGTGGCGCACGCAGATGATCCAGAACTTCGAAGCGACCGCGCAGGAATTCACGGATGCCGGTATCCCGGTGGAACTGATTATCGAGAGCGCGGATGTCGATGTTCAGGGTCAGATCCAGCAGGTGCAGAATCTGATCAATCGGGGTGTGGATGCGATCATCATCAATCCCAACGACCAGTCGGCGCTGAATGCCGTGCTGGAAGAAGCGGTTGAAGAGGGGATCGTCGTGATCGCCATCGATCAGGAGATCGGCGCACAGGGCGTTTATAACGTCGTGATCGATCAGAAGGAATGGGCGAAGATCAGCGCACAGTGGCTGGCGGAAGCACTGGGCGGCGAAGGTGAGATCGTGCTGATCGAAGGCTTTGTCGGACATCCGGCCAATGAAGCGCGTATGGATGGTGTGGAAGAAGTGCTGGCGGAGTATCCGGGGATCACGGTGGTCGGACGTGAAAGCGGCCAGTGGGATCAGGCGACCGGCCAGCAGGTCATGAGTGACTTCCTTGCCTCACTGCCGAATATCGACGGTGTGTGGACGCAGGACGGGATGGCGCAGGGTGCGCTGACGGCGGTGCAGACTGCCAATCCGGACGAGTGGCCGCTGATGGTGGGTGAAGCCCGCGCCGGTTATCTGCAAGTGTGGAATCAGATTCTGGAAAGCCGCCCGGATTTCACCTCAATCGGTGTGGTGAATCCGCCCGGTGTGGCGTCTGATGGTATGCGTGTGGCGATTGAACTGCTCGGCGGCGCTGAAGTAAACCCTGACGCGCTTGAAGGCCCGTTCGGTAATTCGCTGTACGTCCCGATCCCAGAATCCATCACCAGCGAGAACTTCGCTGATGTGTATGCCGAAATCGCTGACCAGCCGGCATCCTACACGCTGGACAGCTTCCTTGATCCAGAGCAGATCGCGCCGCTGATGGCGGGTGAACTGGTGCTTGAGGATGATGCAGCCGCGACCGAAGAACCCGCTGCAACCTCTGATCCTGAAGCCGATGCCGCTGCGATGGAAGCACTGGCCGGTTCTGGTCCGTTCACCATCGGCATTTCCAACGGGTTCGTGGGCAGCGAGTGGCGCACGCAGATGATCCAGAACTTCGAAGCGACCGCGCAGGAATTCACGGATGCCGGTATCCCGGTGGAACTGATTATCGAGAGCGCGGATGTCGATGTTCAGGGTCAGATCCAGCAGGTGCAGAATCTGATCAATCGGGGTGTGGATGCGATCATCATCAATCCCAACGACCAGTCGGCGCTGAATGCCGTGCTGGAAGAAGCGGTTGAAGAGGGGATCGTCGTGATCGCCATCGATCAGGAGATCGGCGCACAGGGCGTTTATAACGTCGTGATCGATCAGAAGGAATGGGCGAAGATCAGCGCACAGTGGCTGGCGGAAGCACTGGGCGGCGAAGGTGAGATCGTGCTGATCGAAGGCTTTGTCGGACATCCGGCCAATGAAGCGCGTATGGATGGTGTGGAAGAAGTGCTGGCGGAGTATCCGGGGATCACGGTGGTCGGACGTGAAAGCGGCCAGTGGGATCAGGCGACCGGCCAGCAGGTCATGAGTGACTTCCTTGCCTCACTGCCGAATATCGACGGTGTGTGGACGCAGGACGGGATGGCGCAGGGTGCGCTGACGGCGGTGCAGACTGCCAATCCGGACGAGTGGCCGCTGATGGTGGGTGAAGCCCGCGCCGGTTATCTGCAAGTGTGGAATCAGATTCTGGAAAGCCGCCCGGATTTCACCTCAATCGGTGTGGTGAATCCGCCCGGTGTGGCGTCTGATGGTATCCGCGTGGCAATTGAGATCCTCGCCGGTAATCAGGTCGATGAGAGCAAGCTGGCCGGGCCGTTCGGCAATTCGCTGTACGTCCCGATCCCTGAATCGGTCACCAGCGAGAACTTCGCTGATGTGTTTGCCGAATATGGCGATCAGCCTGCATCGTATACACTGGACGGCTTCATCGGCCAGAGCCAGGCACACGCTTTCATGGCGCAGTAGTCAGGCGGAAAGATCAATGAGTTGGAAGAGGGAGCCGGTATGACGACGATTTCGCTGAAAGCGCAGGGTGTTCAGAAGCGCTATGGCGGGGTTGTCGCACTGTCTGACGGTCATCTCGAAGTGCAGGGCGGCGAAGTCGTCGCCCTGCTTGGTGCCAACGGCAGCGGTAAAAGCACCCTGAGCAAGATCATCACCGGTGTGATTGCGCCCAACGAGGGCCAACTGCTGGTGGATGGCAAGCCGGTGCTGTTTGCTTCTCCGCAGGCAGCCAAACGACAGGGCATCACGGCGGTCTACCAGGAACTGAGCCTGATCCCGGATATGACCGTCGCCGAAAATATCTGGCTGGGGAATGAACCGCGCCGCCTGTTTTCGATCAACCGCCGTGAGATGCAGCGCCGCACGCAGGCGCTGCTGGATCTGTTCGCTGGTGCCACCCGCCGCACGCTGTCACCGGACAGCATGATCTTCGATCTGCCGCCGGACGAGCGCCAGGTCGTTGAAATCCTCAAAGCCCTGAGCCTTAATCCACGCCTGATCATCCTTGACGAAGCTACCGCCAGCCTTGACAGTCAGCAGGTCAACCGTCTGTTCGAACTGGTCGGTGACTGGAAGCAGCAGGGCAAGGCGGTGATCTTTGTGTCGCATCGGATGGAAGAGATCTTCCGGGTGGCGGACCGGGCAACGGTGCTGCGGAGCGGTGTGACGGTCGGCTCGGCTGATGTGGGTAATGCCAGCCCGCGTGAACTGGTGGAGATGATGGTCGAAGGGGCGGCGCTTCCGGAGCGTGTCCGTTCGGCACTACCTGCTGATGCGCCGGTTCGGCTGCGGGTACATCAGCTTCGGACCGATGTGCTGCGGGGCATCGATCTCGAACTGCGTGACGGTGAACTGCTCGGCATCGGCGGCCTTCAGGGGCAGGGACAGAGTGATCTGCTGATGGCGCTGTATGGGGCGGTGTCGTTTGAAGGCGAGGTGATCCTCTCCGGCCAGCCGGTGCACTTCCGCCACCCACGCGCCGCCATGCGTCATGATGTCGCGCTGGTGCCGGGGGATCGCGCCGCCGAAGGGCTGCTGCTGATCCGCTCGATTCTCGAAAATCTACAGCTTCCCTCATGGCAGCGCTACGGAACACCGCTCCGACTTCAGCAGGCGTATGCTGACGGTCAGCAGATCGCGAATGACCTGCGGCTGGTGATGTCCTCACTGGATGCGCCGGTCAGCACCCTAAGCGGCGGTAACGCGCAGAAGGTGGTCATCGGCAAGTGGCTGCTGCGTCAGCCGAAGCTGCTGCTGCTGGATGATCCGACCAAGGGCGTCGATGTCGGGGCGAAGGGGGAATTTTACGCGCTGCTGGATCAGCTTCAGGCGGCGGGGACGGCCATCCTGTTTTACAGCAGCGATGATGAAGAACTGCTCGGCCTGTGTGATCGCGTGCTGGTGCTTCAGGACGGTGAACTTCGCGCAGAACTGGCCGGCGACACCCTGAATCAGGCCGAACTGGTTGCTGCCAGTATGGGAACGGAACACGCTTCATGACGAAAGTGCCTCAAGCCGCTGCAACCGCCCCCGGCGGAACTGTGTCCCGGCTGCCGCGTTTTCCGCGCTGGCTTTCAAGACACCCGTATCTGTTTGCACTGGCGCTGCTGGTGATTGCGGTGGCGATTAATTACAGCCTGCAATCGAACTTATTTGAATTACGGGTTTTAAACGGGAATTTAAGGGTTTTCTTACCGCTGGCGATTGTGGCGGCTGGTCAGGCGATTGTCGTGATCGGCGGCGGGATTGATCTCTCGGTCGGCGCGATCGTCTCGGTGGTCAATACGGTGCTGGTGACACAGCTTAATGCGGAGTCTCCACCGGAACAGGTGATCCTTGTGTTTCTGCTGGCGTGCGGTGTGGGGGGGCTGGCGGGCGCGTTTAACGGCTTTTTCGTGGCGTATCTGCGCCTTCAGCCCATTGTCACGACGTATGCGACCAGCTTTGTATTTTCCGGGCTGGCGCTGCTGATCCTGCCGCGTCCCGGTGGTGCGATCCCGGCTGACCTGCCGCGCTTATACCGCTCGACACCGGGCGACATCCCATTTGTGCTGTATATCATGGTGCTGTTGATGCTGGTCTGGCTGGTGATGCGCTCGACACGGTTTGCCCAGTTTCTGTATGCGACGGGCAGCAAAGCCGAAGCCGCCTATGCGACGGGTGTCCCGGTCAACTTCGTGCGCTTCATGACGTATGTACTGTCTGGCCTTTTCTCGGCATTGGGGGCGATTGCCCTGACGATGAGCATCAGCACGGGTAATTCCAGCATTGGCAGTTCGATGACACTTGACTCGATTGTGGCTGTCGTGCTGGGCGGTACGCGCCTGAGCGGGGGACAGGGCGGCGTGATCGGGCCGGTGCTGGGTGTCGTGATTCTCGGCGTGATCCGCAACATCATCTCGTTTGCCAATGTGCCGACATGGTCACAGACGCTGGTCGATGCGCTGATTATCATCATCGCGCTGGCCGGTCCGGGGATCATCCGGCTGGTGCGTCAAATGATTCAAGCAAGGGTGCGCTGATGAGTGCTATATCTCCAACACAGACTCCCACACGCCGCGCTGCATGGCGGGATCGCTTTTCGCCGCCGCTGGTGGCGCTGCTGCTGGCGGTTGTGCTGTTTTTCGCTGGCGGATTGGTCAATCCGGCATTTGTGAACCCTAATCAGGCGATCAATATCGTGCGGCTGGCGGCTTTCCTTGGGATTATCGCCGCCGGTCAGACGCTGGTGATTATCAGCGGCAAAGAGGGGATCGACCTCTCGGTGGGGGCGGTTGTCACCCTGAGCGCGATTCTGGTCTATCGTGTAACCAACGGCGACAACGCCATGATCCCGATCGGGCTGCTGGTGGCGCTTGGGGCTGGTGGGATCATCGGTGCGATCAACGGCCTTGGCGTTGCGGTGATCAGAATTCCGCCGCTGGTGATGACGCTCGGCATGGCGGGTGTCGTTCAGGGGACGATCCTTCAGGTGACACAAGGGCAACTGGTCGGCAATATCCCGCCGCTGATGGTGCAGTTCATCTCCGCGCCGCTGGTGGCTGGCATCGCCGGTGTGGTCTTCATCTGGATCGCGCTCGGCTTTTTCATGTGGCTTTTACTGGAGCGCACGACGTTCGGCAAGCAGCTTTTCGCGATTGGCGTCAACCGGACGACGGCGCAGCTTTCCGGCGTGCGTGTGCAGCGGGTGGTGATCCTGACCTATATGCTGGCGGGGATGCTGTCGGGCTTTGCCGGTTTTATGCTGCTGGCGTTCTCGCAGACGGTGTTCCTCAATCTGGGCGATCAGTATCTGTTCCCGTCGATTGCGGCGGTGGTCGTCGGTGGGACGGTGCTGGCGGGGGGCAAGGGCAGCTACTGGGGGACAATGTCCGGCGCACTGGTGCTTCAGTTGACCGACAGCCTGCTGCGTGCGATGCGCCTTCAGGAAGCCTATCAGTTAATCGTCTTTGGCCTGACGCTGCTGGCGCTGCTGCTGGTGTATGGACGCCAGCGCAATCTGCGGCAGTAGTTGATCCTCACCCCCAACCCCTCTCCATTGCATGGAGAGGGGAGTTGAGTTTACAAGGGTAGGTATGCTATGGATGTAGTATCTGTTCCCGTCGATTGCGGCGGTGGTCGTCGGCGGGACGGTGCTGGTGTATGGACGCCAGCGCAATCTGCGGCAGTAGTTGATCCTCACCCCCAA
>CAYNDH010000126.1:0-2939 GCA_964395665.1 uncultured Anaerolineaceae bacterium
ATGGCGCCCTGTCCGCCGTAAATATCTCAACCGAAAATTAAGAACCTACCCCTGAAAGGTGAGGTGTAGTCCCTGTCTGATCTTTGATCCGGTGGATTTTGGCCTCTTAATGGCATGATAAACAGTACAGAAGGCAAAAATGCGTTATCCTACGGTATCGCAGTTGTTTGCAACCTGATACTGTTTGTCTGTAGAGCTGCGCGCAGCACTGGCAGGCGGACTTCCAGTGCCGCAGTCTCATTGGACTCCATTTAGAGGATCGTATGTTACTCACTTTTGTCAGCATCATCATCATGGTCACGTTGATGATTGGCCTGAATGCCCTGTATGTCGCCGGGGAATTCGCAACCGTTAGTGCGCGTAAATCGCGTGTATCGCAGATGGCGAATTCCGGTAACCGGCTTGCAAAAATCGTCCTGCCCGTTCTGGAAGACCACCACAAGCTCGATAATTATATCGCCGCCAGTCAGGTTGGGATCACACTGTCCAGCATTGTGCTCGGTATCTATGCCCAGCGCGAGATTGCGCCGCTGCTCGAACCGCTGCTGGCATCACTGCCGTTCGTCAGCGAACTGGCGGCGGCAGGTGTGGCCTATATCGTGGTTCTGGTGGTTCTGACCGTCCTTCAGGTGGTGCTTGGGGAACTGGTGCCGAAGACCATTGCCATCCAGTATCCTGAAAAGACCGCGCTGTGGACAGCCATCCCCATGCGCTGGTCGGCGGATATTATCCTCAGGCCGCTGATCGTCGTCCTCAATGGCAGCGGTACCCTGCTGATGCGTCTGCTCGGGATTCATCAGGCAGAAGGCCATAAGCATGTTCACTCACCAGAAGAGATCCAGTTCCTGCTGACACAGAGTCACGCCGGGGGGCTGCTGGCCGAACAGGAGCATCAGCTTCTGGAAAGCGCATTCCGCTTCGGCAAACTTCAGGTCGGAGAAGTCGTCGTCCCCCGACCGCGCATCATCGCCGCCGATGTCTCCAGCCCGCTTGCCGAGATCCTGCGCCTTGCTGCCCAGTCAGATTACACCCGTATCCCCGTCTATCGTGGCGACATCGACCACATCGTCGGCTTCGTCCATCTCAAGGATCTGTTTCGGCTTTCCTATGAGGGTAAAACCACCGATGTCAGCAGCATCGTCCGTGAGACCGCTTACGTGCATGAGAGCAGTTTTCTGGATGATGTCTGGACCGTTCTCAATAAGGAACGCTCGTACATGGCGATCGTCTTTGATGAACATGGCGGCACGGTCGGCATGATCACCCGTGAAGACATCCTTGAGCAGATCTTCGGCGAAGTGCAGGACGAGTTCGACGAAGCCGAGCGTCCACCGATCCGAAAGCTGGATGAACACAGCTACTGCGTCCGGGGTGATATCTCGGTTAATTATCTCAATGACCGCCTGCATCTGTCGCTGGTCAGTGATGATGCCTATACCATCGGCGGCTATATCCTGAATGAACTGGGACAGCTTCCCGAAGTCGGTGATGAAATCCGTTCCGGCTCGATCACGCTTACGGTAAATTCGGTTGAAGATCGTGCGATTGCCGAAGTGCTGCTGACGATCCACCAGCCGACAGCAGATGAGAAGGGCGAGTGATGGACATCATCTTTAATTTTCTGCTGATTGCCTTCCTCATTCTGCTGAATGGTATGTTCGTCGCCGCCGAGTTCGCTATTATCGGTGTGCGGCCCACCCGTATCGCACAGCTTGCCGAAGAAGGCCACGGTACGGCCAAACGTGTCCAGTACATCCTCAACAGTCCGGCGCAGGTGGACCGCTATATCGCAACCGCACAGTTAGGCATCACCCTCGCCAGCCTTGGCCTCGGTATGATCGGCGAACCGGCAGTCGCCCATCTGATCGAGCCGATCCTGCATGATACCTTCGGCCTGAGTGGTGAAATCGTCCATACGATCTCGTTCTTCGTTGCCCTTAGCCTGATCACGTACCTGCATGTCGTGATCGGTGAAATGATCCCCAAGTCGATGGCCTTGCAGAGTGCCGAGAAGGTCGTTTTTGCGCTCTCGGCCCCCATGCTGCTGATGCAGACCATGTTCTCGTTTGCCATCACGATGCTGAACAAAATCGGGATGCTCGTCCTGCGCCTGATGCGTATCCCCCCGCCGCAGGAAGGATCACGGCTGCACACCTCGGATGAACTCGAACTGATCATCTCCGACAGCGTGGTTGGTGGGCTGGTGGAAGCCAAAGAACAGATGCTGCTCGCCAATATCTTTGACTTTGCCGATTTGAGTGCCCGTCAGATCATGGTCCCGCGCCCGCGCATTGAGGCGGTCCCGGTCACAATCAGCGAGAAGGACCTGATGGAGAAGATGTTCACCTCTCCGCATACCCGTTTCCCGGTCTATGAAAATGATCTGGAACATATCATCGGCATCGTCCATCTGAAAGATCTCGTGCATCATCATCTGGACGGCACGCCGTTTCAGATTCGCGAACTGGTGCATGAAGTCCCGTTTGTGCCGGAAACCCTGCCCGCCGATGAACTGCTGGCGGCCCTCAAACTGCGTCATGTCCACATGGCCGTGGTGATTGACGAGTACGGCGGGACGGCAGGTATCGTCACGCTGGAAGATCTGCTGGAAGAAGTCGTTGGGGAAGTGCGCGACGAATTCGACCTGCACGAGTATGACCGCATTACCGAAGTCGAACAGGGGCATCTGCTGGTATCCGGTGTCACGCGCTTCGACGAAATCCGCGCCTATGTCGATCTCTCTGATATTGAGCAGGAAGAGGGCGTGGACACTGTCGGCGGGCTGCTGGTCGCCCATCTGCCGCTGCCGCCCCAGCTCGGCGGGGAAGTCGTGCGCAATGGGATCACCTTCCGTGCGGAGAAGGTCAACGGCATGGCGGTGGAACAGGTCCGCGTGCGCTTCGACCCGAATCGCTCCAATCCGTCATCGTCCGACCGGC
>CAYNDH010000126.1:3039-14063 GCA_964395665.1 uncultured Anaerolineaceae bacterium
TTGATCGACCGGCTTTGATCGACCAGACAGACCCGAACACGCTGAAATAACAGGGACAGGGCAGGCGCTCTGTCCCTGTTTCATCCCCGTCACTGACAGCGCCTGAACCTGAACCTTCCTGATTGATATTTACCCGGATTAAATCCTTCTGAACTATAAAATTCCAGAGATTCCGCCTTGCATTCTGCCGCGCTTTTCTGCTATAATCCGCAGCCCGTAACGAACATTTGTTTCAGGAAGTTCGCAGCAGGCATTGGTCAGCAATCCACGGAGGCACGTCTTGGCTCGAAACAGTGAGTTCACTATCCGTAACGCGTACATCTATAACCGGTCCAGCCCCATCCGCTGGATTCTCTCTCACATCTGGCGCTACAAGTTCTTCATGGTCGCGACCTTTACCCTGTATATCATCGCCTGGGCTTCATTTTCAGGAAGCCGCTTTCTGACCGGTGTGGCAGCAGAAGAGATCGTCAATCCGACCTCACCTGATGGCCTGCTGAAGATCGCACTGCTGATTCTGTTCATCATGCTGGTTGGGGACAGTCTTTCGGCGCTGGCCGGCAGTCTGTCGGTCGAGACGATCGCTCAGCGGCTGGCCCGTGATTCCCGCGAGGAGCTGTATACCAGTCTGCTGGAGAAAAGCCAGACCTTCCATGATCGCCAGCGGGTTGGTGACATCATGGCGCGCTCTACCGATGATGTGAACCAGTTGAACGTGATGATCAATCCCGGCCTGCTGTTCATCTGCGAACTGATCTTTGGACTGGTCGTGCCGATGGTTTATATCTCGATTGTGCGCGTGGATCTGCTGCTCGTCCCGCTGATCTTCACCGTCTTCTATGTCTTCACCGTCCGCCGTTACATGGCCGTGCTGAACCCGGTAATCGGCAATCAGCGTATGTCTTTCGGGACAATGAACGCCGGGCTGGAAGAGACGATCTCTGGTATCGAGATCGTGAAGGCCAGCGCACAGGAAAAGTTCGAGCGGAAGAAATTCTATCAGAATGCCCGCCGCTACCGTGACTATTTCGCCCAGCAGGGCCGCGTTGAGGCGCGTTATCTGCCGATGCTGTTCTACGGTGTCGCGCTCGGCCTGTTCTTCCTGCACTGTATGGTGCTTTATAACCAGAACCTGATCACGATCCCGAATATCATCTCGGTGATGGGGCTGATGGCCGCCATCCGCTTCCCGATTTTCATCTCGATCTTCGCTTTCTCGCTGGTGCAGTTGGGCCTGACGAGTGCCGAGCGTATCCTGACGATCATCAATGCCGAGACTGAACTGGATGAGAACGAGAACGGTCACGCCGCCCCGATGCGCGGTGAGATCGTATTCGAGAATGTGTCCTTCGGCTATGACGACGGTCAGGTGCTCCATGACCTTGCATTTCACATCAAACCGGGTGAGACAGTCGCGATTGTCGGTGAGACCGGCAGCGGTAAAAGCACGCTGACACAGCTCATCAACCGCACCTATGACGTCACCGCCGGGCGCATTCTGATCGACGGTATCGATGTGCGTGACTGGAGTATGCATTCGCTCCGTTCGCAGATCTCGAACATCGAGCAGGATGTCTTCCTGTTCTCGCGCTCACTGGCGGAGAATATCGCCTTTGGTGCGCCGGGGACCCCGCAGGAAGCGATCGAAAATGCCGCACGTGAAGCACAGGCGCATGACTTCATCACCGGCTTTGCCGAAGGCTATAACACCGAAGTCGGCGAGCGTGGTGTCACCCTCTCCGGCGGACAGCGTCAGCGTATCGCGCTGGCCCGTGCCTTCCTTAGCGATCCGCGCATCCTGATTCTCGATGACTCGACCAGCGCAATTGACAGCGCGACCGAAGACGAGATCCAGAAGGCCATCCGCCGTGTGCAGACCGGACGCACCACACTGCTGATCACGCACCGGCTCTCACAGATCCGCTGGGCTGATCATATTCTGGTGCTGGAACATGGCCGCGTGATCGCCGCTGGCAAGCATGATGAGATGCTGCGGACATCGCCCACCTACCGCCGGATCTTCGCCCGTTACGATGCCGCCCTGCCGCCGCTGGAGTCTGCTGCACCCGCAGCGACAATCCCACAGCAGGCCTGATCATCAACCTGAAATCTTCGAATCTGAATCAAAGGAGCGCACCGTTATGGGCTTCATCATGGACGGCCTAGATGGCGAGGAATACGACCGCAAATATACCGATGGCGAGCTTGTCCGCCGTATCATCGGCTACTTCCGCCCGCAGCTTCCGCGTATGATCGCGGTCGCGGTCGCGATCCTGCTGGCGTCGGGGGTCAACACCTATCTGCCGATCTTTATCTCCGAGAGTCTGGGGGAGCTGGACCAGCTTCAGCGGGCCGGGCAGAGTGTCACTTCGGAACTGCTGACGCGCATCACGGTCGTGATTATTGCGATCGGCACACTCGGCTGGCTCTTTAATGCCGTCCGTCAGTGGCTGGCAGCGGCGGCGGTCGGCAACGTCACGCTGAAGCTGCGCGAAGATGCCGTCGATGCCGTGCTGCGCCGTGATCTCTCGTTCTATGATCAGTATCCGTCCGGCAAGATCGTCAGCCGTATCACCTCTGACACACAGGCATTTTCATCGGTGGTGACGCTTTCCACCGACCTGATGAGTCAGATCCTGCTGATCTTCTTCCTGATTGGCTACCTGTTCATCGTCGATGTGCAGCTTACCATTGTACTGCTGCTGCTTGCGCCATTCATCATCGCCACCGCGCTCGGCTTCCGTAAGATCGCACGCGATACCGTCACCCAATCGCGGCGGGTGAACGCGATTGTCAACGCGCATATTCAGGAAACCGTCAGCGGGATCAGCGTCGCCAAGACTTTCCGGCAGGAACAGGCGATTTACGATCAGTTTCAGCAGGTCAACCGCAATTCATACGGCATCAACCTGCGGACCGGCTACGTGTTCAGCAGCATTTTTCCGATTCTGAACGGGCTGGCCGGTATCGGCACCGCCGCGCTGATCTACTTCGGCGGCGTGACCGTGCGTGACAACAGTCTGGATATCGGGCAGTGGTATCTGTTTATTCAGGGGCTGGCGCTGTTCTGGTTCCCGCTGACCAGCATCGCGTCCTTCTGGAGCCAGTTCCAGCTCGGTCTGGCCGCCGGAGAGCGCGTCTTCGCCCTGATCGATGCCGAATCCAAGGTCATCCAGACTGATAACATCGTGCTGGATGACATCAAAGGGGAGATCCGCTTCGAGAATGTGGACTTTGCCTACAGCGACAAGGAACAGGTCTTTGAAGACTTCTCGCTGACCATCGCGCCGGGGGAGACGATTGCGCTTGTCGGGCATACCGGCTCCGGTAAATCGAGCATCGGCAAGCTGATCTCGCGCTTCTACGAGTATCAGAGCGGCAGTATCCTGATCGACGGTCATGACATCCGCACGCTGGATATCGACTTCTACCACACGAAACTGGGCATCGTGACACAGTCACCGTTCCTGTTCGATGGCACAGTCCGCGATAACATCCGCTATGGCAATAACGACGCGACCGATGAAGAGGTCGAGACCGTGGCGCGCACCGTCGGCCATGGGGACTGGATTCGCGTGCTTCAGAACGGACTCGATACGCAGGTCGGCGAACGCGGCAGCAACCTGTCGATGGGGCAGCGCCAGTTGGTCGCGCTCTCGCGGGTGCTGCTTCAGAATCCGTCGATCTTCATTCTGGACGAAGCCACCGCCAGCGTCGATCCGCTGACCGAGACGCTGATTCAGGAAGGTCTCGACATCGTGCTGCAAAACCGCACATCGATTGTCATCGCACACCGGTTGAGTACGATCCGAAACGCCGACCGTATCATCGTGCTGCGCAAGGGGCAGATCATCGAAGAAGGCACGCATGACTCGCTGCTGACATCCGGCGGACACTACGCGGAGCTGTATAACACCTACTTCCGCCACCAGAGTCTGGAGTATCTCAACACCAACCCGGACGAACGCCTCGCGGCGGAAAACGTCGGCGCAATCCCGCAGTAATCTGACATATTTTGGGCTGGAGGTTCTATTTGCCTTCAGCCCAGAAGTAAATCGTGATAGAGGAGGTTGTGGAATGGCTTCATTAACGGAGGTCGTCAGGGAAGTCGTTTTCAGCTATGCATCCGGTGGCCTGAATTTGCGAACCTATCCCTTATCGAACGACGACCAGCAGATCTATGCTGTCAATGTCATTGACTGGCCTGAGAGATAGCGCCCGGCAGCGGTGGTTGTACTCGCCCGCGTTGAGGGTGATCAGGTCATTATCGAAGAAGATCTGACGGATCGCCCACTGGTTGAGGCACTGGTCAGCGCGGGAGTTCCACGCGAACAGATCATTTTGAAATACGCTGAGGGATCGACAGTCAGATAACCTTTAAACACCAACCCGGACGAACGCCTCGCGGCGGAAAACGTCGGCGCAATCCCGCAGTAATCTGCCGAATGCCGAATACAGAAGCGCCTCACTTCAAACGGAGTGAGGCGCTTTTTGCTTTTTGTTAAGTCTTACGTAGCAGAATGCATTAAGTTCTGTTGACATTTCGATCATAATGCGCCTCTGCAAGCCGGTTTTGTGTAGGGGCGGTTAAGCAGTCAGCGGGCGATGACGTGTGATGCGCAGCATCATCCATCGCCCCTGCACATGAGTGATTTTTGTAAATGTCAACACGCCCTGGCAGGAAAGCTTGTGCAGGGGCAATACCTTACAGGTTTACACAATACTTAACATGAATTGTGTACCAGGAGAAGCCGTGAAAGCGAGGGGTAAGGTCAAAACTTATTTGGCGGAGAGGGGATTAAGGGGTGAGGTTTCGCCAGCGCCGACGAATGCAATACCTGCCCTTATAAGCTTCCCCTAATCCCGGCATTGCGAGCAATGCTACCCATTCCACTCGCTTCGCTCCTTCAGAGGGAAGGGTGGCGCAGTTCTATCGCGCGGGGATGCAGGGACGGTTGATCTCCGACTTTTGGCGTATGGCAGACTTTCGCCCGGATGATGCATAATTGCGTAATCACGAAGGCCGTATCGGGCATGACGGGCATGACGTCAAGTAAAATCACCGCGACCAAAGCTGAAAACGAGATCCTCTACCAGATCTCCAGCCAGTTGAATCAGGCCACCACACCCGATAACTGGCTTGAAGCGGTCAGCGTATATGCACGTCAGTTGGGGGCAGTCGCAGGCTATGTCCTGACACTGGCGTCCCAGGGGGGGCAGATCATCGGCGATGCCGAGATCGTCGCCTCATGGATCGCGGATGATGGCCCGCATCTGTCCCCCGGTGCGTTTATCCGCCTGCCTGAAGTATGGGACGATCAAGGCGAGCCAATCCCCCTGAACGAACCCAAACTGCTGGAAAATACGCAGCAGACGGCCAACCTCTCCGACTCAATGCGCCTGTATTATGGAGAGATCGACGTTCATGCGGTGGCTTTTCTGCCGCAGCAGATCCACGGGCGCTGGATCAGTGTGCTGGTCTTTCACTGGCGCACGCCCCACACCTTCGGTGATGCCGACCAGCGCATCTTCAAGGCGATTATGCAGCTTTCCAGCCCGCCGCTGGTCGCCATCCGCCGTTCGTATCTGGTGGAACAGCGGGTGCGTGCCGACCGTGAGATGCTGTTTAACGCCAGCCAGCTCATCAACGCTGCCAATTCATTTCAGGATATGCTGCGGGCGATTGACACGATTGACATGGATCACGGTGATTTCTATCTGTATGTCTTTGAGGGATACGATCACCGCACCGCCCGTTATATCGAAGTCGTCGGCACGGGTGAAGGGCGCTTTCTGAAGGAAGGGCAGCGCATCTCGCTCGATGATCTTCCCTATCTCCGTGTGAATCCCGGCCCCGGCGTGGTCGCCTATGATGATGTCGCCACGCATCCCGATCTGGATGAGGTGACGCGGCGGACGCTGCTGTCGCAGGGCGTGGTCTCAAATCTGCGGGCGGGGCTGGTCCATCAGGATCGGGTGGTCGGCGCATTGGGTATCGATCATGCCTATCCGCGCCAGTACACAGCACGCGAAAAGCGCCTGATGGCCGAACTGGGCGAACTGGTCGCGGCGGCGGTCGAGCGCATCCGCTTGCAGCAGGAGAATATCCGGGCGACGGAAGAAGCGAACTTCCTCTACAAACTGGCCGAGCGGGTAAATGCCGCGCTCACCTTTCAGGATATTGTGGACTCGGTCGCCGCGCTTCAACCTGAATCCGATGGCGTCTTCCTTAGCTTCTTCGATACGATGGACCTGCGCAGCGCCGCGTATACCGATACGATGGCCTACAGCGGCGCATCGGATCTGCTGCGGCCTTATCTCAAGCAGCGTGCCCCGATTGTGCCAGTGATTCGCACCCTTCAGAATGAAGTCCTGTGGGTTTCTGAAGATTTTTATAGCGATCCGGTTTTTGATGAAGTCACCCGTGAGCATTACCGCCACACACCGATTCAGGCGGCGGTGGTCATCCCCCTGCGGACGGGTGAACGCCTGTGGGGGATGCTGACCTTTTATTATGTTCGTGCGCTCCGCTTCAGTGACCGCGACCGGCGCATTATGCTCGGTATCGGCGATCTGGTACGGGCGGCGCTGGTACGCATCCAGTCACAGCAGGAAACCAGCCGGGGCCGTCAGCGGGCCGAACTGCTGGCGCAGATCAATAACCGGCTGCTTCAGGCCACCGACGAACACGGGATTGTCTCCGCTATCGTCTGGTATGCCGAGCGGCAGGGCGCGAAAGCGGTCTTCCTCAATTACAAGGGACACCTGCCCGACAGTTCACTCAGTCAGGCCGGGATTCCGCTGCCGGTCGCCGTCTGGCTGGAAGGCAGGGTGCAGGATTTCGATCAGGTCAGTGACCGCCTGCAACCGCCGCACAATATCAACCGCTATATTCTCGAACAGAACCTGCTCAGCCCGCTGACGATCAAGTATTTTGAAGATACCAGCACCTGTACCGATTTTCCGGAAGCCGACCGTGCCGACTGGGCCGAGACGCATCTCACACGCGGACAGGCCGTCATGCCGCTGTACAGCGGTGGACGCTTCTGGGGCAGTGTGGAGATCATCTGGTTCGAGCGGCACGAGTTCTCCAACGAAGAACGCTACATCTACAGCCAGCTTTTGCAGACCCTGCCTTCGGTGGTCGGTTCGCGCCGCGCCTATCTTGCCGAGCAGGAAGCCCGCGAAGAGAACAGCCTGCTGTATCAGGTGTCGGAAGCCGTCCACGCGGCCAACACCTTCCCGAAGGTGCTGAATGCCATCCGTCCGCTGACACGCCAGATCGAGCGCATCTATCTGATCTTGTGGGAACATCTCGATTATCAGAAGGCCAGCCACTTTGAAATCGTGGCCGGTCTGGATCGCAAAGGCTATCCGCCGCAGTCCGTCGGCACGCGGTTGACCGTAGAAGATTTCCCAATCGCGCCGCATGTCCACAATGCGCGTCAGATCGTCATCGAGAATATTGACGACCATCCATTGGTGGACTCGGTCACACGGGCCGCATGGGAAGCCTCGGATACCCAGGCGCTGCTGATGGTCAATCTGGTGCAGAACCGCCGCTGGTACGGTCTGTTGAGCTTTGAAGGCTCGACGCCGCGCAAATTCCTTGAGCGCGAACGCCGTCTGACACTGGCGATCAGTGATCTGGTCTTAAGCGCCGTGCTGCGCATCCATGCCCAGCATGAACTTGAGGCGGCAGCAGAGGCGCAGCGTCTGGCGTATCTGGCGGAGCAGGAAGCCCGCGCCGAGACGATGTCACTCTATCGCGTCAGTCAGGCGATCAATGCCGCCCACACCTACCATGAGATCGTCCGGGCCGTCGCCCAGCTTGACTTCGGCCCTGGGGATATTTACCTCAATATCTTCGAGAACTTCGATTTCGAAGGCGCACGCTATTTTGACATCGTCGCCACCGCAACCGATATGTTCAATCATGAAGGCCAGCGCTGGTGGATCGACGAATTCAAGGTGATTCATCAGTATCCCCGGCAGGGCGTGTATGTCAACGAGTTCATCGCGGAGAATCCCAACATGGACGAACAGGCCCGGCGCAAATTCCTTGCACTGGGCGTGCATTCCAACATGCGCGTCAGCCTGTGGCTGAATGAGCGCTTCATGGGCGGTCTGGGGATCGATTCGCCCGTCCCGCGCCGCTATTCCGAGCGGGAGAAGCGGCTGATGGCCGGTGTTGGTGATCTGGTCTCGGCGGCGGTGGAGCGTATCCGCTTGCAGCAGGAGACCATCGCCGCGCTGGATCGTGCCGAGCAGATGAATCTCCAGATTCAGCGGCTGGCGGCGCTGGAAGAGCGCACCCGTCTGGCACGCGAACTGCACGACTCGGTTTCACAGGCGCTGTATGGCATTGGCCTTGGTGCGCAGACCGCCTACCGTGCGCTGGAGCATGATCCTGAAACGGTGCGCGAGTCCGTCGCGTATGTGCTGACGCTGGCCGAAGCAGGCATGGCGGAAATGCGGGCGCTGATCTTCGAACTGCGCCCCGAATCACTTGAGACCGAAGGGCTGGCGGTGGCGCTTGCCAAGCAGGGCGCATCCATTCAGGCGCGGCACGGCATCGAAGTGCATATTGACCTGTGCGACGAACCGGATCTTGACCTGCCGATCAAGGAGAGCCTGTATCGGGTGGTACGGGAAGCGCTGCACAATGTCGTCAAGCACGCCAACGCCTCTCAGGTGACCCTGCGGATGCGCTGCTCGGATCAACAGCTTCAGCTTGATGTCGATGATAACGGCGTCGGCTTCAAAACCGAACAGAGCTTCCCCGGTCATCTCGGCTTACACTCGATGCGGGAACGCATGACGGCGCTGGGCGGTCATATCAGCATTACCAGCAGCGCCGGTCAGGGGACACGGCTGTCACTGATCCTGCCCCTGATTGAGAATATCCATCTCCAACCAAAGTAGGAGCCAGCGGGTGACGTTTGGCACATGGCGGGTGAATGTGTTTATGCGAAACTATTTTTGACCGCGTTTAAAGACCAGAATCGAAAGATACGTGTTTCATGATCACGATTACGCCGCCTGTGATTGCGCGTCCCTTTGGCGCTCGCCGACAGGCGATCGTCAGCTTTGGGGATACTCATCTGGTGATTGGCTCGCCCCGGCTGACCGACACGATCACCGGCCTCAGCCAGCCCAGTGACCTGCTGCTGGCGACACTCGCGACAGACTGCACCTTCGCCTGTCAGGATGCTGCCCAGAACCTGAATATCCCC
Organism: uncultured Anaerolineaceae bacterium; assembly: GCA_964395665.1. Taxonomy (GTDB): domain Bacteria; phylum Chloroflexota; class Anaerolineae; order Aggregatilineales; family Phototrophicaceae; genus JAEZAF01. Next base: position 12,276 of record CAYNDH010000126.1, read on the forward strand.
CTGAACAGCCTCACCACCACGGCGCGCTGGCATACCACTGAAAGCGGTGAGCGCAGGATTGTGATTCGGCTGGGGCTGAACGGTCTGAATGATGATCAGATTGCGCAGCTTGTCAACGCCGTGAGGGTGGGGGCGTCCATGGTGAATCTGCTCGCGAATTCTGTCCCGATTGTCTTTGAGACATCCCGTTAACAGCGACAAGCTGCAAGCTGCAAGCTGCAAGCTGCAAGCGATTAGCTAACGACTAATGACTAATGACTAATGACTAACGACTAATGACTAACGACTAACGACTAATGACTAACGACTACCACATCACTCCTGCGAAAGCGTGACCAGCCCGATGCTGGCCGCATAAAGCGCTGCCTGTGTCCGGCTGACGACTCCCAGTTTGCTGAAGATATTGCTGACATGTGTTTTCACGGTCTTATCGCCAATGCTGAGTTCACGGGCGATTTCCTTATTCGCCATGCCACGTGCCACCAGCCGCAGCACTTCGGTTTCGCGTTCGGTCAGCTTTTCCGGTGACTCCGGCGCACGGACTTCGCGCATCAGCCGCGCCGCCGCCTTGGGCGAAAGCTGTACCTGGCCTTCCGATGCCGCCCGGATCGCACGCAGCAGTTCCGGCCCATCAGTATCCTTCAGCAGATAACCAATTGCCCCGGCTCGGATCGCCCCCACAACCGACGCATCCTCAAGCACGCTGGTCAGCGCGATCACTTCTGTATCCGGGAACTCGCGGCGGATAATCCCCGTCGCCTCAACCCCGCCCATCGTCGGCATCAGCAGGTCCATCAGCACGACATCCGGCTTCAGTTCGCGCACCATTTCGATCGCCTGAAGTCCGTTTGACGCTTCTCCGATCACGGCAAAGCTCGGCTCACTCTTTAAAAACATCTTCAGGCCCTGCCGCACCACTGCATGATCATCCACCAGCAGTAATCGAATTGTCATTCCCCATCCTTCTTTCTGGCTCACACCCACATTTTTCTGTCCTTATTATCAATTTTCACACCGCCAGTGCGCAAGTGTATCCGCCAAATGGCGTAGATCGCTCTGCGCCGAATGCCGGACTTCATCGGGACATGGTCCGCATTGCTTGCAATGGCGCCCTGTCCGCCGCGTACGCCGATAATTTGTCACCTTCCCCCCTCTCCGCCATTAGTCGGAGACAGCCTAAGCCCGAAGCATGGCATCAGATTTCAACCCCTGGCCGCAGGACGTCCGACCGCCGCTGTGGTTAGATAAATGCCGTGCAAACAGGCAAACACAAAACACATCCAATCACGAGCCGTCCTTACCGCTCAAAAGGGGGAATAACATCATGGCTTTTCTCGAACCTGTTCTCACGATCGCATCTGCTGACGGGATCAGGGCCAGGTACGATCCCAACAATATCTTCCGGTTCGGCTTCAATATCCCGCCGAAGAAGTAAGCCTGTCAATTCCGCAGGGCCGCCGGACAGGTGGCCCTTTTGAAGTTTCTGTCGCTTAATCCGACCCTTGAGAGGAAAGCTCCATGTTCCAAAAACGTACCACTTTGCTTGTGATCGTCCGCTTGCAGGACGGCCTGGTGTACGGTTCCTATACCGTGTACACACCCGAAGGCAGGATGTGCATGCTGAACCTGACGCTCACACAGTAAGAGTGGTGCCGTCCAGAACCAGATGCAACTGTACGGACCGTGCCTGTGTTGCACGACGTGGGATTAGTCCGTGAAGGCGACATAGGCTTAACCTGTTTTCTCTCGTGACATATGGTTAAAGGATGCGCCTCAACGTGTATTTTG
>CAYNDH010000127.1:0-13528 GCA_964395665.1 uncultured Anaerolineaceae bacterium
CAAAAAACGTCCCTGTCTCAGCACAGCGACGTTCTTCAAACCGCCAAAGTCCAGGCACGATGAATGACTATTCATCGTGCACCTGCTCTGTGTGTACCCCCGGCGGGACTCGAACCCACAACCTAACACTTAGGACGCGCTTGCTCTATCCAATTGAGCTACGGAGGCGTGTTGGGTTCATCGGAACCCTGATTGCATTATAAGACGCGATCCCGCCCTTCGTCAACTTGTGTTCTGCGGACTCTGCCAGCACATACACCGATCATCCGAATTGGCGTCACAGGCTTTGCAGTTCATCGGATGTCGGTGCTATAATGCGCCTGACTTTCTGGTTTGCTGCCAACTAAAATTAACCCTGCTTAAAGATAGGAAGGTTCCTCTTGAGTTCCCTTGTTTTAACACTTTCCGAAACACTGCGCTATCGCGGCGCAATCGGTCAATGGAGTTGGGTGCTGCACCGGTTGACGGGTTTAGGCGTGCTGTTTTTCTTCATCCTGCACGTCATCGACACCTCATGGGCGGTGTTCTACCCCGGGCTGTATGAAGAAGCGATTGCCTCTTACCAGTCCCCGCTTTTTACCCTTGGCGAATTCGGCCTGGTCGCCGCCGTGGTCTATCATGCCTATAACGGCCTGCGGATCTCCATCTTCGACAACCGCCCCGAACTCTGGAAGCATCAGGGGCGGGCCGCGTGGGTTGTGCTGGGCCTGACGGTGATCACCCTCATCCCCGCCTTCTTCCTCATGTTCCGTGATGTGGTAAACCACTACAACAGTGATCCCTTCATCCTCAGTCTGGATCGCGTACTGCTCAGTCAGGTTCCCTTTATCGTCGGCATGGTCATTGCACTGCTGGCCGCGCTGGTCCTCTCGGCAGTCGTTGGATTAGTCGTCGGCAACAAGGACCGGGGCAATACCGGCCAGGCCAGCGGCACAGACCGTTTCTGGTGGTCTTACATGCGTGTCAGCGGTCTGCTGATTGTCCCGCTGGTCTTCGGCCATCTGGCGATGATGCACATCCTTCAGGGTGTGTTCAATCTGACCGCATCCAGCTTTCAGGTTGTCGGTGTCCCTTATGGAGCTGATGCGGTTATGTCCGGCGTCATTGGTGACGGCCTTAACTCGACTGGCACCGCTGTTGAATTCATCGGTGAACGCTGGAATTATCTGCTGGGTGGCGTCGCCGTCTGGCGGATTTACGACATCCTGCTGCTGGGGCTGGTGACACTGCACGGCTTCAATGGCCTGCGCTATGTGCTGACCGATTACACAGCACAGAACCCACTGGTGAAGCGTGCCATGAATTATGTCTGCATCATCGGCGCTGTCATTCTGCTGGTGGTTGGTGGTGCTGCACTGCTCTCCACCATCGACGCGACCACGATTGAAATGGCGGTCGAAGCCAGCAATCATCTGCGTGGAACCGGCCCTTAACCCGCCGCACGGCCATCAGGCCGCACGCTGGATGATCAATGATCCTTAGCATATTTCTCTCTGGTCTGAGGTTTACTGGATGAGCAGTCTCGTTTTAATCCTTGCAGGAGTTCAATAATGAAAACACATCAATTCGACGCAGTCATTGTTGGCGCAGGTGGCGCTGGTCTGATGGCAGCGCTTTACGCCAGCAAAGGCGGCGCGAACGTCGCGGTCGTCAGCAAACTGTACCCCACCCGCAGCCACACCGGAGCGGCACAGGGCGGTATCGGTGCGGCGCTGGGCAACCGCATTGGCGACGATCCCAACGATGACAAACCAATCTATCATGCCTATGACACGGTAAAAGGCGGTGACTATCTGGCCGACCAGCACGCGGCCAAAGTTCTGGCGGAAGAAGCCGTGGACGCAGTCATCGAACTGGAACATATGGGCCTGCCGTTCGATCGCACCTCTGAAGGACGCATCAGCCAGCGGCGTTTCGGTGGTCATACCATCAACTTCGGTGAAAAGCTGGCCTATCGCGCCTGCCATGCCGCCGACCGCACCGGTCATATGATCCTTCAGACGCTGTACCAGCAGTGCATCAAGCACAATGTGCGCTTCTTCGACGAATTCCATGTCGTCGATGTGATTAAGAACAACGGCGCAGTCGCCGGGACGGTCGCGATTGAACTGGCGACCGGTGAATTCCACACCTTCCACAGCAAAGCCACCCTGTTCGCGACCGGCGGTTGGGGCCGCTGCTGGCAGGTGACCAGCAACGCCTACAGCCTGACCGGTGACGGCGCTGCTGTGGTCATGCGCCGTGGTATCCCGCTTCAGGATATGGAATTCTATCAGTTCCACCCGACCGGCATTTACAAGCTCGGCATCCTGATTACCGAAGGCGTGCGCGGTGAAGGCGGCGTGCTGATCAACCGCCACGGCGAACGCTTTATGGAAAAGTACGCCCCGAGCGTAAAAGATCTTGCCAGCCGTGACGTCGTCAGCCGTGCCATTTATATGGAAATCCGCAATGGCAACGGCATCAAGGGCCGCAATTACGTTCATCTCGACATCCGGCCCGAAACCGTCAACCGCTACTTCGCCGAAGCCGGTGAATCCAAGCGCATCGACGGCGAATATGTGGAAAAGAAACTGCCGGATATTCTCGACTTCTGCCGTACCTATCTCGGCGTGAACCCAGTCAAGGAACCGATGCCGATCCAGCCCACAGCCCACTATGCGATGGGCGGCATCCCGACCAATCTGGACGCAGCGGTTGTCAGTGATGCCGACTGGACGGTCCTCCCCGGCCTTTATGCCGCCGGTGAGGTCGCCTGCGTCAGCGTGCATGGCGCTAACCGCCTTGGCACCAACTCACTGGTGGACCTGATTGTATTCGGTCGTCGCGGCGGCAAGGCGATCGCTGATTATGTAAAGCAGGCCGATTTTGTCCCGCTGCCAGCCAACCCCTCTGCCGAGATTCAGGCAGAGTTCGAGCGCATCCGTCAGAGCAGCGGCAAGACCAAGCCCAACGAACTGCGCGAAGCCATGCAGGTCACAATGAATGATAACGTCGGCGTTTTCCGTCAGGAAAATCTGATGCAGAAGGCGGTCGAAGATCTGCGCGAACTGCGACACCGTTACAGCACCGAACTGGCGATTGACGACCGTGGCTACAAGTACAATAGTGACGTCCTCGAAGCGTGGGAACTCGGCTGCCTGCTCGATCTGGCGGAAGTCACAGCCCTCAGCGCCCTCAACCGCAAGGAAAGCCGTGGCGCGCACAGCCGTGAGGACTATCCCAAGCGCGATGACGAGAATCTTCTGGTCCACTCGCTGATCACGCAGACAACGGCACCCTATTCTGACAGTGAACCTGAATACACCCTCAATATGGATAAGAAGGTCGATCTGTCACTGGCGGATGTCGATCCGCGTTTCGTGCCGAAAGAACGTGTATATTAAACACATCAGGAACCGTCAACTGATCACCGTAAGCTGTTGAATTTTTAAAGGATAACTGGATGGACGTTACACTGCGTGTCCGGCGCTACAATCCGGAAGTACAGGGCAAAGACAAGCCTTACTGGGAAGAATTCCAACTCAGCAATGTCGATGAAACCGATCGTATTCTCGACCTGCTGCACCGCGTAAAGTGGGAACTCGACGGCACACTGGCGATGCGCCGCTCCTGCGGTCATGGGATCTGCGGCTCGGATGCAATGCGGATCAACGGTGTAAACCGGCTGGCGTGCAAAGCGCTGGTCCGCGACCTGAACTCCAACCGCATTCAGGTTGAGCCGATTCTGGGGCTGCGGGTGGTCAAGGACCTGATGGTCGATATGGAACCGTTCTTCGACCATTACCGCGAAGTCATGCCATTCTTCGTCAATGATACACCCGTCCCGGCAGATGGCCGCGAACGTCTCCAGTCTGCTGAAGACCGTGAGCGCTTCGACGATACCACCAAGTGCATTCTGTGCGCTGCCTGCACCACATCCTGCCCCAGCTTCTGGGCCAATGGCGGATACGTCGGCCCAGCAGCCATCGTTCAGGCGCACCGTTTCATCTTTGACAGCCGTGATCAGGCCGCACAGGAACGTCTCAACATCCTTGCAGAGCCGAACGGCGTCTGGCGCTGCCGCACGATTTACAACTGCACACCTGCCTGCCCGCGTGAAATCGAAGTCACCCGCGCGATCGGTGAGGTGAAGCTGGCGATCCGCAAGGGCAGCCCCGAAGGCATCATCGAAGTACATGAGATCAAGGAACACGTCGTCAACAACTAATCGTTCATCAATCCCGGATTGATTGACCGACAACCGTTCATTATTAACAACGTTAACAACGAAACATCCGAGAGGCTGGGTGCGTCTGTTTAAACAACAAACAGGCATTTGCTCAGCCTCTTCTGTTTCAGAGAATCCGGGAACACATGATGTCCTTTCCTGAAGATCCATTTGACGAATACGCCGACGAACGCGCCGACGAATACGCGGATGATCCTGTCGTGGATGATGTCATCGCTGATGAACCAGACGACAGCCTGCTGACTGCATCACCCTTACTCCTGCGCGACATCTCCCCCACCTACCTGAATGATCGCCTGCGCGACCGGATGCGTGATCGCATGGGTGATGATTCGGATGAAGATGATGACGAGATCACGGGCATCAGTCCGCTGCGCCGCTGGATTCTGATTATCGTCACGCTGATCATCATCATCGCCATGATTGCCATGACGATCCTGCCCGCGCTGGAAGCGGCGCGTTATAATGATCTGCGAGAAATGCTGCCACCACCGACCACCCTTCCAAGTGTCTGGAATGGAGACTTGTATCCGTTCGCTTAAAAGGATCACTCATGCTTGCCACCGTCTCACTGGAAAACGCCCGCGCCCTGCTGAACACCGAACATCAGGACGTGAAATCCCTGCTCGATGCCCTGACACCGGAAGAGATGACTCGTCCGGATACCATTCGCCACGGCCTGTTCTGGGGGCAGCATTGGTCATTCAAGGATCTGCTGGCGCATCTCACGACGTATGAGGCGCTGGCGGTTGAAGCCTATCATGCGTGGCTGAGGGGAGAGCGCCATGCATGTCTAAATCAGGTGCAAACGGCACAAGGCAGCGAAGATATTCACAATGGCGGTGTCGCTGACCGCCGCCATCTTAGTCTGCAAGCCATGATTGATCAGTGGCACGAAAATCAGCGCGCTCTCACCGCCGTGCTGGAGCAACTGACTGAGGAAGAGTGGCAATCCCCCGCGCCTTTCGCAACCACCGACGATCACCCTTACGATCTCGGCGGTGTGTTTGAGGCCATCATCGCACCAGTCACACGCCGCCCGATTTACCGCCATCTTCCGGTCCACATCCCGGAGCATGCCGAATATCTGCATCAGATGCGCGGTACAGTCGCCCACGAATAACAGGCACGGTGGACCGGTCACACGGCAAATCGAATCAAAAGCGGGAAGCCTTGTAGATGCTTCCCGCTTTTTGTATCGCCAGGTTTTATATGCGCTTATTTCAGCACTTCACGCGGCTTGCTGCCTTCGGTGGCTGGCCCGACGATGCCGCGCTCTTCCATCACATCAATCAGACGGGCGGCACGGGTATAGCCGATCCGCAGGCGGCGCTGGAGCAGCGATACGGACGCCTTCCCCAAACGGCGCACCATCTCGACCGCCTCATCATACAACTCATCCTCATCGGAGTCCCCGTTGGCGCTGCTGGTGCTGCTGGAAGGCCGCAGCGGACCATCATCATCGTCGTCGTCGTCATCCCAGTACGCCTGTGGCGCCGTGTATGAGGCCGCACGCGGGGCATGAGATGCTCCACCCGGACTGACCTGCATCGTGCCATACGAGCGCGTTGGGACAGCAGCCCGTGCGGATGCATCATCTTCCATCGTCATCGAGAGTGGTGAACGCTGGATGCTATCTTCTGCGGCCTGTGAACGCCAGTAGCGGACCATGTTATTGATCTCGGTGTCAGAGACAAACACGCCCTGCATACGCAGCGGTGCAGGCGCATCGCCGCTCATATAGAGCATGTCACCACGCCCCAGCAGGCGCTCCGCACCCGGCTGGTCAAGGATAACACGGCTGTCGATACCGCTGGCGACCGCAAATGCAACACGCGCCGGGAAGTTGGCTTTAATCAGACCGGTGACGACATCAACCGATGGACGCTGCGTGGCGATCACCAGATGGATACCGGTCGCACGCGCCAGCGCCGCGATACGGGTGATGGTGCGCTCGGTCTCTTCCGGCGCGAGCATCATCAGGTCCGCCAATTCGTCGATAATCACGACGATGTACGGCATGGTCTCGTCGCCTTCATGCAGATGCTTGTTGAAGTCTTCAATGTTACGCGCACCGGCATTGCTGAAGCGCTTGTAGCGCTCATCCATCTCACGGGTGACCCACTTCAGCACGCCGACGATGCGTTCCAGTTCGACTACAACCGGCGCAACCAGATGTGGAATGCCGTTGTAACCTGTCAGCTCGACGCGCTTCGGGTCCACCATGATCAGCTTGAGTTTGTCCGGCGTATTCCGCAGCACCAGACTGGCGATAATCGCATTCACGCAGACTGACTTACCAGAACCGGTTGTCCCTGCAATCAGCAGATGCGGCATCGCTGTCAGGTCGGCGGCCACCGGCGCACCGTCCACGCTCTGCCCCAGCGCAATCGCCAGCGGAGACTTGATGCGGTTGAATTCTTTCGACTCCATCACATCGCGCAGGCTGACGGTCGCGGGCTGGTCATTCGGCACTTCCACGCCAACGAAGCCCTTACCCGGTACCGGCGCTTCAATACGCACAGATTTCGCGCCGAGCGAGAGCTGAAGGTCTTTGTCAAGCTGCGCGATGGCACTGACCTTCACGCGGCTCTTTTTGCCACCGCGCACGGTGACGTAATCCGGCTCGACGCCGAACTGCGTAATCACCGGCCCGGTGTTGATCTCCACCACACGCCCCGGTGCGCCAAAGCTTTGCAGGGTTTCTTCGATGATCTTGGCGCGTTTCACCAGCGCTTCGCGGTCAAAGTCCTGTTCGGAACCTGGCGCCAGCAGTGACCGGTAATCCGGGACACTGTAGGTGCGGCGAGATTTCGGTGTCGAAGAGGTAACCGTCGGCGCCTGCGGCAGCGTGATCTTCGGATCAGCCGCGACAGATGGCCCTTCAGCACTCACACGGGCGCCCGAAGGCGGCGTGCTGGCGGGAGTAGCTGCCGGTGTACTCGTCGGAGTACCGGGCGGGACATCAGATGTTACACCGTTCGCCGCAGCCGGTGACACCGATGGTGATGCTGTCACGGGCGGAACCGGCGCAGATGCGGCGGGTGTGACCGGTGTTCCGGGTGTCTCTGATGTTTCCTGCGAACCTGTTGTCGTGGGTGTGCCGGGTGTACGGGATGCAGGCGTCACGCCGGTCGGCGCGAATGGCCGTGGACGCAGCGGTCCGCCGATGTCCCCTGTACGGTCACCGTCACCATTTGAAGCCGCGTCAGAACCGGTCGCAGGACGCGCCGCAAACCCACCCTGACGGATTTCATTCAGCCGGTCATTACGGGCGCCAACCGGTGATGCAGGCGTTGACGTGCTGGCAGGTGTACCGGTTGATGCTGCCGACGCCGCTGATGCGGCTGGCACATCGGCTGCGGGTTGTGCGGTCGGCGCTGAAGACGGCGCTGCTGTGTCACCCGCCGGAATCGTCCCCGTGACCTCATCCGCTGTCGTGGGCGTCGATGCGGCTGGTGATTGGAAAATCCCCTTGGGTGTCGCCGGTTTATAGAAGTCTGACGATGGTTCTCCGCCTGTCCCTGATGCTGCCGGAGCAGACGCTGCTGGTACAGATGCTGCTGGCGCAGAAGTTGACGGCGGTGGTGGCACAGGGGCCGGTGTCGATGATGGCTGCGCTGGCTGCGATACTGCCGGACGACTGAAGGGATTCAGCGAACGGGCTGCAGGCTGTGAGGCTGGTGCAGTGGTGCCCGGTGCTGTGGTTCCAGATGCACTGGCTGCCGCTGTACCGGGGACATCGCCTGTCCCAGGAGCATCCGCCGTCCCACTGACAGAAGAACGCCGGGTGAACCGTCCCAGCAGGCCGCCGCCGTCTTCCTGTTTATCAGTTTGTGATGTGCCTGTAGCCGCGCCGCCTGCATCCGCGCCGCTGGTGTCGCCTTCGGTTTTACGCGAAAACAGCCCCGGCAAAGGCAGCGCACGTGATCTCGCAGCGGTATCCCCCGCAGATGCCGCCGGATGCGCTGTCGCGGGCGTGGTAGGAACCGCTGACGGTGCAGAGGTCACCGGCACGGCTTCGCTGTTTGAGAGCGTCTGCCCACCTGCACGGATTGTCAGGCGATCTTCAATCGGAAGCTCCAGCGTTTCCGGTTCAGGCAGGGCATTGCTGGCGGCTGGCAGCGCCGCAGGGGCCGGAGCCGGGGGCAGTTCTGCCACTGCTGGCCGTGTAACGCTGATCTGTGTCTGCGGCTGAAGCGGCGTCGCCTTCTCTGCTTCAAGCCGTGCGGCTGCCCGGGCCTGCGCCCGGCGCTGCACCGACACCTGTAAGCTGCGGATGACACTGGTCGCGATAACGGCCAGTTCTGCCGCGCTGGTCCGCGTGATCAGCATCAGGCTGATGACAAACAGCCCAGCGGTGATCACCATGCCGCCGATTTCGGTCGCATTCATCACCAGCAGTTCATATAATGACCACCCTACCTGCCCGCCGCCGCGTCCCAGTTCAATCACTTTGGACGAAAGCTGCTGGTAGAGATTGAAGTTATTCTGGAAGATCGGATCGAAACTGTACGCATACTGGAAGGTGATCAGCAGTGCGACATAAAACAATCCGATGCCCCCCAGCCGCAGCGGATCGATTCTGGGCGCTTCGTCACCGAAATGACGCAGGATCAGCCAGACGCCAATCGCCAGCATCACCAGCGGCACAGCAATCGCCCCCCAGCCGAGAAATTGGCTGATCAGCGCATTAAGCTGGCCGGTAAGCTGGCCGGGCTGCGGAGAAAGCGCACTCAACAGTAACAGCAGCGCCCCAAACACCAGCCCAACCCCAAGGATGTCGAGCTTGGTATCCAGTGACATGCCTTCACCAGCCGCCTGAGGCACTTTACTGGTTCTGGTTTTACTGGACAGCCTGCTGCCGGATTTCTTCGCATCATCACCGCCGACAAACGGCAGACGGCTCGTCAGGTTAGAGAAGAAATTTCCGCCTTCGCCAGCCGCCTTTGCCGCGCTTTTGGTCTGGGATCTTGGGCCGGACTTATCCGCGCCTGCGGAACTTCCCCCCGTCGCTGCGCGATTGAATAAACCCGACGCGCCCCCTGTACGCGAGCCGGTGGATGTCGATCCAGAGCCGGGTGAACTGCTGCTGGCGCCCAGCCTTGACGATGCAGAAGATGAAGTGCTCGATGATCCGGGTCCGCCGGGTTTCGCCGGGCTGGCTTCACCACTGGGGCGAAACCGGTTGGTCAGGCCGCCCAGCGCACCGCCGGGCTTACTGTCACCGCCGGATTTGGTGTCGTTCTTCTTATCGTCTTTTTTATCGCCACCAAATCGATTGGTCAGCCCTCCAAGGCCGCCACCCAACCGTGAAGCTGCGCCGCCGCTCTCGCCAGAACTACCACGCGTGGATGCGGGTTTATCAGAGGAGTCACCACCGCCGCCAAAACGTCCACCCAGTCCACCCAGACGGGAACCAAGCCCGCCCGAAGAGCCTGACGAACTGGACGAGGTGCTTTTATCATCCTTTTTGTCACCATCCTTTTTCCCGATGGATGATGCAATCCCACCAAAACGGGACGCTAAACCACCGCCAGCCGGTTTAGCGTCGTCCTTCTTGTCCCGATCAGATGACGGCTTCGATGAACCGCCGCCGAATGGGCTGGAAGAACGCGATGAATCACCGCCGGAGCTGCTTCCTGACCCTGATGAGCTGCCGGATGAAGACCCACCACCAAAGGGCCGCGAACCGCCGCTGGATGAACCACTACCTGATGAACCGCCGCCAAAGGGACGTGTGCCGCCGCTCGTTGAGCTACTTCCGGATGAACCACTGCCGGATGAACCGCCACCAAACGTCCGTGGGTTGGAACCAGACGAACCACTCCCGGACGAGCCGGAAGAACCACTGCTCGATGAACCACCGCCGAACGTCCGTGGGTTGGAACCAGACGAACCACTCCCGGACGAGCCGGAAGAACCACTGCCTGATGAACCGCCGCCGAATGTCCGTGGGTTGGAGCCAGACGAACCACTGCCAGAGGAACCACTGGACCCTGAAGGCCGGTTGAAAAAATTACCTGATGAACCTGATGAAGATGAACTCCCGGAGCCGGAACCGCCCGACGTACTACTGGTCGAACGACTCAAACGGTCCGAGAGATTTTCACGTGAATTTGAAGAAACTGGCCGGTTTGAACCACTCCCGCCAGAAAATGTACCCGATCCTCCCGCCCGATCACGGCCCGGAAGGCTTGAACTACTGCCCGACCCACTACCGCTCGTGCTGAACGGGTTAACGCTTTTGCGTACGGTCGAGCGAAACGAACTGCCGTCGCTGTCATCGTCTTCGACGTCATCATCGTAGTCGTCGTAGTCGTCGTAAGACAGATCGTCGTCATACTGATCGTCGTCGTAAGAACTCATGTTAACCGTCCAACAAGTTAAATTTTATCGTTTTAGAATACCACACTTTTGTTAGAATCACGATATATAAGTAGTACGGATGTTCTATGTATTTCGAATCAAAATAGCCTGGTTATACGGGGTTTTCCCTGTTCGAAAGTGAAATCAGAACCGGGTATTCTCTATTACGTATCAGGAAGCAGTAAGGTGGTGCAGATCTTCAATCAGGATCAGCCCCTGACGCAGCGCCATCAGTGCGGCTGAGTAGCGATCCTTGGCGCCCATCTTGTTCAGGACGCGGGCCAGCATCTCGATAACAGTTGTCACCGGCTTTTCAAGCACTTTGGCAATCTGGTCATTCTCGTAACCCGCCGCGATGTAAAGCAGCAGCCTGTTTTCTTCATCCGACAGCGTGATTTCGGCTCCGCCGCCGACCAGCAGACCACTGACCACTTTTTCTGCGACGCCGCGCCCAAGGTACATCTGTCCCTGCATGATTTTAGTGATAGCTTCGACCAGTTCGTTCTCGTCAGCCGATTTCAGGACATAACCGTGCGCTCCAGCCCGCAGCGCCCGGACGATGTAGGCGTCTTCTTCGCGCCCGGTCAGCACCAGCACCTTGACGGACGGTGCATCCCGCCGGATAGACGGCAGGATTTCAAGCCCGCCCTTCACTGGCATGTTGAGGTCCAGCACCAGCACATCGGGCAGAATGGCGAGCGTCTGTTTGAGTGCGGCATCGCCATCACCCGCTTCTGCCACCACGACAAACTCTTCGCGTGTTTCCAGCAGATTCGCCAGTGTCTTACGCAGCAGGGTATGGTCATCAGCCAGCACCAGACGGGTCGTGCGCTTGCCCCCACCGTACCAGGGTGTGCCGCCAGAAGGCCGTTCAGACTGCATGGTATCGACTTCAGGCCGCGCTTCCACGTCATTCGACGCAGGTTTGTGCCCCAGTGACAGTGAGACTTCCAGTGCTTCGGCCAGTGCGCCCGCTGTCTGAAAGCGCCGCACGGGATTCTTTTCAAGTGCCTTCAGGATAATACCTTCGAGTTCAACCGGCAGATCAGGGATCATCAGTCGTGGTGGTGGCGGTGGCTGCTTGACCTGCTGTAGAAGCAGCGCGCCAATATCATCCGCATTGAACGGAAGCTGCCCGGTGATCATTTCGTACAGCACAATGCCGAGCGAATAAATATCTGTGCGGGAGTCGAGCTTCTGACCTTGTGCCTGTTCCGGAGAGAGATAGGCTGGTGTGCCGATCACCATCCCATGTGCCGTGACGCGCTTGGCCTCACGTGGCAGCGCCAGCCCCAGATCCATGATCTTGATCATGCCGGACGTGGTCACTTTGATATTGGCCGGTTTAATGTCGCGGTGGATGATCTCGCGTTCATGCGCGTAATGCAGCGCCCGTGCGATCTGCACACCGAGATTCACGACCATTTCCGCCGAAGCAGGGATATAGCTTGTCAGAGTCAGTCCATCGACGTACTCGGTGACGAGAAAATGACGTTCATCCTCTTCGTCGATGTCATACAGCGCCATGATATTCGGGTGATTGAGCTGCGCCGCCGCATTCGCTTCCTGAAAGAAGCGCTTACGGGTGGTCTCTCTCACATGTGGAAGCAGCAGTTTGATAGCGACTTCACGTCCCAGACGCTCATCATGCGCTTTGTAAACCGTCGCAGTGGAGCCATCCCCAAGATGCTCACGGATCTCGTAACGATTCCGAAGTTTTCGCCCGATCATGTAATCTCGTTGCGCCTCGTTGCAAACACTGCGATAGTCACCCCTGTAAAGCCCCCTGTGTACAGGGACAGGGATTAGAATAACACATTGTAATACGTTCCGCACATCGGACGCAGAGGGAAATCCGCCCCACCGCCCTTTTCGCATCCCGTATCAGAATCTCAAACGCCGTCAGCCACAGGCACTGACGGCGTTTGAGAGAACAGAGGACAGACCTCTGCGTATGATTTATGCGATCTAGCGCATGTTGTTGATGATGGCTGTCGCGAATTCGCTGGTGCTGACTTCGGTCGCACCGTCCATCTGACGCGCAAAGTCATAGGTGACGGTCTTCTGATCCAGCGTGCGTTCGTAGGCCTTTGTGATCAGGTCACCGGCTTCACGCCAGCCGATATGCTCCAGCATCATCACACCGCTGAACAGCAGCGAACCGGGATTCACCTTGTCCAGATTGGTGTATTTCGGCGCGGTCCCGTGTGTCGCTTCGAACAGGGCCACCTCATCACCGATATTCGCACCCGGTGCGATACCGACGCCGCCGACTTCCGCTGCAATCGAGTCGCTCAGATAGTCGCCGTTCAGGTTGGTGGTGGCGAGCACATCATGTTCACGCGGGCGCAGCAGCATCTTCTGGAACATGATGTCGGCAATCGAGTCCTGAATCAGGATCTTGCCCTGGGGGACCTTACCACCGTGATTGGCCGCGACATCATCCCACGAAATCGTGGCATCGCCGAATTCTTCAGCCGCAACTTCATAGCCCCACTTATTGAACGCGCCTTCGGTGAACTTCTGGATATTTCCCTTATGCACCAGCGTGACGCTCTCGCGATTGTTATCGATCGCATACTGAATCGCGGCACGCACCAGTCGTTTGCTGCCGAATTCGCTGATCGGCTTCACGCCAAGGCCAGCGCCTTCGAAGAATTCCGCGCCCATTTCTTCCCGCAGGAAGGCCGCCAGCTTTGCGTTTTCCGGTGTGCCTGCTTCGTACTCGATCCCGGCATAAATATCTTCGGTATTTTCGCGGAAGATCACGACATCGACATCTTCCGGGTTCTTCAGCGGGCTGGGGACGCCGCGATACCACCGCACCGGGCGGATGCAGCTATAAAGGTCCAGTTCCTGACGCAGCGCGACGTTCAGGCTGCGGAAGCCGCCGCCCACCGGAGTCGTCAACGGGCCTTTGATGCCGAC
>CAYNDH010000128.1:0-10459 GCA_964395665.1 uncultured Anaerolineaceae bacterium
AACTGTTATTATCGGCTGGGGCTGACGCATTACTATCTGGCGCTCCAGCGGCGTGAGGAAGAATTCAGGGCACTGGAGTCTGATTTCGCGATTCCGACATCAGCGCCGATGATCGAAGGCACACCGGCCCGTAATCAGATGCTGGAAAATGCGCTGAATGCCGCCGCCGCCATCGCGACACCGACCCCGGCATTTACCGCAGTGCCAAGCAGTACCCCACCCCCCACGCCGGTGCAGATCTCATCCAGCGAACACTGCGATCTGGCATGGGCGATTTTGCAGGATGCGCTTTCACGGGCGCAGTCATCGCTTTCAAGTGAAAAGATGCTGAGTGATATTCGACTGGGATTAAGCCTTGTCGCACGCGACTGTCCGTCGTATTTTGGGGCCGCACCAACACCTTATTTCCCACCGACCGAAGTCACACCCGATATGACGGCAACACCGGCGGTTGAGTCGGTCATGCCGCTGGAAACAATCCAGCCAGTAGAAACGGCATCGGCAGAAACTGCTGAATTCGTGGAGATTCCCTGATTATGTATGTACGTGCAAATACCCGCTATTCGCGCCGCCGCCGGATCGCGTTCTGGCGGATTCTGCTGTGGCTGGGTGCGCCGCTGATCATCTTCGCTGGGATCGGGATCTACCAGAATCGTGAGGCTTATATCCCAATGGTGCAAGGGCTGCTGAGTACGGCAGTCGATCAGGCTCAAAATGCAGTCTCCACTGTGCAGGCTCCGACTCCCTCACCGACATCTGATCCGCAGTCAGGACGCACGCGGGCCATGAACGCCTGGGATCAGGGGAATTTTCAGGAAGCCGTCAACCGTTTTGAGGAAGTCATCGGCGCACTGCCGAATGATCTGATCGCGCATTATACCTATACCCTTGGCCTGATTACGGAAGGACGCGCACAGGAAGCCGTCGCTGCGGCGGCCAATACCGTGACGGCGCACCCGTTTTCGTCGGATGCATGGGCGATGCAGGCCTTTGCCCTGACACTGGCCGACCGCTATAACGAAGCGATTGCCAGCAGCCTGCGGTCGCTGGAGATCGATATGGATAATGCACGCGCTCATGCCTTCATGGCTTTGGCGCTGCTGGAACTCAATCAGCTTGATCGCGCTAATGCTGAAATCAATCAGGCGCTTGAACTCGATCCGAACGGCTGGGAAGGATATTACGCACGGGCGCAGATGGCCTTCCGCAGCACATTCGATTTTGCGGCCATGCGCCGTGATCTGGACATCGCCTATGATAACTCCGGCGGGCTGACATTTATCGGCGTGGATCTGGCGCTTGAGGACATCAAACGCGACGGCGGCGATCCTGCGGCGGGTGAACAGCGCCTGAAGGAAATGGACCAGCGCAACCCGAATAATCCGCTGATCCTGTATCAGATTGCGGATTATTACCGGACAACGGTCGGCGATCCGCAGCAGGCACTGCCCTATCTGACGCGGTGTGTGACGGTGGTCCCGACCGCAACGGAATGTCACTATCTGCTGGGGCGCATTCAGCGTGACAGCGGGGAACAGCCGGAACAGGCAGCGGCGTCACTCAAACAGGCGATTGATCTGGGAACGCAGCGCTCGCAGCATTATTACTGGGCGGCACTGGCGCAGCAGGAATTGGGGAACTGTCCGGCAGCGCGTGAATACTGGATTCGCGGTTATGAGCTTGCCAAACAGACTCGCAGCTTCATCGCCGACTTCGAAGCGACGATGCGTACCAGTATGTGCGGGCCATTTGACCTGCCGACGCCCACGCCGACGCCCTCACTGGATATGACAGAAGAATTTAACCCCGATCTGGAAGAGACAGCGGTTCCGGGGGCGTGAGATTTTTTGCTTGAAAATCACCGCTCGTGGGGAAAACACAATTCTAACTCTGAAGAACGTATATTATGCTATATACATAACGATTCGGTTTGTTTCCCTGCTTGCGTTGTATATCGAGCCGTGATACATTAATCGAATTGGTTTAAGAATTGTAACATTAGAACAAACATCGGGGGGATTGGAAAACCGTGTCTGAAAAAATTCTCGTAATAGATGACGAGGAGACAACGGTACAGTTGATCAGCATTCTGCTGGAGCGCCGAGGCTTCGAAGTGATCAAGGCGTACCGGGCAGAAGAAGGTCTGCGTAAGGCCTATCGCCATCAACCTGACCTGGTCCTGCTCGACATCATGATGCCAGATATGGATGGTTGGGAAGTCTGTAAACGACTGCGCGACATGTCGGATGTCCCGATTATCTTCCTGACAGCGCGTGGCGAGGTAAAGGATGTGGTCCAGGGGTTGGAAATGGGGGCTGATGATTACGTCACCAAACCCTATGATAACGACGAACTGGTCGCACGTGTGCGTGCCCATTTACGGCGGTCACCGCGTCCGAACACCAGTGAAGAACTGGTCTTTGATAACGGTGACTTCCGCGTGAACTTCATGAACCGTGAGGTTTACGTCCGCAATGAGATCAAGCACCTGACGCCGAAGGAATTCAATCTGTTAGGTGTGCTGGTGCGCAATGCGGGGCGCGTGGTAACGCGCAGTGAACTGGTCACTCAGGCATGGGGCGAAGAATACGGTGACGCTATCGACAGCCTGAAGCTGTATATTCACTATCTGCGGCAGAAGCTGGAAGTGAATCCGGAACAGCCGGATTATATCCTGACCTCACGCGGGGTCGGCTATCGTTTCGTCAGCCGATAGCGACAGGCAGCAGGCAGGCAGCGGGCAGGCTGCGGGCAGGCTGCGCATCTCTGAAAGCAGGCAAACAAAAGGGCAGACTCTAATGAAGAGCCTGCCCTTTTCATTACGGCGCGTTGAAATTTCAGGCGCGAATTTCAACCTTAAAGCGCACCGCAGTGCGTTCCTGATCGTCAATCACAACTTCAGTGAAGTAGGGTGTGAAGACGATGTCGAGTTCATCACGTTCCAGATATCCCCGCGCAATAGCCAATGCCTTGACAGCCTGGTTGACCGCACCAGCACCAATGGCCTGAACTTCTGCATAGCGATGATCGCGAATAACACCGGCAATAGCACCAGCGACAGCGGTAGAACGAGATTTGGCGGAAACTTTGATGACATCCCCGCTGATCTCGGCATCTTCTAAATCAGTCA
Source organism: uncultured Anaerolineaceae bacterium (assembly GCA_964395665.1). Taxonomy (GTDB): domain Bacteria; phylum Chloroflexota; class Anaerolineae; order Aggregatilineales; family Phototrophicaceae; genus JAEZAF01. The sequence goes on from CAYNDH010000128.1 coordinate 3,131, forward strand.
CGTTGACTTCATCCTTGGAGTGATGATTAAAACTTGTATTCATGGCCTCTTGCGTTCGATTGAATGACGGTCGTAATGTGATGCTACTCCACTATTTTACTTGATGGAACATAAAAAACATATAATAGGGACCTAATGGTTCTATGATATAAATATAAATAACAGACTTTCGTGGATATTTTTGAACCTGAAACAGAGACAGCACGCTTCAGCAGCGGCTGAATACTACTAAAGTACTAGAAGATTACAGACGTGATGCGGGTTTCTTGCGATATCGGGCCTTTGGGTAGAATTTATCCCAATGTTAAAAAAATCAGTGATGCAGGGTTTTAACCGGGTGTGAGTAAACGTTTAACGGATTTCGCGCCAAAAAATTCACTTCTTCTGACATCACACGCATAAAATGGCGATAAGAATAGCAAAAATCGACCTGTTTTTCATACCCCGAAATTTGAAAAATGGGGCTGATTTTTAAGGTTCTGTGTAGAATATATCCCAACCTTAAAATTTCGCGTTTTAACGTCGAAATGATTGAGCAAACCCGCGATCTGCGTTATACTGGCACTACTTTATCACCACAGCCGTGCGAGCTGCGTCTGACACCGCAGCGGCGGCAAATGGGCAGTAGGTAACACCTGACGCTGCCTGTATAAAGCCAAAATCATAAACACATAACGCCTTAAAACGGGGGCCGCAGCCGCCGGGTGGTTTATGTTCGCTATTGACCACCCGTATTTTGCCGCCTGACTTGGATATGCAACCTGGAGAAAGATTCGAATGATCAACGCGCAAGAAGCCTGGGAAGTCGCCTACCACCAACTCGAACTGCAGCTTGATCGCGGCAGTTTTGATACCTGGCTGAGAGGTGCCAGTTTCCTGCGTGTCGAAGAGAACTGCTTCTATATCGGCGTGCGTAACAGCTATGCCAGCGATATGCTTCAGCATCGGCTGTATCGCAGCATCTGGCGGGTGCTGACGGATGTATGGGGATGCAGTGTCGATCTGAAGTTCGAAGTCTGCCATCCACCCGTTAAAGGCAAGGGATTTCATCCGCAGAGCAGCCAATCCCCGGCGGAGTTCGCCGAGTTCAGCGATATGCCGCTGTTCAAACTGCTGGCAGAACAGCAGCAGAACACGCTGCCGACCGCACCGGCCATCAGCGACGAAGGCGGCAGCACTACCCCGCTGCATCTGCGTGTCAGCCGCCCGGAACGCCCGGTCGTCCCGGAAAGCGAACTGAATCCGCGCCTGATATTTGATCGTTATATCGTCAGCGGTGTGAATGCCATGGCTTATGAAGCGGCCCGCGCCGTGACGGAAGCCCCCGGACGCAACTATAACCCGTTTCTGGTTTACAGTGATGTCGGCATGGGCAAGACGCATCTGCTGCAAAGCATCGCACATGAATGCCAGCGCAAGGGCCTGCGGGTGATCTATATCCCGTCTGAAGCGTTCACCAATGATCTGGTGGATTCGATCCGGCAGCGGACAATGGCGATGTTCCGCGAGAAATATCGCTCGGCAGATGTGCTGCTGATTGATGATATTCAGTTTATCGGCGGGAAAGACAGCACACAGGAAGAGTTCTTCCACACGTTTAACGCGCTCTATACCTTTAACAAGCAGATCGTGCTGGCCTGTGACCGGCATCCGAGCGAACTGACGACACTTGAAGACCGGCTGCGCTCACGTTTTCAGGGTGGGCTGGTGGTCGATATCCCGACGCTCGATCTGGAAACGCGGATGGCGATACTGGAGATGTGGGTTGAGGAACGCGGTATCCGTGTGCCGCGCAATGTGATGCAGATGGTGGCACAACAGGCCACCCAGAATATCCGTGCGCTGGAAGGTGTCTTTAACCAACTGCTGGCGAAATCACAGCTTACCCGTCAGCCGCTGACGATGGACACTGCCGCCCATACCTTGCAGCGTTTTGAAGCGCCGCGCCTGCACGGGCAGAAGATCTCGACACAGGATATCCTGCGCGAAGTCGCACGTTACTATCAGCTCAAGCTGGATGATCTCACCGGCAAGAACCGCACGCAGCGCGTCAACAGTGCGCGGCAGGTGGCGATGTATCTGGTGCGGGAACTGACCGACCTGTCCCTGCCCCAGATTGGCGACGTATTCGGCGGACGCAGTCATACCACCGTGCTGCATGGCTCGAATAAAGTGGCGGAAGCGCTTGCTGCTTCGGCCCCAATCCGCCGGGATGTCGAACAGGTCCGGCAGAATCTGATCGGGGATTAGGGTATAGAAGGCTGTCTGGGTTCTGTTGATGTTTCGATTATCGTGTGACCCTGCAAACTCGTTCGTGTAGGGGCGGACCTGCGTGTCCGCCCGCAGCGACCCACGATCAGCTACTTTGAGGAACGCCAGCGTTGTCCGGTTATCCGGCGTTCCCATAGAGTCTCGATGGAAATGAAAAGGACAGACGTGTTTCGTCTGTCCTTTTTGTCTGCTTATGATGCCCTATCTGCTTTTGGCGACCATATAAGCGCCGATCAACAGCAGGATAACGATGATCGCGCCGGAAATACCGCAGAACTGAAGCGCCAGATCCGTGCGGCCCGCCAGCAGCAGTGACAGGCTGACGCCACTGGCGACCAGCATCGCGAACATGATGGTGTTGGCGGCGCGGCGCACCATCTGGTTTGATCCAGAACCGGGTGAACTCATCTCTACTGCTCTCCGCCCCGTGTCCTGACGGTGTGAACCGTCATCGTCTCCATAAATGGCAGCCTGCGCTCACTGCGTTCCACATCGACGACTTCCAGATCACCCGGCTCGCCTTCCGTGGTGAAATGCTTCTGCAGGGACATCCCCAGCGGCTGCGCGGCCAGCAGTGACAGCATCATGAGCGTCATCAGGCCGGCGGCACGATCCGGGTTCATGCCCTTTTTCATGCCGCGAGTGCCGATATAGGCGGCCAGTGTGGTCAGCGCACCGGCGGTCACCAGATTCGTGCCGCAGTTCGGATGCACAGCAAGCTGATGTTCGCCGCGCTTCATCCGCTGCAAGGCATCGGTGGCGGCCTGTTCGACGGACTCGGTCGGCACATCCCCAAACAGCAGAAAGCCGTTAGGATCACTGCGCCCGGCCATGGACAGCCCACGCACACGGCGCGACAGCAGGTGAATCGTGGCGTGTTCCAGCGCATGATTGCGGCGTGTCCGCAGGATAATGGGTATCCGCAGCAGCGGCTGGGCGACATCCGCAAGCTGTTTGAGGATCGAGGGTGACTGATGAATATCGGAGCGTGACTTGTCAGCGACCGTTTTATTTTCCATAGGATCTACTCTGGAATTCACTCTGATTTCGATAGGTAAAGGTTGGCACGGTGTCAGGGTATCGTCTGCAAATACGGACGTTTAACCCTGTTCTTCGTCCTGATCGCGCTTACCGCGCAAACGGTTCGCCAGATAGCCGCCAAAAATTGAGGACATGATGTCCGGGCCATCTGCCGCACGCGGGACCGGTTCCTGATCCCAGTCCATTTTCAGCCTGCGATTGTACCATGTTTCATAATCTGCACTTGCCCCACCGACTGCGGCTTCGATAGCGGCGGTATCGTTTTCTGCCATGGCACGGCGCAGGTTGCGCAGGGAAAGCATCAGTTCATCGGTATAGCGCATCAGGCTTTCGCGATTCCTGATCCACAGATCACGCAGATCATCGGGGTGGGTGTCGAACAGATGATGCGTCAGTTGTCCGAAAGCCGGGTTGGTAAACTTCTGCACATCCGACCATCCCTGGCTGTTATGGAGCGCCATGTAATAGGCAAGGCCGAGCAGCGCAGGCAGCCCTTCAGTCGCGGCGACAAAGCTGTCATTCTCGACGGGATCGGTGAACTGGCTCTCCGCACCGAGAATATCGGCAAAGTCCCGCCCCAGATCAATCGCTTCCGGGATGCAGGTGACACTGGGGACCAGCATGAATGCGCCATCGTCAAACAGATCTTCGGATGCGCGCTCGGTCTCGTCAACAGCATCAAACACATACTTCGGATTCAGAATGGGTGTCACGCCGAGCAGATGCGATCCCGGCTGGACGTACTTTTTCGTCCATGCCTGCGACGGCTGCTTGAGCGGCGAGAAATCCATGATCACCGCACCGGTCCGCAGGCTCTTGCCCATCGCCTGATAAGCGCCCTGCACTTCGGAATACGGCAGGGCCATGACGATTATATCCTTGTCGCGCACGGCTTCGACCACATCACGCGCAATCGTATCGCAGGCGTTGAGTCTGTTCGCCCCTCGCCCCTGCACGTTATCTGCTGCATAACCCGTCACGCGGAAGTTATGTGCGCGATCCGAACGGCGGTTATAGCGTTTGAGCGCCAATGCAACCGACGTGCCAATGCGCCCCAGACCCAGAACAGCTACTGAAATATCAGCCATAATATTCTTCCTCTGTATACGACGTATACGACATCTGTGAACTGTGACTGCGACCGGTCAATCCGGTGTGGCGACGCAGCACAGGTTAATTCGCGATATCTGCCTGCTGTAAGCGTACCAGCAGCGGATAATCGGGGTGATCACGGTACTTTTCCGGATTTTTGTCATGCTGTGCCACCAGCCAGCGTGTGCGCTCATCTGACCCGATCTCGGCCAGAAGCTGTGCGCCCCATGCCCCGTGATACTGCGCGACGACAAACGGACGCGCCAGCCAGTGCTGCTCGCTGCTGTGGGCCAGCTTCAGGTAAAGCCGGTGCGACAGGCCGCGCACCAGCACCACCAGCGTCTTCTGCCAGACGCGCATGTGATAGCGGCTTTTACCGACATCATGCATCAGGGCAGCGGCGGCAAGTTCTGGTGGTGTCGGCCCCTGTGCCTCAATATCCCGCAGGACGCTGAGGCTGTGAAGCTGCTCACCACGCGTCATCCGGCAGAACAGCGTCAACTGATCGGCGGTGAGGGCCTGCGCCGCCGCTTCGAGATCCACAGGAAATGCAAATGCAAACAGCGAGCGAAGCCCCTGCCGCAGCCGGTTCACCGCCGTCGTGGTTGACACGGCTGGCGCGGTCGGCAGGTTCGCAATCTGCGGTGCGGATTTACCCAACACCTAAAAGCCTCATGATGTAATTCAGCGGCTGGAAGATGATGATGCTGAGCGGGTTGAACGGCAGCCGCAGGAAGCTGAGCATGATCAGGCCGAAGAAGATGAACTGCGTCGTCTGCGCGTGCCGCTGCCACTGGATCGCGAGATCAGCGGGCAGCAGTGACAGCACGATATACCAGCCGTCAATCGGGAAAAGCGGCAGCAGGTTGAAGATAAACAGCAGCACATTGTAGAGAACGATCGTCCTGAGGAACAGGTACGGCAGCATATCCTGAAAAGGGGACAGATTCAGCAGGCGCAGCACCAGCGCGAAGACAATGGCGACCAGCAGGTTCGAAAATGGCCCGGCGGCCACTGCCAGCAGAAATCCCCAGCGCGGATTATTCATCCGGTCAGGGTTGATCGGCGCAGAACCGAGCGGCCCAAAGCCGATAATCATGAACATCAGGAATCCGCCGGGATTGATGTGCACCAGCGGATTAAGCGTCAGACGCCCCTGTCGGGCTGGCGTTGGATCGCCCATCAGATAGCCGACGTAATTATGTGCGAATTCATGGACCGTCATCCCCAGCAGGACGGCGACAAAAACACCAGCGATAAAGGTGAGGACGTAAATGGGATCAGATCCCCGAAGTTGTGAAAGCAGCAGTAGCAAGCAGATTACTCCTAGTCTATCATGATGTGATCAAGTATAACTTTGGAAAGATAAGAATCCTATACGCGGCAGAAAATTACAGCACCGCCTGACCGCTGTCCTGCCGCTATGATTTACGTCAGCTTCCGCAGGCTGCCGGAAGTCAACTGCGATCACGATGTGAGGTCGTCTGACAGATGATTGAAGTACAGATCGGCGATGAAGTCCAGATGCGGAAAGCGCATCCCTGCGGCGGTGATCGCTGGATCATCACGCGGATCGGGGCCGACATCGGCCTGCAATGCCTGACATGCCAGCGGCGGGTGATGCTGGACCGGGGGACATTTAACCGCCGGGTTAAAAAGGTCTTCCCGTCAGACACACGCTCTTCCTGACGAATACAGTCTGAATATCTGAAAATCACCCATGTGTTTTAAAGCGAGTCCATTTTGAGTACAACAGCCAAACGTGTCGTTTTCCTGATGTCTGATACCGGCGGCGGTCATCGTGCCGCGGCTGAGGCAATCCGCGACGCACTGTATGAGCGCTACGGACAGCATCAGGTGCAGGCTGAACTGGTCGATGTTTATCGCAATATGCGCTTCCCGGCGACCACCATGCCTGAGTTTTATCCATGGATTATCAATCATGGCAAACGCCTGTGGACGCTGGTCTATCGTATGACCGAAAATCCGCGCAGCGCTGGCCTGACGTCCGCCATCACCTATTTTTATAACCGTGGCAAACTGCGGCAGATGGTCCGCCAGAATCCGGCGGATGTGGTGATCTGTGTGCATTCGGTGACGGCCCAGCCGGTGATGTCTGCTTACGAGTCGTTCCCGACACGCCCGCCGTTCGTGACGGTTGTCACCGATCTGGTCTCGACGCCGATCTTCTGGTATGACCCGCGTGTGGATCGCTGTTTAGTGCCGACCCAGATCGCCTATGAGCGCGGCCTGAAGTTCGGGCTGAAGCCGGAACAGCTCCGCGTGACCGGCCTGCCGGTGCATCCACAGTTCAGCCGTGCGATCACCGATGCAGATCGGGCGGCGGTGCGTGCCGAGCTGAACTGGGACCCTGATCTGCCTGCCGTGCTGATGGTAGCCGGTGGGGATGGCATGGGGACGCTGTACGAAACGACGCGCTCAATTGTGGAAAAAGGGCTGAAATGCCAGATCGCGGTCATCACCGGGCGCAATAAGACACTGAAGGCCCGGCTGGAAAAAGAAGCGGCGCAGAACTGGAGCCAGCAGCCGATCCACATCTACGGCTTTGTCACAGATATGCCGCGCCTGATGGCCGCCGCCGATATGCTCGTCACCAAAGCGGGGCCAGCGACGATCAGCGAAGCCTGCATCGCCGGCCTGCCGATCATCCTGAGCGATTACATCCCCGGACAGGAAGACGGCAACGTCACCTATGTGATCGACAATAATATCGGTGTCTTCGCCCCTACTCCGCAGAAAGTCGCGAACGCCGTTGAGGGCTGGCTGAACGAAGGCCGCGACACGCTCCGGCAGCGCGGCGAACGGGCACGTGCGATTTCAAATCCTGATGCCGTATGGGATATTGCGGATGAGGTGTGGGCACTGGCGCAGAATCCGCCGGTGGAGATCAAACAGCGGACATAA
>CAYNDH010000128.1:10559-13505 GCA_964395665.1 uncultured Anaerolineaceae bacterium
ATAAAAACGGATAACGTGTTGGGCGCAATATATTGCGCCCTTACGCCTGTGATATTGCGCCCCAACATTCCCGACCTGATGCTAATCAAACCGGAAGCCGCGCTGTTCCAGTACCTCACGCAGATGGGCACGCTGGGGATGATTGAATTTGTCGGACAGCACACGGGTCCACGCGGCATCCGGCGAACGGCGGCCCTGATCGCGATAATGTGCCGCGAGTTCTGCATCATGCTGCGTAAGTGTTTCCGGCGCAGTCGGAGAATAGCGCTCGAAGTGAATGACGCTTTCCTGCGGCAGACGCGGCTTCTGCGGCGTGCGGCGTGACGGCCATCCCAGACACAGGCCATAGACAACGAAGACTCCGTCCGGCAGGCCAAGGATTTCGGCTACTTCCTGCGGATGATTACGCATCCCGCCAATCATCACCGTGCCAAGGCCAAGCGACTCTGCGGCAAGCGCTGCGGATTGTCCTGCAATCGCGGCATCGACAATCGCGACCATGCTCAACTCAAGGTTAACGACCAGTGACGACTCATGCATCGTGGTAGAAGTATGCAGCCGTGTCAGATCAGCACAGATGGCGATAAACACCGGGCAGGTCTGGATGTGCTTCTGATGCCCCCCCAGCACGGACAGCGTCTGTTTGGTGTCCGGATCACGGACGACGATAAAGCTGTACGTCTGGGTATTGGATGAGGTGGCCGTGCGCCGTGCGGCATTGAGAATCGCCAGAACGGTGGCATCGTCCAGCGGCTCGTCGGTGTAATCGCGCACACTGACGCGAGTATTCAGGGTTTCGATGGTCTGGCTGGTCGTGACACGATCCGAAGTCATTGGAACAGCCTTTCGATCAGAAGCCAGACCAGCCAGCCGACCACCAGCAGCATCCCGAAGCGCCCATGCAGGCGGGCGGTGCGTCCCTGTGCCGGGTGCAGGATCACGGCATCGGTTTCAGTGTGGATAATGCGCATCAGTTCGACGGCTTCGGGCAGAGTGATAAAGGCGATCAGTGCCAGCGGTGGGATCAGGCCGAAGAGGACGAGCAGCAGCAGCGAGACATACGCCCCCCCGACCAGCAGATGATACTCCACACGGGCAGCAGGACGCCCCAACAGCACAGCGAGGGTGCGCTTATTCACGCTGCGGTCGGCTTCCAGATCACGGATATTGTTGGCGTGCAGGATGGCGGCGACCATCAGCGCAACTGGAATTGAGATCAGCACCAGCTCCCAGTAAAGGGTATTTGCCATGACGTAATAGGCACCGAGGACGATCATCGGCCCCATGAAGATCCCGGCGGCCAATTCACCCAGTCCGTTATATGCCAGTGGAAACGGCCCAGCGGTATACGTGATCGCGACCAGCACGCCGCCCAGACCAATCCAGAGCAGCGCGGGGCCGGTCTGTGTCAGAAAACAGAGGCCAATCAGTGAACCCGCAGCGGTCGTGACAATCGCGCCGATCCCGACTTCACGCGGAGTCAGCAGGCTGTTTTTAATCACCATACTCTGACCAGCGACCTTGAGCGTATCCGCACCGCGCACGTAATCGAAATACTCATTGATCAGGTTGGCGGCAGTTTGCAGCAGGACGACGCCCAACAGCGCCAGTACAAACGGAAACAGCCTGAAAACACCGTCCGCAATCGCGACCGCAGCGGCCACTCCCATCGGAACATAGCTGGCGGTGAATACACGTGGACGGGTGGCGGCGATCCAGCCGCGCAGTTTCAATCGATCGCTTAAAGTCGGTTGGCTGGTTTCAGCACTCATATCGGCCAGAGAGTCCCTGTACAGTTTTTTGTAAAACAGATCAAGCTAATCAGGTAACGGGATAAGCAGATCAGTCCCGGTTATTCACATCTGCTGACTTCAGCCGGGCAACGAGAAACAGTGATCCACCGGCAGGAAATGAAATGCCCGCCCGAATGAATGCTGCCTCAATGCGCATCACCTGATGAAGAAGAAAGTTCACCTGGCGGTTAATCCTGAATTCGGCATACATATCGAAATCTGCATGGGCTTTCACCTTAAGCAGACGCCTCAACCACATCAAAGGAAGCAGCAATGAGACAAATGAGGTGACCCTCAGCACTTCAAAACCGGCAGCTTCAACTTTTTTCACCAGATCCGTTCGCGAATAGCGACGCTTATGAAAGCTCAATTCATCTATGTGGCTCCACAGAAAGCGATGCTGCGGCACCGTGAGCAGCAGGCCGCCATTCGGCTTCAGGGCTTTCGCCATCTGCTGTAAGACGGTTTCATCATCGGCGATGTGTTCAATAACATCAAATGCCCCGATCACATCAAATTCCTGATAAAAAGGGATGCTTTGACCATCCATCTGAAAGAACTCAGCATCCGGCACACGCTGCTGTGCGAAGATCAGTGCTTCGGTGTAGATGTCCGTCCCACTTAATACCGCTGTTGGCCGAATATGCCTGATTCCACGAAGCACAAAGCCTGTGCCACATCCCATCTCAAAAAATTTCTTCAGTGATGGGAAATAATGCTGTACCGCCCAGGTGATAAGGTGGTTACGGTTCTCAAACCAGAAATGATCATCTTCCAGGCGGGAAAGCTCCTGAAAGAAGCTCACACCATAATCTGTGTTTTCTTCTGCAAGCTCTGGAGCAAAAGCCAGAAACCCCTGATTTTTTTCGGGTTCAAGCTGGCATTGTGGACACTGCCAACCCTGTTCCTGAAATATACTGTCACACGAAAGACACTGCTTCATCAAAATAACCTAGAGTATGGAAGAATCATCATCTCCCGTTATGATCTGCCAGTTAGACATGAAGATTGATTCAAAGGATAAATACCACGCGGAATGTGACGCTATACTAACGCTTTTTTGATAAAGTATAAAATATCCAACATGTATTCTTCGCCGAAACATTTAACGCTCCAGCAGTCAAACACCAGCACCGGTCCATCGTCAGCAATC
>CAYNDH010000129.1:0-13379 GCA_964395665.1 uncultured Anaerolineaceae bacterium
TGCCAGCATCGCTTCGATCAGATCGCCGTGGGGATCAACAATCGCGATCCCATGACCCTGTTCAATATCCTGAAGCGCCATATTCTGAAGCAGCGTTGACTTACCCGTCCCGGTTCGGCCTACGACATAAACATGGCGGGTGCGATCAGGATAGGCCAGTTTTACCAGATTGGATGCGCTGCGGCGCTCGACGGTCTGCCCCAGGATGCACCCTTCCGGCGAAAGATCCGGCGGGACATCGGTATAGCGCAGGGCCAGACGCGGCACACCGGGGATACCGGCGTTATAGGTCCGTGGCAGGCGTGATACGACTGCGGCTTCCCCTAATGTATACAGGCGGCGCAGGCGCTTCAGGCCGGATGGTGCAATCGTGCGGGGTTCCATCCCGTTCAGGTCGATGGTCGCGTCCCCGTCGGCATCATACGAACTGGGTGTGACATCGAAGGCGCCGACACCGAGCAGGGTGCGCCCAGCAAGCATCGCCAGGGGTGTAATATCTGCGTCGTCGGACTCCGCCACCCGGATCTGCACTTCATACGCTTCACCCTGAAGCTGATTGATCAACGACTGATACATGTCTGCCAGTTGACGATATTTGATCCCGTCATGCGAGAGCGTGACCTGCCGGATGAAGCTCAGATCATCCTGTTCGAGCAGTTCATCATAGGACAGCATCTCATGGATCTCACCGATTTCCTGTGCGGTGAGGTTGGTCGGCTGTAAGGCAATATCGACAATCCGCACACCGCTCGACTCGGCGAGATACTGCATCAGATCCTGAAAGGCATAATTCGTCCCTGACAAAGGTACGGCATGATAGATCTTACGATCCTGAACGGTGGTGATCTCTTCGCGCTTCTGTAGCAGTGCTGCGCTGTGAACCGACGCCGGGTGGACTAAATCGCGCAGATGCGCTTCATCGGTGACAGGTTCAAACTGATAAATGACTGACAGGGGCAAATGATAGAGCAGCATACGGCTGAAGCCATCAGCAGCGGTATAGGCCAGCGGCTCTTCGGGAGCGCGGATCGTCAGCATCAGATAGATCGAGATCTGGCTGTTCGTGCCGTAATAGCGCCATGACAGGCGCATATTCAGCCCCAGGCTCAAACGAGCCTGCCAGAGCTGAAGTGTCTGAAACAGTGTATTCAGGAAGGTTGCGGCCTCAAATTCACTGGCGATGGCATCTGTCCGTACGATGCGTACCTGTGCCAGCCGGTAAGCCAGATGCACCTCAAACCAGTCGTCTTCCTTTGCTTCCAGCAGATAGGCCGGATGCAGCGAAGTGCGGGACGGTTCGCTGTTTTCAGGGGGTGCGTCGGCATCTTCAAGCTCGCGAATTGCTGCGGAGTACTGCACCAGCAGATCGGCCTCAAGTATCCTGATCTCGGCACGCACAATCTGACGGGCCGTATCCCCCATCCGGTTTGTAGTTAACGTGTCTTCCAGATAATCGAGCAGGCTCGATAATTCCCCTTTCTGACGTAGTAGTGTGATGTATCCGACCAACGCCCGAGCTTCACGATCACTGCTGGCGATCTCGTATCCCGGATACACCAAAGGCGCCGGGATATCTGAGCCATTCTGCACATCAAACTGATTGAACAATGTCCTAAGCTGATGTATATCCGTCCAGTTGATCACGCTTCATCCTCTTTCGATTCGGGATTATTCCCGGCTTCGTCCTTCAGCAGCAAATGGGTGTAATGTGTGGCAGCCTGATCGATGTCGCCTTTTAACAGCGAAATTTCCGCCAGGCGCAGCCGCCATTCATCGGTCAGAGGCTGCGGTGCATATTCGTCAAGCATTTGTACGGCGCGTTCCAGATCATTCTGGCTGAGCAGAAGATCAACCCGGACGAGAATCCTGCCCTGGACCTGCTTCATCAAATGAACCACGAAACGATCAAACAGCGTCTCAATCGGGCGGCCACGTTCCAGTGCATTGGAGTACAATTCAAGCGCGGCCAGCAGATCATCATCTTCTTCATACACAGTACCGAGCAGTTCATAGATCTCAGCCGCGAAGTCATCCTCACTCCACGCCGAGTCTTCGAAGAGTTCGAGCGCAGATCGCAGCGCGGCCAGTGCCGCTGATGTCCACTCGGTATACTGCTTATCACGAACCGGCAGAACGACATCCTGATTCGGTGACGGACTGGAAGGCTTCAACGATCCGAGAAGCGTTTCATACAGTGAGCTGGGGTCCTTATGCGGCATTTGCACGGGTTTCAGCTTCCGTGCTTCAAGATAGGCCACGCCCTGGGCGAAGTAAATAATCGGGAAAAAGCTCCCCAGTGCGGACAATTCATCAAGGTGGCGCAGGTAACTCAGGACATCGGCACGGGTTCGACACCTGTTGATGCTCTTCTTCAACGTTTCAAGTTTCTCATAAAGAGGTTCCTCAATCCGCGCACGCGCATCCTCATAAGCCGCGTCGTCATGGCCGAAGAGGATCAACAGCGTATCCTGAATCAGATGTGGCTGATTCAGATCCGGCAGCAGAACCGTCAGGCGCAGTTGATGCACTTCAACCGATTCCTGATGTGTCTCCAGAAGCCGGTTCAGCTCTTCAAGCGCTTCTTTGGTCTTCTCTTCATTCAGATACACCTGAATACGTTCTAAATGCGGCTGGAGGGAGTCGTCCTGGCTCATCGTGTCACAGTTTCCTTTTTGGAAGGCGAAGAACATATGCTGCGTGGTCACTATGCGGAACAACGCGATGATATAAACTGGTGCAGGTCAATCGTGCATCTGTTACAGGCTGGGTAATACAGGTACGCTGATGCGAGTGAACCGGCCAGACCCGTCCGGTCCATGTCAAAAGGACAACTCTATAGTCTACACAGATTGAAGTGAGTCTGACAAATTCTCCTTACTGCGTATCATCAGGCTATGGGGAGACTAAGAAGATCGGAACACCGTTGAAATACCAGCGCACATCCTGACAAGCTTAACCGGAGCAATTTAAGAGCCGGAACCGTAGATAAATTTCGAGGATACTATATTTATTTTATTGAGAATCCAGACTTTGCGAAATTCATTAATCCAACATTAACTCGTACTCCGTAACAAACCGCTGCGCTACGGCTTCATTCCTGTTTCTCTATCATATCCAGGGTTGCAGGGACAGTGCTGCGTGTCCGGTTTTCACACCCACCAATGCCGGTAATCGTCCAGATTCAGTCGTGGGAATTATTTGCACTATCTGCCAGATCGCGTTAAGCTTGCGAGTGGACTATACCACTCTATACCAGAGGGGTTTACAGACAGTATAATCTGCAAAATGGCAATGAAAGGAGAGCGTGTCGGCAGAGATAATTACAACATGCGCTTTACTGTGTTTTGAATGAAGCTTACGGAGCGAAAAAATGAAACGATTCTTGCTCGTCCTCACTCTTTTACTTTCACTCTGCGGGCTGTCACTGGCGACAGTCTCCGCACAGGATGCGCCCGAAGGCGTCTGGCTTGGCACATGGCCGTATGTGCTGCCCCCCAATCATCACCTCAACGCTTTCGCGGATGGTGGCCCAGGCACCAACCTTGGCAACGTCTACCGTGAAATGGTCGAGCTGGCGCCCGCCTTCTACATGTGGGCTGATAACAGCTACGTCCCGATGCTGGCTGAAAGCTGGGGCTTTAGTGAAGAAGATGGCCCGGCATACCAGATCAGGCTTCAGGAAGGCCTGACATGGAGCAACGGCTCCCCTATTGATGTCGATGACATCGTCACCACCTATGCCCTGGGTCGTCTGGTTGGCTGGTCACAGTTCAACTACATCGACGAAGTTGAGAAGGTCGATGATCTGACCGTACACTTCCACTTTAAAGATGAGCCGTCGCTGCTGGCAGAACAGCTTCTGCTGCGCGAACCGATTGTGGCTGATGACACCTATGGTGAATTCACCCAGCGCGCACTGGACCTGTTCGCCACTGACGCCACCAACGAGTCGGAAGAATGGTCTTCGCTGCTGGCTGAACTGCGCGAATTCCGTCCGGAAGAATACATCGCCAGCGGCCCATACACCTACACGCTGGATGATGTTGGCGACAGCTTCATGACCATGAGCTGGCACCCGAACAGCATCTTCTCGGATGATGTCCAGTTCGGCCAGATCAAGCTGTGGGCAGGCGAAACTGAATCGACCACGCCGCTGATCCTGAGCGGTGAACTCGCTCACTCAACCAATGTTTACCCGCCAGCTACAGTGGAATCATTTGCGACTGAAGGGCTGGAAATCGTCACCGTCCCCCGTGGTTATGGGCCGGTCATGCTGTTCAATCACACCGCTGCCCCGTGGAATATCGTCGAAGTCCGTCAGGCAGCAGCACTGGTGATCGACCGTGACCAGAACGCCTTCCTGACCAATGGGCTGGGTGGCAGTGGCACCTACTACATGGCCGGTATTCTCGATGGCAACGTTGAAGCGCTGCTGAATCAGGATGTGATCGAACAGCTCGATCTGTACGAATACGATACCGATCGCGCTGCTGCTCTGCTGGAAAGCGTTGGCTACAGCCTGAATGCTGACGGTGTCTGGGCCGATGCTGACGGCAATACGCTCGGCGGTGAATGGATCTTCCCGTCTGACTTCGTGGACTTCGCCGCTGCAACTCAGGACGCCGTGGCACAGCTCAACGAATTCGGTTTCGACATCGAAGCGCGTGCCATGCCCTCTGCTGAAGTGCCGCCGCTGATCCGCGAAGGTAACTTCGAACTGTCGATCTGGAGCTGGGGTGCAGCGTCACCGTATGCTTCGCGCCACTTCGCAAACCCGCTTCAGCGCTGGGGAACCGATCTGGACCCGTCACTGCCCGGTCTGGGTGTCCCCATGCATGAATACCCGTACAACGGCGAAACTGTGGATCTGGATGCGATGATCGACGGCATCAATGTCGGCCTTGATCTCGAAGAGCAGAAGGTCCGTGCGGGTGAAGTCGCACTGATCATCAACCAGACCATGCCGTTCATCCCACTGAACGTCATCCTCAGCGCAGAGCCGTTCAACACCAGTCTGGTGAGCGGCCTGCCTGCAGAAGGTGATCCAATCCTGCTCAACCCGACAGGCCGCGATCACTTCATCAAGTACTATCTCCTGAACGGTACACTGGCCCCCGCTTCATAAAGCAGCCTCAGCAGTTCGGGACGTACACCCTGGGGCGAACCGATTGGTTCGCCCCAATCACATAGAAAGGTCACATATGGCTGCAACAGCCTCACCGTCGCCGTCATCCACCCTACCGGAAGAATTTGAACGTCCACAATCGCTCTTCGGCCAGCGCGTCAAACGGATTATCTCCTCATATGGCTTCCGTGCACTGCTTCAGGGGTTGATCACGATCTGGGCGGCGACAACCTTTACCTTCTTCCTGATCCGCCTGCTGCCGGGTAATCCTGTGGATATCCGCATCGATCAACTGATGCAGCGCGGCTACACAATGGAAGAAGCCCGTAATCAGGCAGCGACTCTTTTCGATTTCAACCCGAATGAACCGCTCATCAACCAGTACCTGACCTATATGGGGAATCTGATGCAAGGCGACCTTGGGGTGTCGATCACCTCAGCCGGTACGCCAGTACGTGATCAGATTCTGCGCTATCTGCCATGGACGCTGATCTCGGTCGGCGTGGCACTCCTCATCAGTTTCAGCCTGGGGGTGCTGCTCGGGATGATGACCGCGTACTGGCGTGGCAGTCTGTTCGATAATATCGTCACTGGCGTGGCGTCGGTGCTATCGGGTATCCCGGACTATGTCTATGCGCTGCTGATCATCCTGATCGCCGGAGTTCAGCTTCAGTGGTTCAATATCGGCGAGATGCGCGGCGGGGTTGACCCTTCACTCCGGCCCGGCTTCACGCTGGAGTACATCGCCAGTGTGATCAAACATGCGTTTCTGCCGATTATCACCTACGTGCTGGCGTCGGTCGGTGTCTGGATTCTGTCGATGCGCAGCAGCACGATTTCGACGCTCGGTGAAGATTATATCAACGTCGCCAAGGCACGCGGCCTCTCTGAACGGCGCATCCTGACCGCGTATGTTGGGCGCAATGCCATGCTGCCTATGGTCACACGACTGGCAATCAGCATCGGCTTTGTGTTAAGCGGCAGTGTGATCGTCGAGCGCTACTTCGAATACCCCGGGCTTGGATTACAGCTCGCACGGGCGGTCACATCTCGCGATTACACCACCATGCAGGGCATTTTCCTTGTGATTACGATCAGCGTGATCGCATCCAATATTCTGGCAGATCTGATGCTTGGCTGGCTTGATCCGCGTGTCAGTCTGGATAAACGTCGATAGAAGCAGTCCATTTGAAAATTATCTTTAGCATGATCAGTTCATAGCATGATCGGTTTTCAGCATGATCGGTTTTGAAACAGTTGCAACCACTACCGGCCTGATCATCGGCGCGGTACTGGGCCTCATCCCGCTGGCGATTGGTCTGCGCTACCGGTATCCAAAGCCCGGAATCATCGGGTATATCGCCTGCGCCCTCAGTGGATTCGCGTGCGGTTTTCTGGGCGGCGTCCCAATGGTGATCCTGACCACATCGGTTGTCATTTCCTATGTTTACGTCAACCGTCAGGACCCTTTCACATCGCGCAAGTCGATTGATGAAGTAGACTTTGCAGAGACGAACACCGAATTTATCCTGCGCCAGTCAGCGGCATTAGGTCGCAGTGTACGCGCGACCACACGCTCTCTGGTACGAAATACTGCCGGCTTCATTGGATTTCTGGGGATTCTATTCTTCGTCATAATGACGGCCTTTGGCCCACTTTTTATCGAATATGAAGGCCGCCCACAGATGAGCCGTCGTGCAGAAAATGCGCGCACGCTGTTTCAACCCCCTTCAGAAGAATTCCCGTTAGGACTTGACTGGCAGGGGCGGGATATTCTGTCGCATATCGTTTACGGTGGACAGACGCTCATCATCACGGCGGTGCAGGCTGGCCTGATGGCAACGGCGATTGCCGTGGTCCTTGGCTCGCTGGCGGCCCTGCTTGGCGGGGTTGTGGATCAGCTCCTTTCAGCGCTGTCAAATTTCATCCTGACGATCCCGCAGTTTCCGCTGCTGTTGGTGCTCGCCAGTATTCTGACCTTCAACAGCAACTTCATGCTGGCCGTTCTGATCGCGGCATTAAGCTGGCCGGCACTGATGCGTGCTGTCCGCGCTCAGGTATTGAGCCTGCGTGAACGTGATTATGTCGAAGCCGCCATCACACTTGATCTCGGCCTGCGGCATATTATCCTGCGCGAAATCTTCCCCAACATGGTCAGCTATATTGCCATCAATTTCATTTTCGCGATCCGAACCGCAATGTATTCGCTGGTCGGCCTGATCATTCTGGGCATGGTGCCGCTGAAGGAACCCGATTGGGGCATCATGATCTGGAACTCGCAGAATCAGGGGGCATTCTATAACCCTGATGCCATCATGATGCCGCTGGCCCCGATTATGGCAATCGCGCTTTTCCAGCTTTCGCTGATCCTGTTTACACGGTCACTGGAAGAGATATTCAACCCGCGCCTGCGCAGCAGTCTGTAATGATGAGGAACAGTGATGCAGCTCAGCAGTGATGTTGTACTGAGTGTCAAAAATCTGACGATGAGTTATCTGGCCGAGCGTGGCCGTGTGCGGGCTGTAAAGGATGTCTCGTTCGACCTGCACGCCGGGGAAACGCTGGCGGTGATCGGTGAAAGCGGCTGCGGAAAGTCGTCGCTGAATCTGGCCCTGATCCGTCAGCTCCCCCGCTCCGCGAAAATCGAGAGCGGGGAGATCCTTTACAAAGACCGTCAAGGCAAGCCGATTAATCTCCTCAAATTGTCAGACAGGGGGATGCGGCGCTTTTTATGGTCAGAAATGTCGATGGTCTTCCAGGGTGCGCTGAACTCGCTCAACCCGGTGATTCGCATCGCCGATATGGTGTATGACACAGGAAAGGCACACGGCTTAAATCAGGAAGAAAGCAGGCGACGCGCCCTTGACCTGTTTGAAAAGGTGCGCCTTGATCCGATGCGTGTATTCCGTGCGTATCCACACGAACTCAGCGGCGGGATGCGCCAGCGGGTACTGCTCGCCCTCAGCCTGCTGCTCAGGCCGCAGATCGTGATCATGGATGAGCCGACGACGGCTGTGGACATCCTGACACAGCGCTCGATTCTCGATGTACTGAAGGAACTGCGTCGAGAACTCAACTTCAGCGTGATCTTTATCAGCCATGACCTTGCTGTCGCCGCTGAAATCGCGGACACCATCGCCACCATGTATGCAGGTGAATTCGTCGAAATCGGCCCGGTGGAAGAGGTGTTCTATCATCCACGTCACGCCTACACCCTAAGCCTGTTGAACGCAGCCCCGCGCCTGAGTGCTGGCGCTGAAGAGCTTCACAGCATCCCCGGCAGCCCACCAGACCTGATTGATCCGCCGCCGGGATGTAAGTTTCATCCACGGTGCCGATTTGCGACCGAAGTCTGCACGCATGTCCCGCCGGAGTTTATCGTATTCAATCAGAATCATGGCGTCGCCTGTCACCATCATGAAGCGGTCCGGGCAGAACGTGAAAAGGTCATCTATCCGTGATGCAGCAGCCACTTGTTGAACTTCGAAATGTCTATCGTTCGTTTGAGAAAGATCGCAATATCGTCCCAGTCCTGCAGGACATCGACCTGACGATTCACCCGATGGAAGTGCTTTGTCTGGTGGGTGAAAGCGGATGCGGAAAAACAACCACCGGCAAGATCATCGCTGGCCTGCTGGATGCTTCACAGGGCGAAGTACTGTATAACGGCAAGCCGATGGCAAGCTATCCGCCAAGAGAACAGGCTATCGCCCGGCGCTCGATGCAGCTTGTGCATCAGGACCCGTTCGCATCCCTGAACCCGGCGCACACCATCGGCCAGATCCTGAGCTTTCCGCTTAAGCGGCACAAAATGGTCAAAGACCGCAACGAGCTGCGCCGCCGTGTCTGGGAACTGCTGACACTGGTGGACCTCACACCACCGGGCGACATCGTCAACAAGTTCCCTCATCAGCTTAGCGGCGGACAGCGCCAGCGTGTGAGCATCGCCCGCGCCCTGACCGTGAATCCTAACCTGATTGTGGCGGATGAAGCCGTCAGCATGGTCGATGTCAGCATCCGTATCGGGATTCTGAAGATGCTGCATCATCTGCGTGATTCGCTGCGGGTGTCAATTGTGCTGATTACACACGATCTCGCGCTGGCGAAATATTTCGCATGGGAAGGCCGGATCGCCGTGATGTATCTGGGGCGGATCGTCGAAATGGGCCGCACACAGGATGTCATCGCGAACCCGGCCCACCCATACACTCGCGCCCTGCTCTCGGCAGTCCCGGAAGCAGACCCTGATATTACACGACGGAAGCAGCCGATGAAGCTGCGTTCCGAGGATATCCCAAGCCTGCTGTCTATCCCGCCGGGATGTGCCTTTCATCCGCGCTGCCCGTTTTATCAGCCGGGGCTGTGTGATGCCATCGTCCCGGAGCTGGCTGGAGTGGATGGTTTCAATCAGGAAGCGGCCTGCCTGCCATTACAGCAATCCGGAACCCTGATCCCGTATGAAGCATGATGAATAATGATGCGCTGCGCGGTTTCTTCCAGATCGGATGCTTCATCTTTGCAGCGGGGCTGTGTTCCGCTCTGGTACAGCCCGGTGATAGCGGCGAATTTGTGGTCAGCATCTGCAGCAGTGCCCTTGGATTATTGCTGATTATCGGGGCAGTCCTTGTCATGCGGCTTACCAATAGGGCGTAACAGGCCAGAAGCGGTAAATACTACTGATGTTGAAAGCAAAATCATCCCAACCTTACTACGAGCAGATCAAGGAATATATCCTGTACAAAATCAACACCGGTGAACTGGCCCCGCATGACCGCATCCCTTCAGAACGCGGCCTTTCGGAACAGTTCGGTGTCAGCCGACTGACGGCGGGCAAAGCCATCAAGGAACTGGTGCTTGAAGGCAAGCTCTATACACAGGTCGGCAAGGGGACATTTGTCAGCGATGAGCCGATCAATCAGATGCTGGATATGCTGACCAGTTTTTCTGAAGACATCGAAAAGCGTGGACAGCGTCCTGGCAGCCGGTTACTGGATGCCCGGATCATCTCGGCCAGCGGCAGACTGGCGCAGGCTTTACAGATCCCGGTAGGCGCGTCACTGGTGATGCTGCGTCGGGTTCGGCTGGCGAATGAACAACCCGTCGCGCTGGAAGTCTCGCATCTGGTGGCGTCGCACTGCCCTGATCTGCTCGCACGGTTCGATTTTGAGCGCGAGTCGCTTTATCACGTGCTGCGGACACATTACAACATCCGGCTGGTGTATGCCAATCAGGAACTGGGGGCGCGGCTGGCAACCCCTGAAGAAGCGCAGATGCTGAAGGTCGAAGTCAACAGCCCCATCCTGAGCATGGTCCGCGTGACCTATATTGAAGATCAGCGCCCGATTGAATATGTGGAGTCCGCCTATCGGGGGGATCGTTATAAATTCCGTGCACGTCTGAGACATCTCTAAATCCTGAAGCGGAGAAAGAAAACCCCCGTGACTACTTCTATGCATTCCACTGATTCCACTGATTCCATGAGTATTGAAGATCGTGTCGGTCAGATGCTGATGGGCGGATTTCATGGCCTGACCGCCCCTGAATACTTTCTCGAATGGCTGCGTGCCGGACGTATCGGCAGTGTGATCCTGTTCGCACGCAATGTCGAAAGCCCTGCACAGCTTGCAGAACTGACAGCACAGCTTCACTCGGCGGCGAAATATCCGCTAATGATCGCGATCGATCAGGAAGGCGGAACGGTCGCCCGCCTGCGCGATGGCTTCACCGAAAGCCCCGGCGCGATGGCTTTATCGAGCATCGGCCACGACGCAGAGGCCGTCACCGAAGAAGTTTCGGGCATTCTGGCGCGTGAAATGCAGGCACTCGGCATCAACTGGACCTTTGCGCCGTCAGTCGATGTCTCATACAATGCCGATAATCCGACGGTCGGCACGCGCTCATTCGGGGCCGATCATGAGCGCGTGGCGGCGCTGGCATCCGCGGCGGTCCGTGGCTTTCAGGCGAACGGTGTCGCAGCCTGCGCGAAGCATTTCCCCGGATTAGGCGCAACCGCGATTGATACCCATCTCGCACTGCCCCGGCTGGATACCGATGTCGCGCAGTTGATGGCCGTTGATCTTCTGCCTTACCGTCAGGCAATTGTGGCTGGCCTTGCGACCGTCATGACGACTCATACCATCTTCACCACGCTGGATACTGAACACCCGGCGACGCTGTCCGAAAAGATCATCGGGCCACTGCTGCGCGATGAACTCGGCTTTGAGGGCGTTGTCACCACCGACTGTATGGAGATGAAGGCCATCGACGATCACTATCACGTCAGCGGTTCGGTCGTCCGGGCGGCGCAGGCGGGTGTCGATGTCATCATCTTCTCACACACGGCGGACAAGCAGTCTACCGCCTATGACCACCTGTTGGAAGCGGTCCGGCGCGGGGATGTATCAGAAGCACAGGTTAACGCCGCCAATGCCCGTATCGCGGCGCTCAAGGCCCGCTTTTCGGCCAAACCAGCCAACATCACGCAAGTCTACACGTCCGAACATCGCGACACCGTGCTGTCTGCGGCCAAAGCTGCGCTGACTGCGCTGCGGACAGAAGCGGGTACCCTGCCCATACAGGCTGATGATCCGCGCCGGGTTGTGCTGGTCGAATTCGCGTCCGGTGTGGACAGCATCGTGCAGGAAGAGAAGACACGAACCAGCCTTGGTGCGTTCATCTCCGCACGGCTGCCGAAGGTCGAAGTCATTATCCTGCCGACGACACCCGCCGAAGCGGAGGTCAGCGGCACACGTGAACAGGTCAATCAGGCGGATGTGGTGATTGTGGCGACACGAAACGCACATCTCAACACAGCGCAGACCAGTGCCGTCCGTGCCCTGAGTGATACCTCTGCGCGGGTCGTCCTGCTGGCGTTGCGTAATCCCTATGATGCCAGCCTGATCAGCGATGGCACGGTTATCAGCACGGCTGGAGACAGCCTGCCTTCACTTGAAGCGGTCACGATGGCGCTGACAGGTGAAGTGACACCCTCAGGTCAGCTTCCGGTACAGGTATAAGACGATGCGCTTCGGAATTGATCGCCTGAAAGATGATGGCTTCGCGGCGCTGCACGGCAAACGGGTTGGACTGTTCAGCAATCTGACCGCCGTAGACCGTGACCTGACGACGACGTATGATGTCCTCAGGTTGGCAGCGAATGTCAACCTGACCGCGCTGTTTGGGCCAGAACACGGATTTGCAGGGACAGCGGCAGATGGCGAACACGTCAGCACCGCCACCGATCCCCGCACCGGCCTGTCAGTCTACAGCCTGTACGGGGAAACCATGCAGCCCACAGCAGAGATGCTGGATGGGATCGATGTCATGGTCTGCGATTTACAGGATATCGGCGTCCGCTATTACACCTTCCTGTGGACACTGACCTATGTCATCGACGCCTGCGGACAGCATGGCATCGATGTCATGATCCTTGACCGGCCTAATCCGCTGGGCGGGACGGTGGACGGCGGCACACTTGATCCGAACCTATCATCACTCGTAGGGCGCTATTCGATCCCAGTTCAGCACGGCATGACGATTGGCGAAATGGCGGTGATGATCAATAGCCGCTGGAATCTTAGCCCGGCGAATGTATCGGTTATCACGTGTGACGGCTGGCAGCGTGATCAGAAGTGGGATGCCATCGGGCGGGCGTTTGTCCCACCATCACCTAATATGCCGCACTTTGTCACCGCGCTGCATTATCCGGGCGCATGTCTGATCGAAGGCACAACGCTGTCGGAAGGGCGCGGCACGCCGCTGCCGTTTGAGGTGGTCGGTGCGCCGTTTATCGACGGCTGGGATCTGGCGGCGGCGCTTCATCAACTGAATCTGCCCGGTGTGCGCTTCCGGCCTCATCTGTTTCAGCCAAACAACAGCAAATTCAAGGGCGAAGCGTGCGGCGGTGTTCAGGTCCATATCACGGATCTAACCGCCTATCGCCCGCTTGTGGTCTGGCTGCACATCATCCGCACGATCCAGCGGCTGTATCCGGATCATTTCGCATGGCTGCCGCCTTATGCCTCTGCCATTGGTGAGATTCAGCACTTCGACCGCCTGATCGGAAGCACGGATGTCCGGGCACAGTTGGATGCTGACGCACCGATTGAAGACATCATTGCGGACTGGCCGGCCTTCCATCAGCAGTTTTCACAGGCCACTGCGGAGTATCTGCTGTATCGGTAGCGAGGTTAGCACGGCGGACGCCCCGTCGGGCGTCCCTACAACACAATGACGTATCCACTGACTTCCTCTA
>CAYNDH010000130.1:0-12951 GCA_964395665.1 uncultured Anaerolineaceae bacterium
GGTTAAGGGATTTTAAGGCCGAAAAACCCCTGTCCCTCGCCCTGTCCCGGCATTGCTAGAATGCTACCCATTCCGCTACCGACGAGAAGAGCATCTGTCGTTCGCTCAGAGGGAAAGGGGGAAAAGCAGGTCGCCGAAGATGTAAAAGTCCTCCCCTCTCCGTAGCGCAGTCCTATCGCGCCGAGAGGGGATTGAGGGGTGAGGTTCATTGCGCCCATGCTGATAATCGGACAGGGCATTTAGGGGTGAGGTGTGTTTGCATATTCTAACCGCACAAACCGAACATCTGTGCTAAAATAGACATCCGCTGATCATCTCGCCATTCCGTGGAACGGCCCAATGACAGCAGCTTTTCATACGCTCAGGGAAATTGCAGCACAATACTGCTGCTGCATAAAAATTCAGTGCGGCAGCAGCAACTGCAAGTTGCTACAAGCAGCAACAAGCGACAACAGCGGCGGCACTAAAAAATAGCGCCGCCGCCGCCGCCGCTGCAATGGAGACGCCAGCCTCAATCCCGTGAGGTATACGTCTCATTCACATCGTCTGCGGGATCGTCCCCATCCGGCGCATCCAGTGTCAACCAGCGCTCGGTACGGTCGCAGTGCTGGTAAATCACCGCCAGTTCCGCCGGAAGATAGCTTCCCGCAGCCTCACTCTGTTCGCGGATCAGCGCCACCTGTTCACGCAGCGCCTGCTGATTTTCCGGTGTCCGGGCCTGCGATCCCATCCGGCGCAGCACGCGCAGGATATGCAGCATCACATCAAGATCATGCCTGCCATGCCGCCGGATGGGGGTAAAGACCACGCCGACCATCTCAACGAAGGTCACCGGTCGCTCGACGATCAGGCGCAGGTCACCGTGTTGGTCCAGCCGGTAGCGCTGTCCGTTGCCATGCTGCGCCAGATAGATCAGCCCTTCGGCCAGCCGGTCAAGGCACATCATGGTCGTGATCGGATCATTGATCGCCGCCGATAGTGAGCGCACCGCCGTCTCGATCAGCTTGTCGAAGGCGAAACGCACATCCTGTTCCATCGTCCGTTCACGGCTCAGGTCAATCGCGTCATGGATCTCGCGCCGCAGCCCTTCGATCTGCTTGACGTCACCGTAAACTGTCACGAGCGGCGTCCCGACCAGCACGAATTCGCCGGGGCTGTATTCCAGTTCAAGGATCACATGATGGCGCTGTGCCGTGCGGATCAGGTCATTCCCGATCACGTTCTGAAAGTATCCGCTCTGGCGTGCCGGGATGTGTTGGTAATGCGTCAGCATCGGCGGGCGATAATCCGCAGGTGGCTCCACGCCGATTTCTTCCGGGTACAGGTGGTCGATCAGATAGCGCAGGTCGAGCGAGACGCGCTCTACAATGTATTCCGAGCGGATCGAGTTCGCCAGATGGTGGATGTAATAGATCAGCGTCATTACACAGATCGCCCCCAGCACCAGCCCGACCAGCACGCCTACCTGTGGAATGCTGAATTCCGGTTCGTTTTCCTGTATCGCCCCCGCGACAATCGTACAGTACAGGAACGTCGCCAGAAACAGCCCCGCCACCAGCCGCGAATGCCGGTCACGGGTGAAGTTTTCCAGCATCCGTGGGCCGTACTGTTGAGATGACAGCACCAGCGCCACAAAGGTGATCGAAAATACCAGTCCCACCAGTGTCACCGTCGTCGATGCGATGGTCGCCAGCAGCGCCCGTGCAGCTTCTGCTTCCTGAAGATACGACGCACTGATGAAGCGTTCCAGCGTGAAGTTCGCCCTGCGATCCAGCGCGATCATCGCCTGACCGAGTACGATCCCGCCAAGCGTAATCACCAGCGGGACAAACCAGAAACTGGTATTCAGATCATATAAACGGTTTTTCAGTCGGCTGTACATGGGTGGCGTTCTGCATCCTCTTCAGTTTTTGGTTGCATTCTCAGATACCATATATCATGCGCATTAACCATAGCGTGTTATAATAGCCCCGATCGTCAAGGAAAACGTGTTATCAGCGAGCAAGGAATAAGATTATGAATCCCGGTTTACCAGAACTCCTGATCATTCTCGTCATTGTACTCCTGGTCTTTGGAATTGGCCGTGTTTCACGTATTGGTGGGGAACTCGGAAGTGCCGTGTCGAACTTCCGCAAGGGCCTGAACGACGGCGCCAGCGAGAATAAGGACGTCAGCAAGACCACCGCCAGAGATAACGAACTCTAGCGCGTATCTGAAAATTGGTTACAGGCCCGGACAGGGCCGCATTGCTTGCAATGGCGCCCTGTCCCTGCATGACACGTATTATGCATTTATGCATCGTGCATTCATGCATCGTGCATTTATGCACCTTGTAGGGACAAGCTTCAGCGTGTCCGGCGTTTCCATAAAATTCAGAACAGTTTTCTGAATATTCAGATAGCCTCTGGCGTATCGCTGAATAGTGGTTATCGGTGTGGGCCGGATTTTTCCGGCCCGGCCTTCCACTTATAACATCTGAATAAGGCTGTCTGTCTTTGGCTGGCGTTTCCAGAAGATTCAGAGCAGGTTCTCTGAATACTCGGAAAACCCTCTGAAATTCAATCGATCAGCGATCAGCCGATCGACTATATACTGTTGTGTGTTATGCAGAAAGCAGCCGGTCCAGATCAATAAAGCGCTTGTGGGTGATACCGGGTGGGACTTTCAGATTATAACTCAGGATCTGATTGTTGAATTCCCGGACGGCATCGCGAAGCGTCTGTGTAGGGGCGGATGATGATTTGCGGGTGTTTTCGATCTGCCTCTCGATCTTTTCCCGTTTCGCTTCCAGTTCCTTACCATCCATGATCCATGAAGGGGCCATGTCATTGTCCTTGAGGATCTTGAAGGCCATCCTCTGATCAGCCGGGGTGTGGCGGTCGTTATCCATCGCAAGTGGACGACCTTCACCGGGCAGATTTTTCCACTCCTCAGATTGCTGTGCGTCGCGCAGCAGCTTATCAATTGCAGATTCCCAGTCTGTCATCGTTCATCACCTTAAATCGGGTATTTGTGTAAATTTTCACAGCATCCGTCCAAAATGTCAAGCAATCGGTCGGAAAATAGCTGCGCTCATAAATTTACTCCTTTCAGATAACTTTACGCAGAATTAACCCACAGTTGTGTTACTATTTATTTCAGTGACAGAATTGAAAGCTTGGTGCTGGAATGACCCAGAGAGTTGCCTATATTATCGAAGACAATGTGGAGCTTGGCTATATTTACGCCGCCGCATTGGAGATGTCGAATTTCAGGGTGGAGCGTTTAATCGACGGCCAGAGCGCCGTTGATCGCCTTGAGACGACGGTCCCCGATCTGATTGTACTCGATCTTAATCTACCCTATGTCTCTGGTCAGCATATCTATAAACAGCTTCGCGGTGATCGGCGCTTTGACGATACGCCGATTATCATCGCGACCGCCAACTCTCTGCTGGCCGAAACCCTGCCAGGTCAGCTCACTGGACAGGACTGTCTGCTGATCAAACCGGTGAGTCCCAGTAAACTGCGCGAACTCACCTTGCAGCTTTACCCGCAGAAGGCGTAGGCATTTCGGACATTGCTTTTCGTTGAATCAAAACAGGGACGCAGTACGCATCCCTGTTTTGATTCAAGTCCCGAAGCTTTGAAACGCTCAGGCGGGATGAGGGCTAAACACCCTGCCCATGTGGGAAGTTCTTGCGATAATTTTCAATAGATGCCTCAATGGTTTCCTTGGTTGCCCCGGCATTGACCCAGCCTTCGTTACGTGACTGTGTGCCCTGAAGTTCCTTATAAACCATGAAGAAGTGCTGGACTTCCTTCTGGAAATGCTTGGGCAGATCGTCCAGATCGTGATATTCGTCGAAGTTAGGGTCGGTTGCCGGCACTGCCAGCACCTTGTAATCTGCCTCACCCTTGTCGATCATCTTGAGCATCCCGACCGGGCGCGCTTCGATCACGCAGCCGGGGAAGGTCGGCTCATTCATCATGACAAGGATGTCCATCGGGTCGCCATCTTCGAAATATGTCTGCGGGATAAAGCCATAATCCCCCGGGTAGTGAAGGGGGCTGTAAAGCACGCGGTCGAGTTTAATCACACCGGCGCGCTTGCTGTACTCGTATTTATTACGGCTGCCCTTCGGCACTTCAACAACGGCATAAACGATATCCGGCAGTTGGGGGCCGGGGGTGAGATTATGCCAAAGGTGTAACGTCATCATATTGACTCCTCATCTCTGAGCTAATTGCTAACCACTCACTTAAAAATGCTTTGTTAAAAGCACTTGAAATAATCGAATAATTCTATTGCCTGTTATGTGAAAGCTGACTGGACGAAATCCGGCGAATGGCCTGGTAAGATCTGGCTGACGGCGTGTTAACTAGGTTGTGTTGACATTTGCAAAAATGGCTCATTTGTAGGGGCGATGCTGCGTCATCGCCCGCCGACTGTGGGTTATAGCGGGCGGACACGGCGATACATCGCAGGTCCGCCCCTACACAAAACTGGCTTACAGAGTCGCATGATAACCGAAACGTCAACAGAACCTAGCGAGACGCTGGCTGGACCGAAGCGGCGATCTGAAGAAAGACAGGCTGATACCGGTCGAATTCGCCGGGCGCGGTATAAAGCTGGATGCGCTTATATAGCCCGCCCCCCACCTCGCCGACGATCACATAGCGATCATAGCGCGGTGTAGTGACCAGTGCGCCGATGCCGATCTGATCATTATCCAGCATCACGGTTTCAATGTCGCCGGACTGTGCAGCAGCCCCGCCCATAGTTATCAGTAAACCCAGTTCATTTGTAAGCCAGTGCTCAAGCGTAAAACCACCGCGAGTCTGACGGAAGACCTCTTCGAGTGTGCCAATCTCAACCGTGATCAGGGCTTCTCCATCAGGAAGTGTTTCAGCGGTCAGCAATGCATCGGCGGTCTGTGTGCCATCCACCAGTGTGAGACTCGTCTGACCATTGCTGCTGGCCGCCCAACCGTCGGGAGCCTGAACCTGAACGCCGCGTGTCAGGGTGATCAGGCCCGTCCCGGCTTCAGCCGTGATTGCTGTGGTATCGGTTTCGATACTTCCTCTGGTGACGGTTGCAGGCTCCGTTGGCTCCAGCCCGACGCCGCCGAGATCCTGAGGTAACGGCGGTTCGGCAGTTGTTTCCGGATCAAACAGCGGTGGCTGTACTTCAGCAGAAGATTCGGGCGCAATCCCGGTCGCATCCGGGGCCGGGGTCTCGGTGTTCTGGAAGATCAGATCGAATGCGCTGTCACCCTGATCCGCCTGCTGAGTGGTCGGCGGTGGAACGCTGCGGATAACCAGTCGCGCATTTTCGAGCATCAGATCATAGGCGTCGGTATAGGCTGAGATGCTGCCCGGGGCTGTCAGCGCGGCGATCAGAATACCATCGCCTGAGATGTAATCGACAATCGTCACTCGATAAGCAGTGTCGCTGACAGAATCAGTCCCCTCAAATGAAACAGCAGCACGTGCGCTGATCTGCCTGAGCTGTGATGGCTCGAAATCAATCTGCGGCCACCGTTCAGAGACGAAGCGCAGCCCATATTCCGCTAACGACTGGTTTTCACTCAAGGGCGTATCCGAACGGCGCTCATAGCTGATGCGTACCAGCGGCAGTGTGTTGAAGTCTCCGGTCTGATTAATCCGCTCACGGTCAGCGGGTGTCAGTGTCACCTGCTGTCGCCCCGCAATCGTGCTGTATTCTGCGATGTCATTCCATCCGTTGGGATAGCGAATGACGATTTCACCGACGGAATCGGTGGATGTGATCTGGTTCATGGTCGAAACCGGCGCACAGGCTGTCAGCGCACCGGCTGTCAGGGTCAGCAGCAAGACAGGGATAAATTTTCCGCAGGCGCGTTTTGCCTGATGAATAAAATTGAGCATCCGTTTTGTCACTTCGGTGATCGGTTGAGGTGAAGCACTCCTATTATACACGTTCTGGCAACAGGTCACTCAGTGAAATTAAGGTCTGGTATGTGGACAGCGTAAATTCTTTCGGAAGAATGCGGCGGACAGAGCGGCAAGCAGAGCGACCTGCACCAAAAACCCCCTGAAATCGGTAGCCGGATTGCCGGGTTTGTGGTTGAATGAGTGCGTCATCTACGCGCCACACAGACGAAGCACACAAGGAGAAGCAGCGATATGAGGAAACGGGTTACTTTAATTACTGGCGCTAACGGGGAAGTCGGACATGGGCTGATCAAGCAACTGCACGATCAGCAGGAACTGCCGGTGATCGTCCTTGATGTGCGCGGCATCGACGCCCAGATGCAGCCGTATATTGATACCGCAATTGTCGGAGACATCCTTGATACCAGCCTGCTCGATATGCTTGCCAGTGAGTATGAGATCGACACTATTTATCATCTGGCGGCGCTGCTTTCGACACACAGTGAGTTCCGGCCAGAGTCCGCGCACCGGGTTAACGTACAGGGGACGATCAATCTGCTTCATCTGGCAATGGATCAGGGGCGCTGGCGTGACGAGCGGGTGAAGTTCATCTTCCCCAGTTCGGTTGCGGTGTACGGGATGCCGGATCTGCAAACCAAGGCTGGGGCGCCGCCGGTACAGGAAGATGAATACCTGAACCCGATCACCATGTACGGCTGTAACAAGCTGTATTGTGAACACCTTGGCCGTTACTATTCGCTGCATTACGGACAGTTAGCGAATAAACCTGAATCCCGGCATGTCGATTTTCGCTGTGTGCGTTTTCCCGGCCTGATCAGCGCGACGACCCTGCCGAGCGGGGGAACGAGTGATTACGCTCCGGAGATGATCCATGCGGCGGCCAAACGCGAACTGTATACGGCGTTTGTCCGGCCAGATACCGCTATGCCTTTTATGGTGATGCCCGATGCAATTGATGCCCTGCTGAAGATCGCTGTGGCCCCATGGGAGGACCTGCGGCGGTCGGTCTATAACGTAACCAGCTTCACGCTCTCGGCGGAGCAGGTCGCCGAACGGGTGCAGGCGGCCTTCAGGGATGCGGAGATTGATTATAATCCCGTCCCCGGACGTCAGGATATTGTAGATAGCTGGCCGGCGGTGGTTGAAGACCGTGCTGCACGGCAGGACTGGGGATGGAACCCGAAATATGATGTCGATACGGCGTTTAACGATTACCTGCTGCCGACCATCGCGGAACAGTATCGCGGGCGGGTGGTTTAGCGGCTGATGTCTGGCGCAGCAGAAGCCGCTGTAACGGCCTGCTGTAACGGCCTGCGGATTCAACGCTGCTGGCCGGGGCTTTTTTCAGCGGCTTTTGCTTCTGCCGCCCTTGCTTCTTCACCGGCTCTTGCTGCCTGATCAGCCTGATCCTGAACAATGCCCTGTGTCACTGTGCGGACAATATCATCAGACTGGTGCTGAAGCTCGCCCAGAGAACGAGTACTGGAGCGTGTGATGAGCGCCAGAAGGGTGAGGCCCGCAAACCATAGTCCCACCAATCCAAACACAATTTCCCCACGCAGGACGCCGATCCGCGCACGGGACAGCAGACTTTCCAGCGTCAGGACTGAATCAGGCGAAGAGTTCAGCAGGAGCTTGGCGATCCATGCCATAGCGATGATGAGGTAAATCCACAGATAGTTGCGCCGCAGTCGATGGCCGAACGCTTCCAGATAGGTGATGGGATAATTGGCGTTCCGCAGGCTGTCAGCCAGGCGTGCTGCCCAGTCCGAACGGGGGCGGTAGGGCGGGACGAGCATCGCGGCGTAAAAGTCGATTTCCATCAGGCGCACACGGTAGCTCCACAGTTCATAGTAACGATAGCGGCGGGCCTCAATGACGCAGAACAGCGAGATCAGCAGCGCAAGGATGAGGATGACGCTGTGGTGCACATTGGTATCCCCGAAGGCGAAACTCAGCGCCGCGCCGGTGGAGATGACCGCCCAGTTCGTCGTGACATCCAGACGGGTGCGCCAGACATTGGCACGCTGGATCTCGGCGCGGTAGAAGTGCACCATTGCGGTCGTGAAGTTGCCAGCGTTGATGCGATAGCCACCGTATGACCAGACCAGATCTTCGGGCGGTTTATTGGCGGTACTGGACGGAGGCGGGGATGATTTATTGACGTGATCTTCGTTCATGCAGAATTCCGATAACGTTCATCTGAGGGTCAACTGCCGATTGTAACATAGCCCTAATGGGAACGAAAACACGCCAGGCTACGTATAATAGCTGTAGACAGACATGCTGAAGCCGGTTTAGCATGTCCTTGGTATGTCTCTATACCTGCTGCTGATTTGCTGCTGTACTGGCGATCTGCCTGTGCTGCGTTGTATCTCGATAATCAAAGGAGATGACAGATGCGTAAAATCACCATGAAAGTGATGTTTCTGCTGGCTGGCATTCTGGTACTGGGGGGTGCTGTACTCCACGCTGCACCAGACCGCGCCGGTCGCAATTCCCTCGCATTTTACTACCCTGAAGATACCTTCTTTTACGCTGAATTCCTGGTCAGCGATGATCACTTTGATCAGATCGATCAGATTTACCGCAATGTCGTTACGACTGCCCCCAATTTTACGGGACCCTCCAGCCTGAGAGCCATACTGGAAGAATCCATCGGGCCGGGGCTGGCGGACGAGACGTTGGGTGATCTGTACGCCGCGCTGGGGGATTATGCATCAGTCGGCGTGCATCTGGACTTTGAAAATGAAGAGATGACGTTCAGGCTGGTGGCGGATATTACCGACCGTGAGTTCTTCGAGAAGTGGTTCGGCAGCGATCAGTGGGACTCGATCGAAGAAGATGATGAGGCCACCGTCTTCAGTATGCGGGGTCGGATGGTCATTGTGCAGGATGACAAGCTGGTGATGGTTGAAGGTGACATCACCGATACCTCAGCCGCACCGGAAGGGCCTTCGCTGCTGGATAATGCGAACTGGACACAGGCATGGGAAGCAATGCCTGAATCCGCCTATCACATCACGGCGTTTGTGGATCTGCCCGTACTGCTGGAATCGGAAGATATGCGCGAAACTATGGGTGATGAGCCGATGGCGGCTGAACTGTTCGATAGTATCGGCGCATTCCTGTTCGGCGTGACTATCATTGATGATTACACACTGGTGTTCGATGCTGTACAGCTTGCCGGTGAGGTCCCGCTGACGATGGATATGACGAGCATAGATCCGGACTTTGTCCGCTTCATCCCGGCGGATATGTCTGGGTTTATACAGTACAGTGACCTGACCAGCATGTTCAACCAGACCTTCGACATGATGGATCGCTTTTATACGATGTATCAGAGCGAATTCGACATGCCCACGATGAACCCTGATGTGGCGTTCAGTGACATCATGCGCGCCGGTGTGCGGATCACAGGGTTCGATCTGGATGAAGATATCCTGAGCTGGACGACGGGCGATTATGCCTTCTTTGGCCGTGCGGATGTCCTGCCGCTGGTCGATAGGTACACGCAGGACCTGAGAAGCGCACCCGCTGCGGGTCAGCAGCAGGACGTCATCGATCATCTGGATTTCGGCGGGGTGATCGAAGTCGGTGATGCCGAACGGGCGTATGCCTTCTATGAAGAAGTCTCGGAGCGGATCGTCGCGCTGAATACGCTGGCTGAGGTGGCTGAGCGTGATAATAATGTCGATGTCGAGCAGATCACGATCAACGGCGCAGATGCGACCCATATCCGCCTGGTGGATTACATCGGTGAAAACGATCAGCTTGTGCTGGATCTGGCGTTTGGTGTGAACGATGAGGTGTTTGTGTTCGGCACGCTGAATGTCGTGGAAACGGTGCTGAATGGCGAAGCCGGTCTGGATACGAATGAGGTCTATCAGCGCGGCAGTGAGTACATCCTGCCAGACGCCTATGCTGTCTTCTATGGAGATAGCGATGTGCTGACGACCTTTGTGAGTTCGTTCTTTACGGCGATGGCTTTCGAATCCGTCACAGCATACTATGCTGATCCGGTCTTTGTCCCGATGGCGGTTCCTCCTGCTCAGTACACACCTGCACCGACCTTCCCCACGATGACACCTTTCCTGCCCACCGTTCCGCCAGAGGCCACTGCGGAGCTGGCGACGCCGACTCATGTCCCGACCGTGACGGACGTTCCCACGCTGACCGATGCGCCGATTGAGACTGAAGCCCCCACTGCAACGGGCGTCCCGACACTGACCGATGAACCGGTGGCGACTGATGTCCCGACGCTGACCGACGTCCCAACCCTGACGGATGAGCCGGACGAAGCGACTCCGTCTGCATCCACCGGTGGTATGATGCTGATTGGTAGTAGCTACCAGTCCGATGATCCGATGCAGGACGTGATTGATGATCTGGTCGATCTGCTTCATCATATCGCCAATGTGATGGACTTCGCCGTAAGCAGCCAGGCGATGATGGAAGATGGCACGACGATTTCACGTTTCGTGATCAAGCTGAACCCGCAGTAAGTTTCACTGAGCTGTGAATCACAAAAAGGCGGCATACCGGATCAGACCGGTATGCCGCCTTTTTGATTTTCTGCTTTCCATCAGGTCATGGTGCAGGTGGAGCTGATGTGGTCGCAGGTGGTTGAAGGGTGCGCGCATAATACTCGGCGGCCAGGCGGCTGGTGCCACGGGTGATGAAGTAATTGACCACGAAGCCGATGATCAGGCCGATGCCCGGAATCACTTTAGCGAAGGCTTTGCCTGCCAGCATCTCCAGCAGTTGACGGGTGAGGCGCTGGCTGATGTTCTGGCTGCGGGCGATGACGAAGCCGGTGACATCACTTTCGCGCAGGACCAGTGATTGACTGAGGTTGAGAATCTCGGCGTTGCTGTCCGCACCGAATGCCCATCCGATGAAATGCAGGGTGGCGCTCTGGATGCGGGATGACGAGTACATATCCAGCGCGAGGCCGATGGGCAGGAAGGGCAGTCCACCGACGCTGGTGATCGCACCTACCAGCCCGGAACGCACCGCCTGACGACGGATGATGCGATCGACGAACTGCTGCGGGTTGGCATTCGGATTAGCGGTGCGCATCTGCTCGTATTGTTCGCGAAGCTGTGACTCGTCCGGGGTGAGCCAGCGCTGTCCACGCCGGATCAGGACGGCAAATAATGCGGTGAGAATCACCACGGGCAGCACACAGCAGCCCGCCAGCACGACCCACCAGTTGATGTCCTCTAAGCTCATCGGCTTTCTCCTTCAGGTGAAATCACGGTTGAGAGACACGGCTGTATTGGAATATGTTTATCGCTTATTTGTGGGTATCAGGCAAAAAAACAGGGCGAGTGGCCGGGTCTGTAACCCACCATTCGCCCTGTTGGAATATCTGACTGGTCAGTGATACCTGTCAGTCAGGCGTTAGTCCGTGCCTTCCTGCGGCGTGACACTGAGCATACTGGTGTTCATGCGCGGCTGACGCTGGCCTTCGTCATCCTTACCGAAGCGGCTGATCTCGCCGGTGTCGCTGATCGCTTCCACCGAGAGGCCAAGGCTCTGGAGTTCCTTCACCAGCACGCGGAAGCTGGTCGGGATGCCGGGTTCTTCAATCGGCTCGCCCTTGACGATGGCTTCATAGGTCTTGACGCGGCCCTGAACATCATCCGACTTGACGGTGAGCATTTCCTGAAGTGTATAGGCTGCGCCGTAGGCTTCCAGTGCCCACACTTCCATTTCACCGAAGCGCTGACCACCGAACTGCGCCTTGCCGCCCAGCGGCTGCTGTGTGACGAGACTGTACGGACCGGTCGAACGGGCGTGGACCTTGTCTTCGACCAGATGCGCCAGCTTCAGCATGTGGACATAACCCACAGCCACCGAGTTATCGAAGGCTTCGCCGGTGCGGCCATCGTACAGGGTGTGCTTGCCATACAGCGGCAGGGCCTGACCGGTTTCAAACATGGCGCGGTCGGCATAGCGCAGCAGTTCATCACCTGCGATGTCCGCGGGTAATTCGATATACGGCGCATAAACGCTGATCCACAGGCGAACCAGTGTGTTGATCGCGTTGGTGTCGCGGCGCGTGCGATCTTCCGGCTTGAGGCCATCGTTATCGAAGATCAGGATATCTTCAGGATCAGCACCATATTCGCGCAGCCATTCGGCCATCACGACGCGGCGCATATAGGTCGGATTGGCGGCCAGCAGATCGAGATCATAGCGACCCGATTCGCGTACCCAGTTGTAGACGTACAGCTTGCGGACTTCGTCGTCATCCTCAAGGTCTTCTTCGGTGTATTCGAACTGCTGGACCCATTCGAAGGCACGGTTCGCCACATCCTTCCAGATGTAGTCAATGGCCCATGCGCGCATCAGTTCAGCACGGATGTCCGTTTCCTTCGCGCCGTCGAACACGGGCGTGATCGCACGGAAGCCGAGACGATCCGCTGCCCAGCCGAGATGCAGTTCCAGCACCTGACCAAGGTTCATACGACCAGGAACACCGGTCGGGTTCAGGATGATCTCCACTGGTGTGCCGTCGTTGAGATATGGCATGTCTTCAATGGCGACGATACGCGAGATAACACCCTTGTTCCCATGACGGCCTGCCATCTTGTCGCCGACGGTGAGCTTACGGCGCTGTGCCACACTGACACGCACCATCTTCTCGACACCAGCGGGCAGATCGCGATGTTCTTCACGGGTGAAGGTCTTGACATCGACCACCTTGCCGCGTTCCCCGTGGGGCAGGCGCAGGGACGAGTCCTTCACTTCACGGGCCTGCTCACCAAAGATGGCGCGCAGCAGTTTTTCTTCAGGGCTGAGTTCTTTTTCGCCCTTCGGTGTGATTTTACCGACCAGAATATCATTCGGGCCGACTTCCGCACCGATGCGGACAATACCGAATTCGTCGAGATCC
The DNA here is from genome assembly GCA_964395665.1 of uncultured Anaerolineaceae bacterium. Lineage (GTDB taxonomy): Bacteria > Chloroflexota > Anaerolineae > Aggregatilineales > Phototrophicaceae > JAEZAF01. The sequence goes on from CAYNDH010000130.1 coordinate 12,820, forward strand.
TTCAGTGCGTCCTCACCGACATTGGGGATGTCGTAAGTGATTTCTTCCGGCCCCAGTTTGGTGTCGCGGGCTTCAAGCTCATGCTTTTCGATGTGAATGCTGGTGAACTTGTCGTTGCGCAGCATCTCTTCG
>CAYNDH010000131.1:0-2525 GCA_964395665.1 uncultured Anaerolineaceae bacterium
GCGGCCCTGTCCCTACATTCAGCATGTGCATTTATGCACCGTGCATTTATGCACCTTGTAGGGACAACGCCTGAACATGCCTGCATGTCGTTGTCCGCTGTTTCTATAACATTCAGAGCAGGTTTTCTGAATATTCAAACAGGTTCTTAGATACCAAACTCGTACTTCACACGCTTGATCCACTTCTGGATGCGCGGGGGAGTCATCGTCGCCTGCCCGTCCTGATCCACACCCAGACCAAGGAAGTGATCCTCAATCGTGTATTTCGACTCGGCAAACTCATAGTTCTGGGTTTCCCACAGGCCGAGTACCTGGCCGCCCTGCTTCATGACCTCATCGGCCAGCATCCCGGCGGCATCAAGGAAATTGAAGCCGTAGCCGTTCTGATCGCCCAGGCCGAAGATCGCGACCTTCTTACCCTTGAAATCCATACTGCCCAGATTCGGCCAGAAGGCGGCCCAGTCGTCCTGAAGTTCGCCGGTATTCCAGGTCGGGATGCCGAAGATCAGATAGGTGTACTTCAGAATCTCATCGACTGAAGTCGCACCGATGTTATGAATTTCGACCGCGTTGGCGTCGATCTTGTCGAACTCTTCCTTGATCTGATAGGCAACATATTCGGTGTTGCCTGTGTTGCTTCCGTAGAATAAACCAATTTTTGCCATCGAGAGACTCCTGTTCCACTCTCACACTATGACGTTATTTTACCAAACCTGCGCGAGAAACACATCACAATTTGTGCAGGACGGAACAAGTCGCCTGGCAGCGGCGGATAGATCACACCGCACCTGGTACCTGAGGATTTCATTTGTATGCAGGCCGGGAACTTGCCACGCGGGAAAATCGTCTGTACAGTGAACCTGCCCCTAACAACTGATGAAAGGTTTTTAGATGAATCGTCGTAATCTACGTGGGATATCCGGGTTATGGCTGGTGATCATGGCGATGATGTTATGGGCGGTGCTGCCTGCACTGGCCCAGACCGAAGAGCCGACGGCAGATCCGACCGTTGATGCCACCGAAGCGCCGGTGATGACCGATGAACCGGTTGAAACGGATGAGCCATCCGCTACGGAAGAACCCGCCGCTACGGAAGATCCCGCTGCTACTGATGAGCCGATAGCGACCGATGAACCCGCTGCTACGGATGAATCCGCGCCAACCGCTGTGGCAACCAGCGTGATCGAACCGCATACCAGCGACGAGGGTGACGTCTGTGATTTCGATCTCGACACGGTGCGCGGCCTGCTGGATGAGGCAGAGGCCGTCTTTGCGTCGGGGGATGTCGAAACAGCAGTCTCGTTACTGGACGATGTCCGTGCCGCAGTCAACGCTGTGCGCTTTGAGTGCCAGCCGATCCCCGATCTGGTGGAAACCGCCATCGGTGATATTCTGACGATTGGTATCCCGGAAGGGTGGGTCACCCGACCTGAAGATGTCAATTCAGCGGATGGCAGCCTGTCCTTTATCACCGGGACGACACAGGAAGCCATTTCCAACACGTCAGCTTCTTTCCCAAATCTGCGTGATGATCAGATGGTGATCGGTATCCTGTGGGTAGGGCCGGGTGCGGTCAATCAGTTGACAACGGGGTCAGGCGAGGTCAGTCTCGATATTGTTGTCGAGAGCCTGATGACGAATATGGACTCCTCACCAGAGGCGATTCTGCTGGAACCCGAACCGCTCACCGTTCAGGACTGGCGGGCGCAGACCTTCAGGATCTCCATGGAAGGGTCGAATGCGGCGGTGTACGTCGTGGAACTCGAACGCGGTTCCAGCTATGCGATCATCATCGGTCTGGGGGGTGTTGAAGCACTGGAACATCTGGATGCCGTGACACACGCTGTCGTGGATACCCTTCGCTATACCGCGCCGGTTTCAGGTTCGACTGCACCCTAAGCCTGCAAGCCTGCGATCCCTATGGATGAGGTGAGACACGATGCTGATCAATCACAGAAATAGTTGGAGCCGCCCGCTGTGGCTGTGCTTCTGGCTGATCCTGCTGCTGACAGTGGCTTTCACGCTGTCTGCTGCACCGTCTGCGGAAACAGAAGCGACATCGTCACCTGAAGCCGCTGTCACAGATGCGGCGGGTGTCATCGAGTCGTGTGATTTCGATCTGGCCGGTGTGCAGAATCTGCTCGATGAAGCGCAGGCAGCATTTGACGCCGGACAGCAGAGCAGGGCGACCGCGCTGTTGGGTGATTTCAACCATCAGCTTGAGGTGATCGGCTTTGCCTGTGATCCGATTCCGGAGATGATCGAACTCTCGTTTGGCATCGGTGAGGTGCTGGCATTTGAGGTCCCGGTGAAGTGGCATATGTCCGTCCCCGATGAAGAGCCGTTTAACGGTGATATGGTGGTCATACTGGGATCAGACAGCAGTATCAGCGCGACCAGGCGAACCGGCCACGCCGGTTTTACGCAGCGTTCCGGGCTGGAGCCACAGCAGAAGATGATCGCGATCGGCTGGCGAAGTTCGTTCCTGATCAGCCGCCGCATGGGGATTGATGTTGAGCATCACG
>CAYNDH010000131.1:2625-3802 GCA_964395665.1 uncultured Anaerolineaceae bacterium
ATACAGGGCTGGACGGCGCAGCGGTTGGTGTGGGCGGATGATGAAGCGGAGACGATCTATTACGTGATCGAACTTGACGCAGGGCAGGGTTATGTCGATGTGGCTGCAACTGCCGCCGCAGGTCACAGTGTCCCGCTGGACATTCTGACACGTGCCATGCTGGAAACACTGGTCTTCACACCACCATTTGAGCCATAGCGTTTTGCTGTCAGCGCCGGCTGCTGCCGGTAGGCTGATAGATAGCAGAAGAGGCCTATATCCATGCGATATAGGCCTCTTTTCGTTTGTGCTGGAGCAGAAATGGATCAGAGGATCTGCGACAGGAAGAGCTTTGTGCGGTCGTGCTGCGGATTCTCGAAGAAGTGTTCCGGTGTGCCGATCTCCACCACGCGGCCACCGTCCATGAAGATCACGCGGTCGGCCACTTCACGCGCAAAGCCCATTTCATGCGTGACGACGCACATCGTCATACCGCTAAGCGCCAGTTCCTTCATGACATCCAGCACTTCCTTGATCATCTCCGGGTCAAGGGCTGAAGTCGGCTCGTCGAACAGCATGATCTTCGGCTGCATCGCCAGCGCCCGTGCAATTGCGACGCGCTGCTGCTGTCCGCCGGAAAGCTGGCCGGGATATTTGCTGGCCTGTTCCTGAATGCCGACACGTTCCAGCAGGCGCATGGCGTTTTCTTCGGCTTCGGCGCGTGGGCGGCGGCGGACATAGCGCTGCGCCAGTGTCACATTCTGAAGCACCGTCAGATGCGGGAACAGGTTGAACTGCTGAAATACCATGCCGATCTCGCGGCGGATGGCGCTGATATTCCGCAGGTCATTGCTCATACGGATGCCGTCGATGATGATGTCGCCTTCCTGATGTTCTTCAAGGCGGTTCAGGCAGCGGATAAGGGTTGATTTCCCCGATCCGGACGGCCCGATGATCACCAGCACCTCACGCTCTCCGACCTGCATATTGATGTCTTTCAGCACATGGAAATCGCCGAACCACTTATTGACATTCTGGCATGTGATAATCGGATCACCGATGGTACTCGGTACAAGATACTCGGACATGGAAAAGGACACTCCTGAAAATAAACATAACGGCGTATACGCTGCTTAAGGATACCTGTACCCTATACGCCAGAAATTCGTTAAACGGATTACTGACGGCTTTTTACCTG
>CAYNDH010000131.1:3902-12941 GCA_964395665.1 uncultured Anaerolineaceae bacterium
CTGTACCCTATACGCCAGAAATTCGTTAAACGGATTACTGACGGCTTTTTACCTGTTTGCTGCTGTTACCGGATTGCTATACGGTTTCACGGCGGATCGCGCCGGAGCCGGTTTTCTCGATACTGCGGCTGGCTTCCGCCATGATGTAACTAAAGATGAAGAATACGAACCCGACAAACAGGTAACCTTCACGCGGGAACATGAGGTAACCGGTCTGGCTGTCGCTCAACAGTTGACCCATCGTGCCGACCAGTTCGTACAGGCCGATGATGTAGACCAGCGATGTATCCTTGAACAGGCTGACAGCCTGTCCCATGATCGCCGGGATGACCAGCCGCAGCGCCTGCGGGATGACGATCAGCACATTGGTCCAGAAGTCGTTCAATCCGAGCGCATGTGCCGCTTCGACCTGTCCGCGTGGGACGGTCTGCAGGCCGCCGCGAATGACTTCCGCCAGATACGCACTGGTAAACAGCGTCAGTACCACCATGATGCGGATGAGCAGGTCAACATTCTGCATCCCCGCCCCGAAGAACGGCAGAATCAGCCGCCCCATGAACAGCAGGGTGATGAGCGGGACGCCGCGCACCACTTCGATAAACAGCGTACTGAAGAACGAGACGACCGGCAGGCTGCTCTGTCGTCCGAGTGCCAGCACCAGCCCGATCGGGAATGATGCGACGATTGCCACGGCTGCCAACAGCAGTGTGAGCAGGACGCCGCCCTGTTCATCACTGGGGATGACCCGCATACTGCTGACGCCGGATACACCGTTAATCAGGGTGAGGACGACCGGGAAGGAAACCGCCCATAACAGCGCCACACCAGTAGATTTCTGCGTGCTGCCAGACTTGAACAGCAGGATCAGCGCGTAGATGATGACCGCCGCGCACAGGGCCGCCAGAATCAGCAGGTAAATCGTCGAGCTGCTGGCATCACTGCCATTAAATCCAGCGAACTGTGCGATAACGTAGATGCCGAACAGCGCAGCCGCTGCCAGCGCAGCAATACGCTCGACCTGTGCCGAGATGCGGAGATTTGTGATCCAGTTCTTTTTGGCGGCCTGCCCAATGAAATAGCCGACGATGCCGATGATCATACTGATGAAGAACATCTCACGGGTTTCAAGGAACAGCGGTGCGACCTGTAGACTGAAGAACTGCGCCAGTGTACGTTCACCCTGAAAGCGCATATCGGTACGATTGGCCTGTGTATCGCAGTTGCGGCAGTCCAGCACCGGTTCGGGGCCATACAGCGCCAGTCGTTCCTGCTGACCGGAGATCGTACTGCGATAGACTTCGAGATTATCCGTCCGCAGCAGGGCGATGCCGGCTTCGCCGGGATTGTCCTCATCCAGCACGCCGGTATAGGTAAACCAGCCGGAGTAGGGCGCAGTCCAGCGGAGCGTGGTATCGTCGGTCCCGCCTTCGGTGAAATCAGACTGCGCGATGACGTTTCCACTGTTATCCCACACCTGCACTGCCACGTTCATATCATAGATTGACGGGTCACGCTGATCCAGCAGGGTGACTTGCGTAATCGCACCCGTGAAGGCGGCGAATGCCGTGTTCGCCTGCTGGTTATCGTTTTCGATGTAACCTTTGATATTCGCCAGTGCGAAATCTGCGGGATCGGTCTGCGGCTGGATGGTGAACGTCAGCTCCTGCCCTTCCTGCGCGATAAAGTTGACCTGACGGTGAGCATAACCGGGTTCAAGATAGGTGTAGACCGATGGTTCCGGCACGCCTTCCGACAGGATCGGGACCAGCACCATCGCGACAGCGATTGCCCCAAGAATCGCGGCAAATGTGCGCTTGAAGCGCCCCCACAGTCCAACAGACAGCATACCGAGAAAGACCATGATAAAAAAGGCAAGTTTGGCACGCCACACGGCATCCTGTGGGAACTGGTTGCCGACATGCAGTACCCGCAGGTTCAGGAATACAATTTCCCACTGGGCTTCCAGCATGATCCAGCGCAGGATATTGATCAGTATCGAGCCGGTGATGACCAGTGTCACAATGCTGATGATGCTGTCCAGCAGGCTGCTGAACAGATTACGGCGCAGCCAGCTAATGATGCCGGTTTCCTGAAGTGGTGGCCGCCGTGACTGTGGGACCTGTGTGGGTGCGACGTACATCGCGTCCGGCTGAGGTTGGCTTCGAGTTGTCATAATAATTCCTGTGCCTTCCTAGCGGGTTTTGAAGCGAGTGCCACGGTTAATGAGATTGGTCAGCACTGAGATCACCAGGCTGAGGATTAAATAGATCACCATCAGGCCGACGAAAATCGGCACGGCCTGACCGCTTTCGTTGTTGGCAAGCTGGCCGATGCGATACGTATCGACAAAGCCGACAACCAGGCCAAGGCTCGAATTCTTGCCCAGATTCACGTACTGGTTACCCAGCGGCGGGATAATCAGCCGGAGTGCCTGCGGCAGGACGATCAGGCTTAGCACCTGCCCACCACTGAATCCCTGGGAACGTGCGGCCTCAATCTGACCATAGGGCACAGACTGGATACCGGCGCGCACAATATCAGCGACGAAAGCGGCGGTGTAGAGCGTCAGGCCGACGACGAGCGAGATAAAGCCCGTGGAGAAGACAATGCCATCCTGAACATTCGGGCCGCGCAGTTCCGGGAAATTCACCGTGAACGGTGTGCCGGAGATCAGCCAGCCAATGACCAGCGCTGCGAGCATGATGCCAGCGGTAAACTGCAAGACGCGGGCGGGTTGTCCGGTCGCATCCTGACGTTGAGTCCGCCAGCGGCGCACCACAAACGCGAAGATCAGGCCGAGGATCAGCGCCAGCCACAGCAGACCGTTGGTCTCTGTCGGGTCCAGCCGGGCGAAATAAAACCCACGAGCGTTGAGGATATACAGATGATTATCCAGCGTAATCGGCCCGATCTGCTCCGGTGAGAAGATCGACTGGCGCGGCGCCGGAAGCAGCAGAGTCAGCGTGCGGTAAATAAAAATGAGCTGCACGACGAGCGGCGTATTACGGAAGATCTCGACATAAACCTTCGACACGGTCCGCAGCAGGAAATTCGACGACAACAGGCCGATGCCAACCATAATCCCAAGCACGGTACAGGCGATCAGCGAGAGGACGACCGCGGCCAGGGTATTGGTAACCCCTGTAATAAAGGCGCGGGTAATGCTGCTGGGCCTTAGATAGGTGGCGAAGGTCTCGCTGAGTGTGAGTTCAAGCTGGTCGGGTGGGTTGGTGACCAGAAACAGGCCGAGAAACAGTATAACCAGTCCGGGGACGATCTGGGCCGTTGTGAAGCGCCGATTGCGGCGAAAGGTGCGCAAGACATCATAGGACATGGCGAGCAGCAGCAGCAGCGCCGCCCCCCAGAGGATGGGGGCAATCGTGCTGGTGTTCTGTGTCCAGGTCCAGTTCTCGGTGATCGAGATACCTTCTGAAATGGCGACACCGAATGGCCGACGGAAAACGCCGAAATCCATTGCAAGGTTTGAAGACTGAAGGTTCTGGGTCAGATTGCTGATCAGACCATAGGCCGCGATCAGGAACAGGATAACGAATACGGCCTGAGCAATAATGCGGAGAACCCGCACATCCCGATAAAACGGTATACGCTCATGGGCCGAAGGGGTGCTGCTGTTTGGTGGAGCGGGTGGCTGCCAGTTGGTTGTGGTCATATTACGGTTACAGACTGAATGGAATTTGAGAGCGAGAGGTAATGACGGCGGTGTGAATGATCGTCACCGCATGGACTTGTAATATGTCAGACATTGAATAATCGTAAAATTTATACCGACGTCGGATACAGGGCAAGGTGGCCGGAATTCCGGCCACCCTGTGAAGCATGTTCAGAGATTAGCGCCATGCGGGTGAGTACATCAGCCCACCCTCAGTCCATAACGCATTGAGTGAACCGGCGCGGTCGATACCGATGGGGCCGACGTTGCTGTCATAGATTTCGCCGTAGTTGCCCAGATTGCGGACGATGTCGGCAGCGAATGAATTGGGGATACCCAGTGCGGTACCGAAGCTGTCTTCAGACAGGCCAAGGAAGCGGACAAGGTTGATGTCTTCATTGGCTTCAACATCGTCGCCCAGCAGTTCCTGCTGTTCAGCGATGAGCTGATCGACGTTATCGCTGGTCACACCATATTCTTCGGCCTGAAGGGTCGCATAGACAGACCAGTTGACCACGTCACCGAAGTTGGAGTCATCACCGATGTACATCGGGCCAAGCGGTTCCTTGGACAGGGTGTCGGGCAGGATCGTCCAGCCAGACGGATCAGACAGGGTGGTGCGCAGGCCGGCGAGCTGGCTCTTGTCAGAGGTCAGCGCGTCGCAGGCGCCGCTTTCAAGGTCGGCCACGTTCTGATCTGCGGTGGTGGCAAGCTGGAGTGACGGGTCAGCACCGAAGGTGGTACGGTATGAGTCAGTCAGGTTCTTTTCGGTGGTAGTACCACTGGTGGAACAGAAGGTCACGCCTTCCATGTCGGCCATAGAGCTGTAACCATCAGCGATGCGGACCAGGACACCCTGACCATCGTAGAAGGTTGTCGGGCCGAAGTCTGAACCCAGGGTGATATCGCGGGTCAGGGTCCAGGTGGTGTTGCGGTGCAGCACGTCTACGTTACCGGCCTGAAGCTCGGTGAAGCGCACGTCAGCACTCAGGGGGACGAAATTAACGCTTTCCTCGGTGTAGTCCGGCCCGAAGATGGCAGCCGCGAGAACACGGCAGAAGTCCGCGTCAATACCTTCCCAGACACCGGTGTCCGGGTTCTGGTTGGAGAAACCAGGGATATTGCCGCTGACGCCGCAGTTCAACTGCCCACGAGCGATAACTTCTCCGAGTTTGCCACCGGCTGCGCCATCCTGTGCAGCGACCAGGCTGATTGAGGTCACAAGCAGTGCCATAATCAGCGTGAGGGATAACCATAAACGTGAGCGAATCATATTTCTTCTCCTGATGTAAAAAAAGATGCTGTTTTATGTACAGGGTACATAGTCATGTAAGGGTACATGTTTATGCACGGGTACATTAGCTAATTTTTAACATGTGGACTCCTGCATTGCAAATATTACGTAAATGCTGTCAAAAATGACTGTAATTCCTTGGTTACTTGTGACAAGCCGAGCGTGAACCTGTTTTTCGCTTGCCGGGGGCCATCCCATGTGTAAGCGGACAGTTAGATTCAAATAAGTATGATTTAATAAAAACAGGGATTTAGCTGACGTTTCTGTCAGTCGAAAAGCCGGAGATATAAGGACACCCGCGCACGTGAGAGGCACGGGTGTCTTGTTTGTGCTGATACGTTTACATTGGCTTGTAATGGTACATTGATCTGCAATGACTTACAGGTGATCGGTGAAGAAGCTGATGATGCGCTGCTGCATGTATATCCGGTCATCCTGACGGCGCGGCATGTGCCGTTCGTCCGGGAACAACAGCAGATCATATGGCTTGCGTGCGCGGTTCAGCGCGTTGATCAGGCGTGCCGTGTGCCGGAAATGCACATTTTCGTCCAGCAGGCCGTGTACCAGCAGCAGCTTGCCCTCAAGTGCGTCGATGTGCGCCATGATGCTGCCGTCGGAGTAGCCATCCGGATTGTCCTCTGGCGTACTCATATAACGTTCGGTGTAGGCCGTGTCATAGCCATCCCAGTGCGTGACGGGAGCACCTGCCACGCCCACACGGAAGACGTCCGGTGCCCTGACCATGCTCATCAGCGTCATATAACCGCCGTAGCTCCAGCCGGTAATCCCTACGCGGTCAGGATCGGCCAGCCCCTGCTGTACCAGCCAGCGCACACCATCGACCTGATCATCAACTTCGACCGTCCCCATCTGACGATAGAGCGCAGTTTCAAAATCCCTGCCGCGCCGTGGGCTGCCGCGATTATCCAGCCGGAAGACGAGAAAGCCCTGCTGCCGCAGATACTGAAGCTGAAGTGCTGATGTCAGCGCCCAACTGTTGGCGACTAACTGCGGCCCCGGTCCGCCGTAGACGTGCACAATCGTCGGGAAAGGGCCTTCTCCGAATGATCTGGGTGGGCGGTAGATCGCACCGTAGAGCGTCACACCATCACGATTTTTGAGCGAAACCAGTTCCGGTGGCTCCAGTTCGAAGGCTTCAATACGCGGATCGGACGGCGTATGAAGGGTGTTGATCACCTTCTTCGAATTCAGATCAATCAGGCGGATGGTGGGTGGGGTCTCCAGATTATGGAAGACATCAACAAACTGCGTGCAGTGCGTGTTCAGGGTGATGGTGTGCATCCCCGCGTCGGCGGTGATCTGCCTGATTTCACCCCCGATCAGCGGGAGCGCGTACAGGTGCATTTCCAGCGGAGATGCTCTGGTCGCGGTGAAGTAAACAATGCCGTTTTCCTCATCCACCGCTTCGATGCTGTCGACGATCCATTCCCCAAAGGTCACCTGACGGATCAGTTCACCGGTATGATCGTAAAAATAGAGGTGATTAAAGCCGGAGCGTTCCGACGTCCAGACGAAATTTCCATCCTGAAGCGGGTAGAAATGCCGGGTGCGCAGATTGATCCAGTGATCGCTGACTTCGCGGAAAATCAGCGTGCGCCTGCCGGATGTCGCATCAAATTTCACCAGATCGAGCCGATTCTGCTCACGGTTCAGGATCTCTGCCCCCGGTGTGCCATCCGGCCACCAGAAGGCCCGCGCCAGATAGATCTCGTGGGGGAAGTTCAGGTCCATTTCCACCGGATCGGCCTGCGGCTGTGTGGTATCCAGCACGCGCAGCCGGACGACTGCGTTAGCATGGCCGGCAAATGGGTAATGATGCGCTTCCTGCGCCATCTCGCCCAACTGTTCTTTGCCCTGATGGACGATGTGATAGACCGGGATGTGGGTTTCATCGACGTGGGTGTACATCAGATAGCGGCTGTCATCAGACCACCAGAACCCGTCACGGCGGTTCAGTTCTTCCTGCGCGATGTATTCGGCCAGCCCGTTGGTTTTGCCTGTGCCGCGTGCATCGGATGTAAGCTGCTGCGGTGTGCCGCCGTGGACGGGCACACGGTACAGTTCGCTATCCTGAACATAGGCGATCCACTCGCCATCCGGGGAAAGCTTAGGCGAGAGCATCGGCGCATCGTTGAGGACATCCACTGCCAGCACCTGACGCAGCGGCGTGTCCAGCGCGTCGATGACATAGAGGCCGTCCGTCAGCGGGATCAGCAGCCGGTCACTGTACCGCGCCCGCTGAAATTCTGTGATCCCCAGCGTCAGCCGTCTCAACCGCTGGCGGCGCAGTTCCTCTTCCGGTGATAATCTGTCTTCCGTGATGCCGCCGTCCGGGGCGCTGGCCGCGACTTCATGTTCGCGGGTTTCGGTATCCAGCCGGTAAAGCTGCTGCACGGCACTTTGCGGGTGGCCTGCCAGGTAGTAGAGGTATCGATCATCACGGGTGAAGACAAAACTGTTGGGGACCGCCATCCCGGGGGGCGGAAAAACGGCAATCGCTTCAATGGGAAGCTCAGGCATAGCATAGGTTCCTTAGCGCAGCAGCTCATCAGATCTGATGAGACGGAATGAGACAAGACACGTTAATGTGATGCGAAAGTGATACAGGCATGATAGGCATGTTACCCTGAAAAAGGAAGACTTCAAACGGTACCACTGACGGTTCTGCGATGGGTTTCCGGATCAGGGCGAAAACTGCCCGTAATGTGCTGCATACTAAAGACAGATCAGAGAAGCCGCTCCACCACGGCAGAGAGGTTGAAACCGATGAAAATGATATGGTCACAGGTCTGTACGCGGCGTTTGATCCGTCAGGGTCTGGCGGAACCCGTGCCATCCGCAAAACTGGCCGAGCAGGTCGGGCGGATCTGTGGGGCGCATGCCCAGATTATGACGGCGGCTGAACTGTCGATTGGGTTACGCACGGCAGATACCACGCGCAGCGATGTTCAGCGGGCGCTGTGGACGGATCGCCATCTGGTGAAGACTTACGGGCCACGCGGGACGGTACATGTGCTGTATGCGGAGGATCTGCCGATGTGGACCGGTGCGCTTTCAGCGATCCCAGCGGCGCGTAATCCGAATGCGAAAGATGTGCTGCTGACGCCTGAACAGACGGCAATCGTGCTGGACGCGATTGGTGAGATTTTAAGCGATACCGAGATGACCGCCGACGAACTGACAGATGCGCTGGTCGAGCATCTCGGCGAATGGGTGGGTGAGCCGGTGATGGAAGCCTTTCAGACCAAATGGCCGCGCTGGCGTTATGCAATGGGGGATGCCGCCAACCGTGGGGCGCTGTGCTTTGGGCCGGACCGTGGCCGCAGGGTAACGTATACCAATCCACATCGCTGGCTGCCGGGTTTTCGTCCGGCGAAAGGTGAAACAGCACAGGCTGATCTGCTGAAGCGCTATCTCTATACCTACGGCCCTGCGACACCGCAGCAGTTCGCCCGCTGGCTGGGCGCACCGCCGCGCTGGGCTGTCGAATTGTTTGACCGTCTGGGGGATGCGCTGGAAGCCGTCGAACTGAACGGCCAGACCGCGTGGCTTGTCGCCGGGGATACCGAGATGCCTGACGACAAGCCAGAAGGATTATGGCTGCTGCCGTATTTCGATGTTTACACGGTCGGCAGTTATCCGCGTGAACTGCTCTTTCCGGGCAGGGCATCAGAACGCGCATTAGCTGGTGGGCAGGCCGGGAATTATCCCATTCTGCTGATTGACGGTCTTGTGGCGGGTGTCTGGCATCAGAAGCGCAGCGGTAAAAAGCTGAAAATCACCGTCGAGCCGCTGACAGATCTGACAGCAGGGCAGCGCCGCGCCCTTGACGACGAAGTGCAGCGGATCGGCCTGATACAGGAAGCCGTGCCGGAGATGACGATCGGCAGGATCACGGTCGGCCCGCACGCCTGACCGTTCGGTGAAGTGGTCTGGTAGGTGGTGAAAATTACAACCCGCTAGAGCGTATCTGGAAACTGGTTAGAGGATTTTATGCCTGTGTTACACGTATTGTGCATTCATGCATCTTGTAGGGATACGCTTCAGCGTGTCC
>CAYNDH010000132.1:0-12862 GCA_964395665.1 uncultured Anaerolineaceae bacterium
GCCTTGTGAGACCCCTTTTGATATTAGGGTCTGATTGCTGTCACATCTACCCAGTCGAATGCCAGCCCCAGTCGTTCAGCAGTGTCTTCGATCAGTGTCAGGGCATCGATCTTAAACCTGAGATCAGTAAAGCTGTTTGAAAGCAGTGATTTGGGGATGGTGGCTGTATAGACAGCGGCGAAGTCGTCAGTTACTTCCTGTGTCAGATCAACAGTTTGTCCGTTAACTTCGACGGATAACGACTCCTGAATTTCAGGCGACAGAATATGGACGATGCGAAGGCTGAGTGTGTAATCATTTACAGGGTTGAGCAGTAAGTTATCAATCGTCGTTTCTGTGGCGGTCATCCACTGGAAGCTGATGCCATCAGGGACGACTTCTGGCCCGCGCCATCCTGATCCGGTGATCACCTGGTCGAACTCAATGCGTGCAGCATCCGCCCAGATGACGGGATCTAGCCGTACCCAGTCCACCGCCACGCTCAGAGGGCCAGGTCCCCCTTCCGGAATGGCAGTGCCATCTGTCTGGAAGGTGAGCCGACTGTATGGCCCACTGATCTTCTGTCGCGGGATGAAGCCTGAAAAGACAGTCCCACTTCCATCAAGGGATTGCATCAGCTCAATTGGATCGCCATCCACCATCACTGCGAAACTTTCCAGAATATCCTGACTCATCGCTCCAGTCACGCGAATTTTGAGCGTGTAGTCGGTTTCCGGCTGGAGTACGGTGCTAAGGCTGGCTTCTTCAGCAGTCATCCATTGGAAGGTGATGCCATCAGGACTTGTTTCCGCCCCGCGCCAGCCTGGTTCACGGATCGTTTTATCAAACTCAAAGTGAACAGTTTCTTCAAGAACTGTAGGTTCAATACGCAACCAGTCAACGGCGATGCCCAGCGCCGGTGAATTGTCTATCGGTTTGAGTTGTGGAACAGAAAAAACAAGATCGGTGGATGAAGGTGTGATCAGTTGCTCAGATACAATCGCTTCATAGATGTAGCCGCCTGATTGATCACCGATTTCTGTCAGTGGGATTTTATGATCGTTAACGACCAATTCGAGATCTTGCCGGTTTTCCGGAAGACCGATATCTGTAATCCGGAACGAGAGATGATAATCCTGCTGTGTAAGCGCTGGGAATGATAATAAGGCATCTTCCATAACACTCCACTGTGATGAGATGTCTTCTTTGGTTGTATAGGTGCTCCACCAGCTTCTGGATTGAATAGAACTATCAAAATCGTAGAAAATGTTCTGAACACTTGCTGGTGAGCATTTACTGGCCGGGAAACACTCAGAAAGAAGCGATTCGGTGAATTTTGGCGGAGTCCCTTCATCCTTCTTAAAGCGCTGGTAGGGATCATATTCTGCCGGAAGTGTAATTGATGAGTACTTATCAGGCATTTGATCCAAAATAACAACCTGTCCGCTGACAGGAAAGTACTCTGCTACGATTAACCTGTCAGGTGAGACTTCATTAAGTTCCTCATCACAGTAGCCTGCCCTATAGTAAAGCGTATAGGTATCGCAGAACGTTGCCTGTAGCGTATCGTTTTGATACACATAGCGTATCGCGGATTTTAACCAGATTGGATCTGGATAAAGGGTTATTGGATAGTCAGGAAAGTGACTTAATGAAGGTGGATTTTGATCCTGATAGACAATGAGTATCGTCTCATCGCTGATCTCAGGAAATGCTTCGATGATTGCAGCATATAATCTTTGTTGTTCTCGCGACCAGTTCGCGAAATGCTGATGCTGAACCAATGCCCCTGCGGCGGCGATGCCAACGACGATGCTTCCTACAACGATAAAAAGAAGCTGACTCCGGAAGAGCCGCATTGCTATCAGGTAAAGTAGGGCCATCACACAGACGGCTGCGCCCACCGCTGTATAGTAGAAAACGCGTTCGGTATTCATTGAAAGCAAACGCAAAACACCATAGGGTGCGTATGCAATACCCATCAGGATGAAGCCAATGAGTGCCGCACCCAGATAATCGCGTGTGTGGTTGGAATTTGACTGTACAGGAACCCTTATGCGGCTCAGCCAGAACCCCGTGCCTCCAACGAGCAGCGCGATCCCCAGCGCGATCAATAGTGTGGTGCTATCGTATTGCAATGCATTCAGCGCACGCTGCCATCCGGCAAGGAAGTTCCAGTTGAGCAGATGCTGGATGGAAAGCAGGATGTGATTTGCAAGTTCACTGAAATTACCCTGCATCAAGTGGCTAAAGTGAGCCTGCTGATAACTCCCTGAAGTGGTCAGCAGGTTAAACATATACCACCCGAGATAAGCGATCTGGGGAAGATACCACAGCAGCGAAACCCGTATCATCCGTCTGGTGGGGATTACACGCTTTTCAAGGATCAGCAGCAGCAGAGGGGTGAGGGCTGAAAAGATATAGCTTGGCTCATAAATACCCAGGCTGAGGATCAGCATAAACCAGGCGCCTGCCATGAAATACCAGTGGGACTTTTTCCAGTACATCAGGAAAAACACCGCTGCCATAAGATAGGTCATCAGCGCCAGATGAATACTGATCCCACGAAGCGCCATCGTTATCGAATCAGCAGGATAGATGATGAACAACGCACTGGCGAAAAGCGCGAACGACCGCGAATTCGGCAGCAGCAGCCGCAGCAGTGCATATAAACTCATTGCCTTCCCGATAAAGGTCACCAGCATGACCAGATTTAAACCGAGAAACGAGTCGGGTGTCAGCCAGTAACCGAGCTGAAAGGTGAGCGCGACAAATGGGCGCAGTGCGTGAGCCACATTCCAACTGCTGGCCGGCACCAGCGGAACCCCCTGCATGGCAAGATCGTAAAACTGCCACTCCTCCACAAGTCCTGTTGTATAAAACCCGACGGGCAGCCATAACAGCAGTACAAGTATCGAAAGCACAATGACCGGCAGGAGCCGGGAGGCGTATTTGGTCAGACTGCGTGTCTGTGCCGATGGACCAGAGGTAACCTCAGGAGGGGGAGTTTCTCTATAAATATCACTGACCATGGGGAGTTCTGTGCCTTGAAGAGCAGATAATAAAAATACAAGTGACTCACTTTTACAGGACAAACATGGTTTTGTACATACAGACATCAAGTGGCGGTAGTTCTTAATACATCGGAAACGAAAAGTGCGATGATCAGTCGCATCACCGCACCTTCTGACACAATCTGACCACTTGTGATCCGTGGCTTAGCCAGCCACCCGCACAAGCTGAAGCGGAATAGCGCTGTCGGCACTCCAGATGACAGCAAGGCTGGGTGTCTCTTCGGCGGTGTTCACATACGCCATCGCCGGGACACCACCGTTATCGAACAGGCCGACGAAGCCATCCGGCGTGCCGTGGATGTCGCTAAGCGTGCCGAGCAGTTCAGCCGCGATGCTGCCATCCGGGCCGATGACCTTCAGCACGCGCTCGTCACCAGCATACGCATAGACCTGTGCCAGCACCCGCTGACCATTTTCAATCAGCTTCACCTGCTCGATCGTGCCTTCGGTTTCGTTGTACTGCCACTGTCGTTCGCCACGCTGATTGACCACCTCAAACAGATTGAGTTCCAGCCGTGGGACATCGCCAGTCAGTTCAGCGGCAGGCAGAGAAGCATCGAAGCGGGCAATGACACGTGGGCCGCCGCTGATCGCATCCGTCACCAGTGAGTTATAACCCGGCTCGGCGTCCACCTCTGCGGCCAGAAAATCCCATGTAAAGGCGGGGTATTCCGGCCTGTATTCGGTCCCATATGGCAGCAGTGTGAAGGTCACCCGTGTGCCACCAAGCTGCTGGATCACCGGCACATGGCTGATGGCATATTCCACCAGTTCAGGGGCGCTGGTGGCTTCTCCGACGGCCTGCGCAGTGCCGGTCGTGAGATCGGCCACGATGATGCGCCAGCTCTGGGCTTCATCCAGCCATGCAAAGGCGAAGCGCTCGCCGGGTTCGTCAAAGGCCAGCGCCGTGGGCAGATAATCGAAGCTCAGGGCGTCGGCCCCGCTGATGTCATAGCCGAAGCGGGTGGTTTGCAGGATGTGATCATAGACGAAAAGCTGCCTGCTGCCGGATTCGCTGGTGCTGTCATAAGCGCTGTAGGCGATATAGCGTCCGGTGGCAGAGACACTGACCGACTCGCCATAGGCGTTAAAAGCCTGTGACAGCGGAAGCCTATAACCGTCGATGATCCCGCCGTTCTGGTCGGCAATACGGATGCTGCCATCGAGTGGACTGTACAGCCATACGCGCCAGCCCGTATTCGGGGCATCCTGTGCGGAGAGACTGCTGCCAGCCAGCATGAGGAGCATGTCTGCCAGCATGAGGAGCATGACTGCCAGTATGGGCAGCAGTGGAAAGTTTGAGGAGAACCTGCGTCGTAACACCTGTGATTACTCCTTCTGGTGTTTACGGAATTTCGTTAATCCCTAGGATAACGAATGCCGGGCTGTTTTTTCCAGCCATGCTGACCGGCGCTTGCCCTACGATTGCCGGTCATCCTATCACCCTCTGTGCATCATGCCGCTTCATCGTTCGGCGGCGGGTTTATGCCCCACAATCAGCAGATAGGCATGGTCGAATTCGGCGTCCGGTGTGCTGATGCAGCGCGGGCGCAGCCATTCGCGGACGCCGTCCGGAGCCTGTGCCAGCAGGATTTGCAGGCGCTCGATGGTCGCATCGTCGCAGTCCTGACGGCTGGCCCACTCGACAAGCTTCGCACTGTTCCATGCCAGCTCGGTGTGATCGACGGTCAGATCACAATCGAGATAGGTGGCACGCCATTCGCTCTCGGCATAGGCGCGGGCATGGCTCGGATCGCGCAGGCGCTCGAAGGCATCGATATAACGGGCGGCGCGTTCGTTTTCCGGCAGGACATGATCCTGAATCACCAGCCGTCCGCCGGGCTTGAGGACACGCGCACATTCCAGCACAAAGCGGTAAAGATCGGGGAAGTGATGCGGCGCGATCCGACAGGTGACGATATTAAAGGTTGATGCTGCAAACGGCAGTTTCTCGGCATCTGCCGCCGTATACCAGACATTCTCCGCGCCCTGTGCCGTAAGATGCTGACGTGCGGCGATCAGCATCTGCGGTGCGAGATCCGCCGCGACGACGGTCTGCACATGCGGCGCGAACGTCAGCGCGGTATGGCCGCCGCCGGTCGCGATGTCGAGCATGGTGTCAGTTGGCTGCGGGGCGGCCAGTGTCAGCAGCCGGTGCAGTTGCGGAGCATGGGCGTGTGTCGCGCTCTGCACATACCGTTCGGCGTACTGGCCGAAGCGCTGCTGTGACAGGGATTTATAATCAGTGCCGGTCACGGATGGCTCTCCTTTCCGCAGTGGAATCGTATCCGGTCGGTGCGGATCTCAGACGGCCTGCGGTGTGATCATGGGTATCGGGAACGGGTAAAAAAAGGTACAATAGAGGCCGTATTTATGTGGAATTGTATGAGTTGCGGAGCAGGCTGCACAGGCGCTTGCTCGGCACTCTCAACACCCTGTCACGTCGAGCATAGCATAACCTCACCCGCCAGCCAAAGGAAGACTGTATGCGTGAAATAACGATCGCCATCGTTCAGATGAAACCCAGACTGGGCGAGGCGGAAGAGAACCTGATCAAGATGTCGGAGATGATCTCGACCATTGCATCGCAGCAGCGCGTCGATCTGATCGTCTTTCCTGAACTGATTACCAGCGGCAACGAACTCGGCCTGCGCTTTACCGAACTGGCGCAGCGTGTCCCCGGCCCGACCATCAACCTGCTGGCACAGCGTGCCAACGAGTACGGTATTTACATCGCCTTCGGCATGGTGACGAAGGAAAAAGTCGAAAGCGTGCTGTACAACTCCGGTATTCTGCTGGGGCCGGAAGGCGATCTGGTAGAAGTGTATAACAAGGTGCATCTGCGCGGTGAAGAGCGCATGGCCTTCCGTGAAGGGTTCCGCCTGCCGGTGGCTGATACCGAAATCGGCAGCATCGGCATCATGATCGGCTATGATCTCGCCTTCCCGGAAGTGGCGCGCAGCCTGGCGCTCGATGGCGCAGAACTGCTGCTGTGCCTTTCCAACTGGGAAGCCGCCAACATCGACGAGTGGAAGACCTATGTCCGCGCCCGTGCGTATGAGAACTCGGTGTTTATCGCCGCTGCGAACCGCGTCGGTGAGGATGTCACACTGAACTTCGGCGGGGAAAGCATGATCGTCGGACCACGCGGCCAGATCTATGCGTCACTGGCCGATGAAACTGATCCCGAAACCGGTGCGCCGCTGGAAGGCTTTACCGTCGCCCGCATTGATCTGGACGAAGTCCGCCGCCATCGCGAGGAATACCAGTTCATCCAGAACCGCCAGCCTGCTGTCTATCGGTCGATTGTCAAGAAGTACTAGAGGGCTTTTCTCCCGGCCCCTTTGCTATAAAACAAAAACGCCCTCATCATGAGGGCGTTTTTGTTTGAAGATACACTCTGAATTACTGGAGTGCGCCGATGATCATTTCGCTCGGGGCGATGGTTGCATTGGCGGGGGCTTCCACGGTGGTGGAATTGATACCGCTGTATTCGATGGTGCCGACGATGGACAGGTAAGCGTCACCGTTTGAGGTCTGGCCGCTGGCTGCCATCAGGCTGGTCAGGTCGATATTCAGGTTGAACTCGCCGCTGTTGAGATAACCGGTCGCCGGGTCAATGGACTGGGTCAGGGTCATGGTAGACTGCTGGCCGAGCACCTGCAGGATGCCCAGATTCTGCTGGAGTTCAGCTTCGCTGATGGTCTCGCCGGCGGTTTGCATTGATTCCACCAGCAGATCCTGGAATGCCGGGTCGCTGACGACGCCGCCGAAGTCGATGTTGGTCACGAAGACGGCTGCACCGTCAACATCTGCCGAGCGGCTGATGTTGATGTAGTCGGCCAGAGCTTCGTACTGGGTCAGGTCGGTCATCTCGGTGGTGCTGGTCGCCATATCGAGCTGGCCCAGCATTTCGGGATTCTCGGCCACAACCTGCGTCAGCACGTCGATGAAGTTGATACCACCCCAGCCGCTCATGCCCTGCTGTGCCAGCATACCGCCGACCAGCGGGTCAATGGTGTCGAAGTTGATGTAACCGATGCCGTCCACCAGAGCCAGTTCGAGCGGGATCACGCTGGCGGGGATACCCGCTTCAGCCGCCAGTTCTGCCGGCAGGGTGAGGGTCAGGCTCAGTTCACCGTCAAATGCGCCCAGAGCGGTGCTGATGAGCGCAAGGGTTTCTTCGGCGGACAGTTCCGCGCCTTCTGCCGGAGTTGCAGCTTCAATTGCGGCTGCATCGACATTGTATGAGGCAGCACCATCAAGGCTGATGGTCAGGGACGGGACGTCAGGGATATTCTGAACATCAATCGTGAGGTTAAAGCTGGCAACACCAGAGGTCACATCGGCCATTGCCTGTGTAGACTGCTCCAGCAGTGCGCAGTCCTCAGCGGCAAGATCACCGCAGAAAACTTCGGTCGCATCCTGGGCGAGTGTGGCGGGGACGAGAACACTGAACGCCAGTGCCAGTAAAAGCAAGACGACAATCTTACGCATTCTTTTTTCTCCTGTGTATCCAGTTAGAGTAGAAGAGGTATTTTTACGAGTATAAGTGACAATACCGATTGTCCTCTCATACTTTATACCTACTTATCGTATCATCGAAGCGGCGGAGATCGTAGCGTCAGAATATAAAAACTTGTAAAAATTCTGATGATCTTCTCGTCAAAAAATGATGAGCAGATCGGTAGAATGTGTTACAGCCCTTGATCATCCTGACAGATCTGATACTCCGGAGCCTAGTACGATAACGTGATCCCGATACGCGATACTCGATCCATCGCGATCTGATACACAATACAATACGATGTTTATATTAAGGGAGTTTTGCGCCGATGCGCTTTCTCATGTTCCTCTTAAGTATCATCAGTGCGCTGATGCTGCTCATTCACGCATCGGGCAGTGTGCCGCTTCAGGCACAGACAGCCGAGCGCCCGCTGATCCTGCCGATGGCGAGTGCCCCCGGCCCGAATACATGGCTTTTCGGCCAGCCATATGGCAACACCGTGACGGCGTATAACACCGGTTCGCGCCAGTACAGCGCCGGACAGGGCCTGCACTTCGGGCTGGATTTCAGTATGCCGTGCGGCACGCCGCTGGTCGCTGTGGCCGATGGTGTGGTGACGGCGGTCGATAATATGGCATTTGGCTCTGCCCCGCATAACCTGATTATCCAGCATCCGGATCTGAACCTGGCGTCGCTCTATGGTCATCTGCTGGAACCCGACGCCGGTCACTGTCGGGCAGCAGGTGAGGCAGGGCGAGATCGTGGCCTATTCCGGCGATCCGGATGATACCTGTGTCAACCGTCCGCACCTGCATTACGAACTGCGGTCGATGGATTACGGCACCACCTATAATCCGGTCAACTGGATTGATGCCGAGTGGCATAGCCTGGGGATTGTCGGCGGATTTAATTACCCGCTGTTCCAGATCGACCTGTACAACACCCACCGCTGGCTGTCGCTGGATGATCAGCCGGATGTGGTGTTCGGCGGCGGGGTGCTGAATGGCTACCCGCTGGCTGATACCTATCCGCCGAATGGCAGCCTGCGTCCGGCAGTGAATCCGCCACTGCGCTCACAGGTCACACCGTTTGATGCCAGCGCGGGATGGCGCACGCGGATCATCGGCTTCAGCAAGTGCTGCCCGGTGCAGTGGTGGGATGTGCAGAATCCGGACCGGCTGTGGGTGCTGGATGGCGGCGTCGGCCAGCGCGCACTGGTCTATGAATGGTCGGCGGATCTGGGGCAGATCGTCCAGCCCGGTGTGGATGCGCCGCCAGCCTATACCTCACCGGACAGCACACGGACGATCCGCGTGGAAGGCGAAAATGCGGTCATCCGCACGTTGAGCGACGGCGCTGCCGTTTCTGTGTTTACCGGCGGCGTGATGCCTACCCTTAGCACAGATAATTCAAAGCTGCTCTGGACGGTCAGCCAGCCGAGTCCGCAGAATGTGCCGGGGGCGCGTCCGCTGATGACGGTTTATATGGCGGATGCTGTGGACAGGGCCGAAGCCCGTGCCATCCTGACTGCCGAAGGCGCGTCCGCTTTGTGGCTGGACGCTGACCGCCTGCTGCTTAGTCTGCCGGGTGTGCGCCCGACGACCCTGCTGGCAGTCTACGATACCCGCGACGGTTCGCAGTTCACACTGGGGACATTTGTCGGGCTGCGGAATCTGACCGTCTCACCGGATGGGGCGCGGGTGATGTTCTATACCCCGTATCAGCAAAACCCGGACGACAGCGCGATCTATGTGCTGGAGACGCAGCCCGGTGCCGTACCGCAGAAGATCGACTGGTTTGGTGGCTGGCGCTGGCGTGATGCCGAGAGCGTCTACTACATCCCGTTCCAGTGGCAGGACGCGGTGCAGACGCTGCATTACTATAACGTCGTGACGGGTGAGGATGTGCAGCTCACCACGCCGGACGAGACGCCCTTCGGCGTGATGAATGCTGAATGGTCGGTATCCCCGGATGGCACGCGCATCGTCTTCCGTGATGTGCTCACCCGTGAGATGGCACTGCTGGAAGCGGTCGGTGGGGGATAGGATGTGTGAAACAAGAGTCAGGGCGAGAAGAATCCCGCCCTATGTGCATTGCGGATTGTGATTCGGACGCCTGCGGCCTATCCCTGTGGTGATTCCGCCCCTGCCGCCACATAATTCGCGGATTCGTCCTCATTCGGCGGAATCACCTTGATCACATCGATCAGGACGCCGTTCGGATCTGATGTGATGAAATGACGCTGCCCGAAGGCCTCATCACGCAGCGGGATGTGCAGCGGCAGCCCATGTTCGACGATCAGGCGCTGATATTCCGCATCAACATCTTCAACTTCGAAGTTCAGCAGCAGCAGGCCGGAAAGCGGCTGGCGGAAATCTGCCGGGACGGTCTCGTGGTCGGGATTCAGCAGCGCCAGTTCGTATCCCGCTGGATGCCGCAGGCTGATATACCAGTCTGCCTCATAGGTCAGTTCGAAACCAAGCTGCTGCGTGTAGAAATCGCGTGATTCTGCGATCTTCGGCGTTCCAATCACGGGATAGAAGCTGTTAAGCCGACTCTGTGACGCTGCCTGCATGGTGATTTGTCCTCTCCGGTATTAAAATACATACAATGTGTATGTGTTTTATGATACATACAATCTGTATGTATGTCAATCAGGAGAACATGATGACGAAAACAGGCCGAACCAAAGCCGCACAGCGTGAAACCACCACTCGCCAGTTGATCGACATCGCACGCGAACATTTCACCCGTGATGGTTATGCCAATGCCGCCACCGAAGAGATCGTCGCGCAGGCCGGTGTGACACGCGGTGCGCTCTATCACCATTTCGGCAGCAAAGAAGGGCTGTTTCTGGCCGTGCTGCGAGCCGTCCAGCGGGAAGTCGCCGCACAGGTCGCCGCTGCTGCGGATTCCGCCGGTGATGATGCATGGGATGTGCTGAAAGCCGGATGCCGCGCCTTTCTGGAAGCCAGTCTTGCGCCGCAGGTGCGGCGGATTCTGCTGGTGGATGCGCCAGCGGTGGTCGGGTGGGAAGCATGGCGTCAGACCGATGCCGAAGGCGCGTTCCCGCTGCTGCACGAAGGGCTGGCACAGCTTCAGCGTGAAGGCGCACTTCAGGGATTGTCGGTGGATGGGTTAGCGTATCTGCTGTCCGGCGCGATGAATGAAGCCGCGCTGTGGATTGCCCAATCTGACCAGCCCGACGCCGCGCTGGATGCGGCTGTCCGGTCACTGGACGCGCTGATTGACGGCCTGCGGGGATCGTAGGGGCGCAATACATTGCGCCCATTACCTGATGCCTGTCTGATTCTATCCTGCCTGTGCGATCTGGACGATATTGCCGACCGTGTCTTCCAGATTCGCAACCGTAACCGGCCCCATATTGGTCGGTTCCATGGTGAAGGTCACGCCGAGATTTTTCAGGCGTTCGTATTCGCCCTGAATATCCGTCACACCAAAGACCATGCAGGGAAGCTGCTGCTCGATCAGGCCCTTCTGATAGGCTTTCGCAATCGGGTTGTCGTTTGGCTCAAGCAGGAGCTGCGTGCCGTTGACATCTTCAGGTGAGGCAACAGTGATGAAGCGGAATTCTCCGACAGGCACGTCCACGACTTTCACGAAGCCGAGCGTCTCGGTATAGAACTTTTCGGCCTTGTCCTGATCATTGACAAAGACGCTGACGGTCTGAATTTTCATGATGGCGGGTCTCCCTGGATTCAGCAGAGCAAAGTAGATGTGCAACCAATTGATTGCATCTAATATAGCTCACCTGTTCGATGGAGTCAAGCGATTGGGTGAGATATCATCCGGCGCGGTGGCCTGTTATTTATTTGCTGCGATGTGCGGCTGGAAGGGTGACCATACTCACCAGCCACAGCACCGCCATGATGACGCCGCCGATGGCGAACGGCGCCAGCGCTCCATAGCGCTGAAACAGCAGCCCGCCCATCAGCGGCGCGACCGCATTGGCCGCGCTGACAAAGGCCGAACTCGCGCCGAGTACGCTGCCGAAATCTTCAGGTGATACGCTGCGCGTCATCAGGCTGTTGAGGCTGGGTCGGATCAGCCCCGCGCCAATCGACAGCGGCACAATCGCCAGCAGCGTCACCAGCACGCCGCCGAAACCGCGATCTTCATCACGGGGAAGCTCGACCGAGATTTCACCGATCATCGCTTCGGTGCTGCTGGTGGAATCTTCGACGCCCATACTGGCAAGTTCATTCTGTACTACACGCTGCACGTACAGCGGATGCGGCTGCTGCGGCGTGCCTGCCAGCAGCAGCAGTCCGACGGCCAGCATTGCCAGCGCCGCCTGTGCGACCCGTGCTTCGCCATATCTGCGCGTCCATTTGCCGATCATCCCCATCTGCACGCCGACCAGCAGTACACCGACGATCACGAAGATCACGGCGTTCCCCTGTCCAAGCAGGCCGAGCCGGTTGAGCGTGAATAATCCCAACAGGCTCTCGAAGCCGAAGAAGATCACCTGCTGCGCGAACATCAGCACCAGCAGCAGGCCGATGTGTGGACGCAGCAGCATCCGGTAGGCGTTGGACAGGATATTGCCGCGCCCGGTTGCGCCGCGCTTTGACTCCGGCAGTGTCTCTTTGAACACGAACAGCGTCAGCAGAATTGACAGAAATGAGTAGGCCGCCGCGATATAGGCCGGGACTGCCAGATCGTCACTGAATTCCAGCGCCAGCAGCGCGATCACCGGGCCGAAGATGAAGCCCAGCCCGAAGGCCGCGCCGGTCAGCCCCAGCCCCTGTGCGCGGTTTTCTTCTGTCGTGATGTCTGACAGCGCGGCCTGTGCGGTGGCGATATTCGCGCCAAACAGCCCGTCGATCACCCGCGACAGGATCACCATCCACAGCGAACCGGCCATGCCCAGCATCACGAAGCTGATAC
The DNA here is from genome assembly GCA_964395665.1 of uncultured Anaerolineaceae bacterium. Classification (GTDB taxonomy): domain Bacteria; phylum Chloroflexota; class Anaerolineae; order Aggregatilineales; family Phototrophicaceae; genus JAEZAF01. The sequence continues at coordinate 12,472 of CAYNDH010000132.1, forward strand.
AGGTCGTCACCTGACTGATGAGCAGCAGCGGCTTGCGTCCGTAGCGGTCACTAAGCGCGCCCATCACCGGCACACCGATCAACTGCGCCAGCGGGAAGGCCGCCGCCACCAGTCCGATTTCCAGCGGAGTTGCGCCGAAGCGCACGGCGTACAGGTGCAGCAGCGGCAGGATCACCGTCAGGCCGAGGACATCGACGAAGGTCAGGGCGAAGATCGGCAGCACGCGCTCGAAGTTCAGGCCGGATGATGGCGCGGCGGGAGTCTGGGGGGAATCAGTCATGGGGAACGTTTCATTTCAGCGATCAGCAGATAATACAGAATCAAATGGCCTCTATTGTCGTCTGGATGATGCGCTGCACAAGCCCCAAACGCGGCGGACGTGCCGTTGCAC
>CAYNDH010000133.1:0-12838 GCA_964395665.1 uncultured Anaerolineaceae bacterium
CATGTTGTACAACTCTCGGCAGGCGTTCAGCACGCGGTACAGGTTGCGCGTCTGCACTTTGGAAGGGTACAGGCGGTATTTGAATGTTCGGAGAACTACAGTAGACTCCATCATGCTGCACTTTTGTCCGTTGCGGAGTGTAGAGCAGGTGGGGATTGCCGTCCCGCGACCTGCCTTTGTTTTAGCACGAATGACCAGGAACTGCAACGACTAAAGCCGAAAAACGCTTTCATCCACAGCCACTAAAGTGGCGTGGCTTTCTCGCGGGCTAAAGCCCATTAGGTAAAAGGTCTCTTATTATTTACGCTTCGACATCCTGAAGCGGACGGATTTCAGAATCGGGATTGGTGGGGTTTTCCCCCGGCAGCACGGGCGGTTTCACCCGTCGGAAGCCTTCCCCATACGCGACATGCCCCTGCCCGATCACGATGAAGGCATTCGGATCGGCCAGCGAGACAATCTGGCGCAGCGCGTCGATCTGGAAGCGGGCAACCGTCACATAAAGCAGTGTGCGCTGGGTGCCAGTGTACATGCCGGTGACTTCCCAGCCGGTGACGCCGCGCCCCAACTCGGTCAGAATACGGTCGGCGACCTCTCGCGGCTGGCTGGTGATAATCACGCCGGTGCGGATCACGCTTGGCCCTTCGAGCACGTAATCCGAAGCAAAGCCTTCGATCCCCAGTGCCACCAGCGCATAAAGTGCGCCTTCCCAGCCGAGTGTCACACCGGCCAGCACGACGGTCCCCAGATTGGAATAGAGATAGGTGGTACTCAACGGCAGGCCGAGCCGTTCCTGAAGGATACGTGCCAGTGTGGATGTGCCGCCGAAATTCCCACCGAGCCGGTAGACGATGCCGGAGCCGATCCCACCGACAATCCCGCCGAAGAATGTGTTCAGCAGGCGGTCACTGCTGATCGGCTCCACAATTGGCGTCAGCAGGTCGATGGCGAAGCTGTACAGCACCAGCACATAGATCGTCCATGCGATGGTCTGCCAGCCGCCAAGGGCGCGATAGGCGTAAATCTGGATGGGGATATTCAGCAGCAGCACGACCAGCCCGATCGGTGTACCGAGTGTGATGCTCATAATCAGGGCGACACCGCTGATCCCTGCTGGTGCGACCTCCGCCGGTTCCAGAAAGATCACCAGCGACAGCGAACCGATCAGCGAACCGACGCTGATCAGCATCAGTCGCCAGAGAAATGAACGCCAGTTTATACTGCCGGAAAAGGCCGTTGTCATTGCTGTGAGACACTCCTGAGGTTGAACTGCATACGCCGTCGCTGCGATGCTCACCGCGATACAAGGCAAAAAGACAGTCTGAATGATTGACACGGCGGTTAACTTTAACGCAAAGCCGTGTGTTTAGATAGCCGGGGGATGCGGGGACGGTCAGCGGTGGGAATGTCCCCATTCCAGCACCGCAATCAGCACTGACCATACCATGCGCCACACAGCGGCGTTGGGTGAACCAGAGGCTTTTAATGCATCTTTCAAAAGTGCTATCGCTTTGTCCGAAGTGCCTGACATGTGTGGAGTAACAGCAGATGTGGAAGTTGGTAGTTGAAGGGCTTGCACGATTGTTACGAGCTGATCACCTCGTCCACCATAGGCTAGCTTTGTTCCATCTGGACGCCAATCGATCGCACCGATAGGCGTCTCCGCAGTAAAGACATCCAGTTGGCTACCGGTTATGGTATCCCACACGCGTACTGTGTTGAAACCAGCAGTGGTTGCTAACCGGATACTGTCGGGATTCCAGTCCACATCTAAAATGCCTGTATCTGGATCATCGAATGTCATCATGGTTTGGCCTGTAGCGGGATCAACAATCAGCACTTCCAGACCACCCACTGCAAGTTTACTGCCATCCGGACTCCACGCTAAAGATCCTGCCCTTAGATCAAATGTGTTCAAAACCTGTCCGCTAACAGCATCTATCAGATGGATTTTCTTATCAATTGTCCCAACAGCTAACTGCTGTCCAGTAGGACTCCATGCCAGCGAAGCAATATTTTCTGTAGCCTGAAATACGGTTTCGGTATCGCCTGTATCCGGATTCCATATAAACACTTTATTATCAGCGGGTGAAAAATCTGCCACCTGCGTTCCCTGTGAATTCCAGCTAATGTCACGGCGTTGAAGTCCGAAGGCTGAACTCTTTGACTGTGTGATCAGTTCACCTGTCACCGGATCTGAGATATAGCTGTAGCCATCCATTCCCCCACTGGCTAACCGTGTATCATCCGGACTCCATGCCAGACTGAGTACCCCACAGTTATGTCGCTCAATCGTGTTGATAAGCTGTCCGGCTGCATTCAGGATGCGAATAGCATATGTGCTAGGGGATTGCCCACAAGGTAAGTTCCCGCCCCCAACTGCGATCCTGTTTCCATCATGGCTCCATGCAATCGCGAAGGCGCGAAATGGCTGATCTGCCTGTGCGTTATCAGGCTGGTGGATAGCGACTGCTAATCCGAACAGGATCATGATTCTGATCCACGAGCGACAGAACTGAAGCGATTCCGATAAAAACTTAGGCATCATTCACCCTGATACGTTGAGTTGTTTCAGAAGCATAACCGGCCCACCGAAGATATGATAAAAGCACTGCAAATGCGAGTCCGATCAGACAGATGACACACAACACAAAATCATGCTATGATGCCCGTATCGCAGTCGCTGTCTGAAAGACATTCTCACATGCACAGCCAACGGTTCCTGCCACGCCCGCCCTGCTAATCCTTACGCAGTTCACAATCTGAACGCTTACCCGCGCCCGTAACGGCGCTTTTTGCGTTCCCGCCACCGTTCCCGCAGCCGCTATCCAGCCGACGAAAACCGACGCCTGATGATCTCGACGGTGCCTGACGCCGCCGGGCATTTTCGATTCCATATGATGCGGATTGCACCCGTCAGGCCCGTGCGCCGCCCTGCCTGTTTTGTCCCATTCCACTCGATTTCGCTTCGACCGAATGTCCAGACAAAACAGGAGACATCATGGAAATCATCAGAGGCAAGAACACCTCTTTTATCAGTGAAACGGCGCTGGCGGATCTGCTGAAGGGATACCAGCGCCTGCATATCGACATCGGCACGGGTGATGGGCGCTACGTGCAGCATCTGGCGCGGCAGCATCCGCATGACGTCGTGATCGGGATCGACGCCAACCGCGAAAACCTGCGCGAGATCTCGCGGCGTGCGCCGGACAACGCCTTGTTCACGATTGCCAACGCGCTGACGCTGACCGACACGCTGCCAGCATTGCTGTACGGGATGGCGGCACAGGTGAGCATCAATTTTCCGTGGGGCAGCCTGATGCAGGGGCTTCTGGACGATGATCCGGGGCTGATGCACGGGCTTCAGGCCATCAGTCATCCCCGCGCCGCGCTCGAAGTCCGGCTGAACGGCGGGGCGCTGTCTGAAGCAGGCTGGACGCTGGAAGCAGGTCAGCAGCGCGTGCAGCAGGTGCTGTCATGCAGCGGTTTCATAATCCGATCCGCTGCCCGACTGACAGCGGATGATCTGAAGCGCATCCCGACGACGTGGGCCAAACGGCTGGCCTTCGGGCGTGATCCGCGTGCAGTGCTGCTGCGCGGCGTCAGGGTCGCGGAGCGTGTCCCGGAGCATGTCGGTGAAGTGACCGGGTAGACGGAATAATCAATTACCGCGTAGGCGGACGGCGTCCGGGCGGCCCCTGATTGGCATTAGGGGCCGTATGCGGGTTAGGTCGCGAGTTGGGAATGCCAGTCCCGTAACGCGCCCCGGCAGAAGGGGCGGAGCGCGGGATCTGATCCGGCGTCGGTCCGCCGCCCTGAGCGCCCGGCATGGGCTGATTCATGCCGCGTGCTTCGTCATAGGCGGCGATATACTTGGCGATTTCCTCACGACGGCGCTTTTCTTCCGCTTCGGCGGCGACCTGTTTCGCACGCTGCTGCCGCGCCGCGATCTCGGTGCGAACGGCGCTCGGATTTGGGACGGCGCTGAAGATCTTCGTCCCCGAATCGCCGATCAGGGCCATCTTCACATCGCCATAATTGAAGGCCGAGCGCATAATCCCGGTGATCTCGACGATCACGTTATCAATCCGGTTGATCAGGATGCGGTCATCTTCATTCTGAAGCCACAGCGGACGGCGGTGGACAATCGAGATGCTGTCATCACCGATGATATAGACATCGTTCCGCCAGTCCCAGTCCGCCCAGTAGAGCCACAGTCCGCCTACTACAAACGCCACACCTGCCGCAGGATAGGCGATAATGCCGAGCGTGTTCAATCCCGGCACCGTGATAAACAGGATCAGGGTGATCACCGCGCCGATCATGATCAGGCCGGGGACCAGCACACCGCGCAGCCAGAACAGCCAGTGCTTGCGATAGACCGTCGCGCCCTGTGCATTGATAAAGCGCGTCTGTAACAATCCGCGCTGGGTGGAGCGTGTGACCGGCGTCACCTTGCGCTCCTGTTCCGGGGGCAGGTTTCCTAACACTCGCTGGATGTCATCGCGGATCTCGCCATCCCGCCGCTGTGCCATGGTTTGCTCGGTGTCTTTCAGCATCTCGAAGATCATATCCTGCACGCGCTCGGCATCCGGGATGAAATTGAGCTTGACGGTCCCGGCTTTCCCGGCAGTTTTAAGGACGATCTCGCCATAATTAAAGATACGGGCGAACATGTCGTAAGCGGGGATCTCGGTATTCACCTGCTGAATGGCGCGAATCGGCACTTCGTTCATCCAGGAGCGGAACGTGATGATCGTCCGCTCGATGCGCAGCACGCGGTCGGTGGTGATGATCAGTTGATCGTTGCGCCATTCCAGATAGAAATACAGCAGCAGCGCACCAGGGACCAGCAGTGTGCCGACCAGCATCAGGGCGCGCAGCGTGTCTGACCGGACGCTGAAGGCCACCAGCAGCATAATAATGCCGGTCACCAGCGGAATCCATGACTGGCGGATATAGGCCCACCAGTGGCGGCGGGTTTGCAGCAGAAGCCGTTCCCCCGAACGCAGCAGCCGGGCCGCATCCGGAGATGCACCGGCGGCGAACGGCGTATCCGGTATGGATGTCGCGCCGGTGGCGGGGCGCTGTCCGCCCGACTGATAGAGCGGCTGCGGGCCGGTCGATCCCGTGGGGCCGGTCGATCCGGTGGGGCCGGTCGCTCCCGTCAGGCCGAGTGACGACTGTGTATAACGCTGCTGACGGGCGCTGTCTGGTGTGGCCTGCTGCCAGACGCGGCGCTGTACCATCGGACTTTGCGGAACAGGTTGCTGGTGAGCAGGTTGCTGGTGAGCAGGGGGCTGATGAGCGGACTGCTCTTGAGTGGGCTGCTGATACACCGCCCCCGGCTGAAGGTTCGGCGCGGCATTGGTCGGGCCAGACGCAGCAGGGCCAGACGCAGCAGGATCAGACGGGACAGGGCCAAGCGGCAGCGCGATATACTGGCGCATGACAGGATAGCGCTGCAAGGTGGCATGAAATGCCGCACGCGGCAGAAACAGTACAATCGCCGGTTCGATCACCTGAAATGTGGCGCTCTCGGTCGCTTCGTTGACCAGTGTTGCCTCATTGATGTACTGATTCGGCTCGATCACGGCGATCTGCTGCATCGTGCCATTGATATACTGCCACAGCGCCCCACGTCCGCTGACCAGCAGATAAAGCCCCTGGGACGGGTCCCCCTGCTGGAAGATCAGCTCTCCGCGCTCATAACGGGTGGTGATGAATGCACCCGCCAGCACGTGGAGCAGTTCCGGCGGCAGGGTATTAAACATCGGCAGGCGCTGGACATGTTCAACAATAAAACGGTCAGCCATAGCGCTTCCTCTTCATGACTCTACTGATCGACATGCCCCGCCCGGTGCAGATCTAGCCGCCTAATGTAATCGACTCGATCAGGTCAGAGATAATTGCCTGATTATCGTTCAGCGTATTCGGCCCGGTGTTCACGACGACGACTTCAACCCAGTCGGTCTGCTGATAATCAATCACCAGCATCATATATTCGGCACTGGCGAGCTGGCCGCGTGCGTAATAGGCGGGATTCCCATTCACGGTGACTGCATGGACATTGGAACGGTCGATCTGATAACGCTGATCGAGCGCAGTCAGTGTGCCGTTGATCGTACCATAGGCGATCTCGTGCAGATCCTCACTGGAAAGCGGCTCTCCACCCTTCTCGTGCGAGACCAGGCGGATATCAATCATCCCTTCCGGCACGCGGGTTTCGGGGCCGAAACGCCCGGCAAACCAACTGTCATTATAGATGTGAAAATCGCGGTGATCGAACGTTTCGTAATTCCAGCCGTCCGGCTGCCTGATCGACAGCATCCCGTCATCACCAGAGCGATAATCGGCGGCCTGTACGCTCGGGTGATGGATGCCATCGTTGGTCGTGGGCGGATTGGTGCTGCCGCGCAAGGCGAAAATGATCGCAATCGCCATGACCATCAGCGCGGCTGCAAGCGCAACGCCGCCGAAGATCAGGGCATTACGGTTGACCGGCTGCCCGCTTACGGGCGGGACTTCTCCGCCGACCGTGTGACCTAACGGCATGTGATAGGCTTCATCCGCGCCGCGTGGAAGCCCCGGTGAAGTCGTGACCTGTGACTGCTGGGTGTGAAAGGCATATTCGACCGGCGGCGGCGTGGTCGGCAGATAATCGGGATCATAGGGATCTTCGACATCGGGGGTAGGATCATCGGTGCGGCGCGGCCTGCGTGCGCCGGACTCCATCGTCTGTCCGGCAGTCCCCTCTCCGGTGCGGCCTGCGGGACGGGCGTCTGATGCAGCAGATGCAGCATCAGAGGCCGTCAGCGGCGCGATCTTATCGAGATCACCGGCAGGGACCGCCGGAAAGGTGCCAGTTTTGATCACGCCGGGGGAGTCATCCTCTGCGGGGCTGTCCGGTGGACGGCGTTTCCCGATCTCGGTTTTCAGGGCAGTCAGCGCCTCATCAAACGGCTGGGTGTGAAAGTCGATGTATTGCAGGCGCCCAAGCTGAAAATGGATTTTGGCAGGCTGATACAAGACCGGGATGATCGGCTTTTTGTGGTCGAGATAATAGGTGAACTCGTCCTCAACATTGGACGATGCCATGCTGGCCGGGGAAAGGATGACCAGCATCAGGGCGCTGGTATCCAGACCGCGCTGGATGGCCGTGCTCCATTTGCTACCGATCTCGATGTCTTCAATATCCATCCACACATCAAAACCAGCGCCAGCCAGTGCCTGCGCCAGCCTGCGGACGAATTCCTGATCTTTGCGGCTGTAACTGATGAAGATCTGCATGTGGTAACCGCTCTTCCGTGCTGATCCCAACGCAATTTTCAGTAATAATAACATGCTTCGCCCCATTTTCGCGATTTGCCAGCCCCGGATGCTATTTTCAGACCGCCATCGAGACCTGACAGGGTTCGACATGCCGAGAGCGATATGCGATAATCGGCTGCTGCATCAACGTGCAGCAGTTTCTTTTAATTCACCTAGTAAACCAGCGAGAGAATCCCTTGAAAATTTATCCCCCTTCCGCGCTCATCACCAGCCTGCTGATCGTGATCGCGATCACCGGCTGCGCGGTCGAAAATATCAGCCCGACGGCAGCTATCAGGACTCCCATCCCCACCACCGCGCCGACGCTGGAAGCAGGCGAAACGGGCAGCACGGCGCTGACATCCGAAGACCTGACTGAGTCAATTTCGACCGATGACGGTGTGCTGACAGCGGCTTATCCGCCGGAATGGTCGGCTGAGGCACGCGGCGGAATCCGCCTGAACCTGAGCAACGCGCCGAATCTGGTCAACGAGATCGGGCGGCGCACACTGCTTCCGGGTGAACTGGCCGTGGTTGTGGTCTACCTTACCCGTGGTGAGGTGGCATCCACCATGCGGCTGAAGGAAGATTTCACCCTGATCGATCTGGCCGCCGCGACTTCCGGCGGTGTGGCGAATACCCGTTCATCCAGCATCCGCATCAATGGACGTGAAGCGATGGCGCAGGCCGGCGAGATCGGCGCACAGGGCGTCCTGACCGATGCCTATGCGATCACGTATGAGGTCGATGGCATCTTTGTCACGCTGACGACTTACGCCGCGCCCGGTCTGCTGGAAGATATTCGCGGCATCACCGAACTGCTGGCGTCAAACCTGACCATCGATGCGTCCAGATTATCGACGCCAGAAGCTGCGACTGATTAAGTTGACCCCTCCCTAGCCCTCCCCGAAATCGGGGAGGGAACAGGTCGCGCTGTCTTTAAGCCCTCTCCATAAACGGAGTGAAATGGGGAGGGTGGCACGCGAAGCGTGACGGGTGGGGTAAAGGATCGATCACACCTTCTCCGATGGCCGCTGAATAAACCCTACCTTTGCAAAGGGGCAGGGGTGAGGTTTTATTATCATCAGAAAGAACCCTGTATGCCGTGGAATCCTGATCTGTATAACAAATACGCCGCGCAGCGTTCTGCGCCATTTGTCGATCTGTCGGCACTGATCGATGTGCGTCGCCACCTGCGCGTGATCGATCTGGGATGCGGGACGGGTGAACTCACACGGCGGCTGGCCGATATGCTGCCGGACAGTGATGTGATCGGCATCGACAGTTCGCCGCAGATGCTGGACAAGGCGCAGTCACAGGCGCGCCCCGGCCTGCGCTTTGAACTGGGCAGCATTGAGGATTTCGCCTATCACACCGGCGATGGTTATGATCTGGTCTTCAGCCATGCTGCGATTCAGTGGGTGGACGATCACGACCGGCTGATCCCGGCGCTGCTGGGACGTGTCGCAGTCGGCGGTCAGATCGCCGTGCAGATGCCGAGCAATCATCATCACGCCGTCCACCGCTATGCCCGCGAGATCGCCAGAGAAGCGCCATTTGTCGATGCGCTCGGCGGTTATGTGAGAGAGTCGCCGGTGCTGGAACTGGATCGCTACGGCGAGCTGCTGTTTGCCGGTGGATTTGAGAATATCACCGCCTACGACAAGCTGTATCCTCATATTGCGGAGAACAGCGATGCGGTGGTCGAATTCACGTCCGGCACGCTGCTGATCCCGTACATGGAACGTCTGCCGCAGGACTTACAGGCGCAGTTCATGCAGCGCTTCAGCCAGCGCGTGCGGGAATACTTCCCCGGCTCTCCGGCTTTCTACACCTTCAAGCGCACGCTGTTTGCAGGGCGGAAAGAAGAACGCTGAGAACGCAGGACAGACGCTAGCCACTATATCGGCCTGATATATAACAAAAAAGCCCTGATGAACAAATCAGGGCGTTTTGATTGAAACGTGTCTGGAAATTTATCAGGACCGGGATTTTCCGCCCCGACGCCTACATATAGCGCTGCATGACCTTTGCCAGCACATCTGCAGATGGGCGCAGCTTGGAGTCCGGAAGCTGAGTCAGCGGCGTGTCGGTCAGGTTGAGCGTCTCGCCGAGTGTCATGCGCGGTTCTTCGTAGTAGATCAGGCCGGTGAGGAACGTCCCCTCACGCGAAGCGCTTTCCAGCACTTCGATGGCCTGACGACGGTTGCGCGGGTCGTGATCCTGTCCGAGCTTCTTCAGGCGGACGGTCGCGCCGTTGTGCATCTCGACCGTGATCGTGCCTTCGTAATCGTCCTCAATCGTGATCTCTTCCTTGCCTTCGACGTAGTCACGCGGCGTGTAGAGGATCTCATGCAGCGGGACTTCGTGTTCCTTCCCGTAGCTGTAGCTCTTGGTCGAGGTGTCCTCATTATTAAAGGTCACGCACGGGCTGACGATGTCCAGCACGGCGGTCCCGTGATGGCTGACAGCGGCCTTCATCAGCGTCTGCACCTGCTTGGCATCCCCGGAGAAGCTGCGGGCGACGAATGTGCAGCCGCCAATCACCGCTTCCAGCGCGAGATCGATCGCGGGCAGGTCGTTGCGCCCGTAATACTTCAGCATCTGGCCTTCGTCGGCAGTCGCCGAGAACTGGCCCTTGGTCAGGCCGTAGACGCCGTTATTCTCGATGATATAGACCATCGGCACATTGCGGCGCACCAGATGCTTGAACTGGCCGAATCCGATGCTGCCGGTGTCGCCGTCACCGCTGACGGCAATCGCGGTCAGTGACTGGTTGACGGTGGTCGCGCCGGTCGCCACTGACGGCATACGCCCGTGCACGGTGTTAAATCCGTGCGAACGGCCAAGGAAATAAGCCGGTGTCTTGCTGGAGCAGCCGATACCGCTCAACTTGATCACGTTGTGCTGGTCCAGCCCCAGATCATAGGACATGCTGATGATCTGGTTTGAAATCGAGTCATGGCCGCAGCCGGGGCAAAGCGTGCTGGCCCCGCCCTTATATTCTTCACGGCTCAGGCCGAGTGCATTAGTTCTTAGACGTGCATTCCCCATCGTGATTTATTTTTCGCCTCTTGTCTTGTTCTGACGTTTTTATTTTTACATTCAGTTTCAGGCGGACGTGCCGTTGCGCCCTCTGTTATATTATGGTCTCAGGCATGGCGGACGTGCCGTTGCACGTCCCTACGTTGTGACGATCTGCCATCAGCGGACAACGCAGGCGTTGTCCCGACATTCCGCGTATCGTGTAGGGACAGGGCCTGCCCTGTCCGCGCCCAAACCAATTTCAGATACGCGCTAGCAGGCGGACGTGCCGTTGCACGTCCCTACGTTGTGACCATCGGCGGACGCGCCGTTGCGCGTCCCTACAATGATCTGGATTACCCCTCACCCTGTTCGTGCTTCAGGATGCTCTGATGTACGAAACGCGGTGTCATCGGCAGGCTGTCGCCCAGTGCCAGCGACACGATATGCTTCATATCTTCATGGTATTCCATGCTCAACAGTTGATGAAGCTGGCCGTCGAAGTTGTTCTCGACGATATACACGCGCTCGTGCTGGCGGATGAAATCAAACACGCTGGATGCCATCGGCAGTGCGCGGATACGCATGTAATTCGTCTCGATGTTATCACTGGCGAGATAATCCCGCGCTTCGCGGATGGCGTCATGGTTGCTGCCGTAGGACAGGATACCGATCTTCTTGCTCGGATCGATGTCTGCGATCGGGGCGGGCAGTGTCTGGCGGGCGGTTTCGTGTTTGCGGCGCAGGCGATCCATATTCTTCACCCAGTCGCTACCGCGTTCACTGTAGACTGCCATTTCGTTATGGCCGGTCCCACGCGCAAACCACGCCGAACGCGGGTGATTGGTCCCCGGAATGGTGCGGTACGGGATGCCGTCGTCGTCCACATCGAGATAACGGCCCCAGCGTCCCTGATCCTGAATGAACTGGTCGAGCTGCTCGGCATTCAGCACCTTGCCATGGTTCAGCGGCTCGGTCGGATACTCGAAGGGCTGCGCCATCCAGTTATTCATGCCGAGATCGAGATCGCTTAGCACAAACACCGGCGTCTGGAACTGGTCGGACACATCGAAGGCGCGCCAGCCGAACTCGAAGCATTCCTCAACACTACCGGGCAGCAGAATCAACTGGCGGCTGTCGCCGTGTCCGAGGAAATAGGTAAAGACCAGATCGCCCTGACTGGTACGCGTCGGCAGGCCGGTGCTTGGCCCCATACGGGTGATGTCCCAGATCACGCACGGGATCTCGGCAAAGTATGCCAGACCGGTGAACTCGGCCATCAGGCTGATGCCGGGGCCGCTGGTGGCGGTCATGGCACGTGCGCCTGCCCACCCTGCGCCGATGATCATCCCGATCGCGGCGATTTCGTCTTCGGCCTGAATCACGGCGACCGTATCCTTGCCGGTGTCGGGATCAACCCGCAGGTCCTTGAAGGTGATCAGCGTGTCGATCACACTGGTGGATGGCGTGATCGGATACCATGCGGCCATCGTCACGCCGCCAAAGATCGAGCCAAGCGCGGCGGCTTCATTGCCGGTGATCACGATCTTGCCCTGATTCTCATTCATCGGGGCGAACTGGTACGGGTCCTGCTTGACGATATTCTCTTTCGTCCAGTCTGCGGCAGCCTGAACGACGCCGAAGTTCATTTTGGCCGCTTTTTCCTTGCCGCCGAAGTTATCCAGCAGCGACTGATAGAGGATGTCCAGCGGGATGCTGAACAACTGCGCCACTGCACCGACATACACCATATTGGTGACGCGTTCACGGAAGTTGCGGTCAATTTCGGCATTCTTGATAATCTGATCAACCGGGATTTCGTAATAAACGATGTCATCACGGCTGTGCGTCCACTTCCATTCCGCAGGAAGGATGCAGACGCCGCCTTCCGGCAGTCCGGCGATGTCATCAGCGGCGGTATCCTGATTCATCGTGACGGCGATCTCGGTGGTCGCACGGCGGGCGGTATAACCATATTTGCTCGCACGGATGGTATACCAGGTCGGTAAGCCTTTAATGTTGGATGGAAATAAATTTTTACCGTTAACGGGGATACCCATTTTGAAAAGCGACATGACGAGGACGTTATTTGAGGTCTGGCTGCCGGAGCCGTTTTTGGTGGCGACTGTAAACGCGCAGTCGTTGATAATCGATTCTCCGGTATAGGGTTGGGGCTGAGTATCTTCAGCGACGTTCATAGCGCACATAAGGGCGCAAAACTCCTTTTAACGAACTGACGAGGGGGTTCATTGAACTCATAATGCATGATAGCACCACGCTTTAGGTTTGTCTATTGAGGTCGCGCAGCATGGAGCGGGAAGCGGCATGAAAAATGAAAATGGACCGGAAGAATCCGACCCTACACCGGACACAGGATTTTCGCAGGGCAGGGATTCTTTCCATCTGTTTTTGCCACATCCGGCGAATTTCCCTTCACACCGATCACAGGGATTTTCGCAGGGACGTGCAACGGCACGTCCGCCGCGTTTGGGGCTTGTGCAGC
>CAYNDH010000134.1:0-12779 GCA_964395665.1 uncultured Anaerolineaceae bacterium
GGGCCGGATTCTTCCGGCCCATTGACCGCTTCTTGTGTCAGAAATCATTCTTCCAGCACGAACGGAAAGAGCAGGATCGACATGGTCAGGTAGATCAGGTCCAGACCTAACAGCACCGGCACCATGCTTTCCCACATCTCCAGCGGCTGCGCGGCGATGATCCCGTTGGTAGCGCGCACCACCAGCATCAGCAGCGGCAGTGATGTCGGCAGCATGATAATCGGCAGCAGTGTGTCACGGGTGCGGGTCTGTGCAGTCATCGCAGACAGCAGCGTGCCGACCGACGACAGGCCGAGCGTCCCGGCGGCGATCAGGCCGATGATGCGCGGATCGATCAGATTGACGTTGTACAGCACACTGGCAATCGGCAGCAGGATCAGGCCGATCACCAGCCCGAACAGGAAATTCGCCAGCATCTTTCCGGCAAAGATCGTGCTGCGGTCAATCGGGGCCAGCAGCATCGCGTCCATGCTGCCCTGTTCGCGCTCTGCCGCCAGACTGCGATTTAAGCCTAAAATCACGGCGAAGATGATCGTCACCCACAGGATGCCCCCGGCGGCGGTCTGCAAGGTGATCGGTTCCATCTCCAGCGCGAAGCTGAAGGCCAGCACACTGAGGAAGGCGAACAGCCCCATCGCGCTGACCAGTTCGCGGCTGCGGAGTTCACTGCGAAGGTCTTTGATGAAGATCGTCAGCGCCGCCTGAAAAAAGGGTGTACGATTCTGCACGGTGGGCGTCGTTCCATTGTCAAATGATACGGAGAACTATAAGTCAATCGACGCATTATAGCGTGCTTCGCCGGTCCGCTCACTGGTCACTGTGCGGTGTGGTGGATCATCTGCTGATCTGCCGCCAGATACGGGGACTGCTGTTGCCCTTTGTAATCCGCCGTAACCCTGTTTGACAATTTTCTTAAGCTCTTAATATAATGAAGGATGTTCAATCCGGGGGGCTGCTCGTCAGCGACAGGTGCAACGTTTTGTATCCGGGCGCGTTGTAACTCTGAAAGTGCATTTCTGAAGATCATCTGAGGCGCAGTTGATACAGATAATCGCCTCATACCCACCTATCGTCCGTAAAATAGATTTTATTGGTAGACAGAGGGGAAACATGACATCCGATTATCAGCGGCAGGACTTTGCAGCGCCGCAGCCGGTGCTGGATGAGGGTTATTGGGCCTCTCTCCTGAATGATGTTGAACTGGAAGAGCGTGGGTCGGATCATGATGATACCAGTCATGTGCCGGATTACGACGTACCGCGCCACACTTACACAGGCGATCACCGCACCACCGATAGCGACTGGGAACGTATTCAGGCAGTCGAAGCCAATGACGAACTGCTTGAACTGCCGGTCGTGGGGGCCAATCGCGGCGGTCTGCTGGTCGAATGGCGGTCGCTGCGCGGGTTTGTGCCGAGCAGCCAGCTTCTGGATTCCAATCCTGTCAATGCAGATCATGCAGCCAGTTTAAACGGCTCACTCAACGGGACGCGCCGCTCGCTATCCGCCATGATCGGTGAGACGCTGACACTGCGTGTGATCGAGCTGAACCCGCAGAAGAACCGTCTGATCCTTTCCGAACGGGCAGCACAGGCCCGCCCCGGTGAGCGCGCCAGCATCCTGAATCAGCTTCAACCGGGCGATACGGTGACCGGCATCATCACCAACCTGTGCGACTTCGGCGCATTTGTCGATCTCGGTGGGCTGGAAGGGCTGATCCATATCAGCGAACTCAGTTGGGGGCGTGTCGGCCATCCGGACCATATGCTCCAGCGCGGCCAGCAGGTGACCGCGCACGTGCTCGACATCGACCGCGACAATTCGCGCATCGCCCTGAGCCTGAAGCGCCTGCGGCCTGATCCGTGGAAGACGGTTGAAGAGCACTACCGCGTCGGCCAGATCGTTGAAGGGATCATCACCAATGTGGTCGATTTCGGCGCATTTGCCTGCATCGAAGAAGGGCTGGAAGGGCTGATCCATGTCTCGGAGCTTGCAGAGGGGCAGTTCCTGCATCCGCGCAACGTGGTCTCCGAAGGGCAGACGGTGCAGGCCCGCATTCTGAGTATCAGCGGATCGTCCCGCCGTCTGGGGCTGAGCCTGCGCCTTGAGGAATAGCAGCCAGCGCTTTTACCTCCGCCCTAGGGTTTCACACAGATGCGGATGTCTTTCAAAGGCATCCGTTTTTATTATGATTTAACCGTGGTTAAATCAATCTTATGTTCTCATGATCTCGTCAGTAACTTCACTAAAAACTCTTTTTCTAATCCAACAAAAGTTCCAGAAACATCGGTTATCCTTGCAGTATACTAAGCATACAGCGACACGAATAATGTTTCGCCCGTGCGTGTTCCTGTCTATCTGCACGGCGGAATTTAATGAGGAGTATTGATCATGACCCATATTATCACCAGCTTATGCCTGCGCGACGGCGCCTGTGTGGAAGTCTGCCCGGTTGAATGCATTATCCCCGGCCAGCCGGAAAACGAATGGCCGTGGTACTTCATCGACCCGGACACCTGCATTGACTGCGGCGCATGCATCCCCGAATGCCCGTTTGAGGCGATCTTCATTGAAGAAGAAGTCCCGGCGGCTTATACCATGGCGGCCAGCCAGGAACGTATCGACTTCGACACCAAGCAGCGCGTGGCCTATGATGGCGGCGAAGTCGTCGATCTGACCCGCGACATCCAGCCGAATTACGACTTCTTCCAGAGCGGCCCCGGCTACGACGCACTGGCGTAAGTGATTTCGCGTAGCGAGCCGGAAGAATCGGTCCTCTACACGCTAAAATCCTCTGCATTGCAGAGGATTTTTGTTTCACCTTCCCGTTAACCGCCAGACACGTGTTAAAATGGCTATCTCTTTGAATTTAAACGTCTGATTCAACTGATTCACCGCGTCTGTATCACAGACTTGATCTGATTGTCTGCCCTTTAAGGCACTGTGTTTTCGCATAACAGAGGAGAATGAGCATGGCTCAGGATTATGATGTCGTCGTGTTAGGCGCTGGCCCCGGCGGATATATCGCCGCGATTCGTTCCGCGCAGCTTGGCCTGAAGACTGCGATTATCGAGAAAAAATACTGGGGCGGTGTCTGCCTCAATGTCGGTTGTATTCCGTCCAAGGCACTGATTCGCAGCGCAGAACTGGCCCACATCTTCACGGAAGAAGCGGCTGATTTCGGCATCGAAGTTGAAGGCAAAGTCACACTGAATTACAGCTCGGCCTTCAAGCGCAGCCGTCAGGTCGCGGATCGCCTTGTGAAGGGTGTCAAGTTCCTGATGAAGAAGAACAAGATCACCACTTATGACGGCTGGGCGACGTTTAACGATGCCAACTCGATGACCGTCGAGCTGAATGACGGCAAACAGGAAACGCTGAAGTTCAAGAACTGCATCCTGTCCCCCGGCGCGACCACCCGTCTGCTGCCCGGTGTCGAACTGACCGACCGCATCGTCACCTACGAAGAGCAGATCATGGAAGACAATCTGCCCGGCAGTATCATCATCGTGGGTGCAGGCGCGATTGGCGTTGAATTCGGCTACGTGCATCGCAACTTCGGCGTGGATGTGACGATTGTCGAATATCTCGACCGCATTCTGCCGCTGGAAGATGAAGAAGTCTCGAAGGAACTGACAAAAGCCTATAAAAATATGGGCATTAACCTGCAAACCGGCGCGAAGGTCGAGAAGATCGAAGATACCGGCAGCGGCGTCCGTGTGACCGTCACCAGCAACAAGGACGGCAAGCAGCAGGTGCTGGAAGCAGACAAATGCCTGGTCGCGATTGGTTTTGCGCCGCGTGTTGAGGGCTACGGCCTTGAGAAGACCGGCGTCAGGCTGACGGAACGCGGCGCAATCGAGATCAACAGCAACATGCAGACCAATATCCCGCACATCTACGCCATTGGCGATGTCACGGCCAAGCTGATGCTGGCACATGTCGCCGAGGCGATGGGCGTCAATGCTGCCGAGCATCTCGCAGGGCTGAATCCGTCGGAACTGGAATTCATCATGATGCCGCGTGCGACTTACTGCCAGCCGCAGGTCGCCAGCTTTGGCTACACCGAAGCGGAAGCCCGCGCCGCCGGTTATGACATCAACGTTGCCAAATACCCGTTCCAGGCGAATGGCAAGGCGCTCGGACTGGGTGAAAGCCGTGGTTTCGTCAAGCTGATCAGCGACAAGAAATACGGCGAGATGCTGGGCGCACACCTGATCGGCCCGGATGTGACCGAACTGCTGCCGGAACTGACACTGGCACGCTCGTCTGAACTCACGCCGCAGGAAATCGCACGCAACGTCCACGCACACCCGACGCTGAGCGAAGCGGTCAAGGAAGCAGCGCACGGTCTCGAAGGTCACATGCTGACGTTCTAGCCTCATTGTTGCTTGATACACAGGTGAAAGGGCGATCCACTGCGGATCGCCTTTTTGATTCTGAACCCAAAGCGGCGCACTGGACTATTCATCAGTATCCCATCGGTATGAGATGGATGCAGACCATTTACTTGCGAGATCGCGCCTCCTTGTTACACTCATCGTATCATTTAAATTTTTTTGAAAGGTAGCTTTACATGTCAGATTCAAAGCGTGTGATGGTCAGGGATGATCTCTTCCGGCTGGAATGGCTGCAAGGCGCGAAGCTGTCCCCGGATGGCACACGGCTCGCCTACACGGTGAGCCATATCGTGACCGTGAAGGATGAGGAAAAAGAATTCTCGCGGCTGTTCCTGCTCGACATCGCCAGCGGTGACATCCGCCAGATGACCAGTGATAAACAGAACGCCACGAACCCGGCATGGTCCCCGGATGGCAAAACGATTGCCTTCGCCAGTGACCGCCGCATCACGGACGATGAGAAGCCGCAGATCTATCTGCTGCCGGTCGATGGCGGCGAAGCACAGCCCCTGACCGAGATGAAACAGGGGGCGGGTGGGCCGTTCTGGTCACCAGACGGGACCAAGATCGCCTTCACTGCCGGGATCGATTACGGCGACGATAAAGCACCGGACCGCGACAAACAGCCCTACCGCGTCACCCGCAATGTCTGGCGCTTCGATGCGATTGGCGATATTGATCTGGCCGTGAATAACCTGTACGTGATCGATGTCAAAAGCAGGGCGGTCACGCAGCTCACCGATGATGAGATGATCGTCGCCCGTTTTGACTGGCATCCGGACAGCCAGCGGCTGATCACCAGTTCGATCCTGCCGTCGGATGAATGGTACGGCTTTCAGATGATGACCCGCATCATCGACCTTGAGGGGAATGTGACGCCGGTCAGCAATCCAGAGAATCTGAACATGCTGATGCCGACATGGACACCCGACGGCAGGCGACTGGTGTTTATCGGTGAGGATGATACTGCCCTTATTGGCACGCACTCTGACCTGTGGACGCTGGATCTGGAATCTGGTGAACTGAACAACCGCACCAAAGGGCTGGAACGCGGTCTGGGGGGCGGCCTTGAAGGGCGGGTCCCGGCGCTGCGCCAGCATCGCCCGTTCTTTGCGATAGACGACAAATTCGTCTTTATGCAGGTTCAGGATGGGGGCACGGTCGGCATCTACCGCATCGCGCTGGATGGCAAAGCCCAATGGAAAAAACTGATCGACGGTGAGCGCACCTGTATGCTTCTTGACAAGGTTGGGGATACGCTGCTGTATTCGGTCGATGACATCCAGCGCACACCGAATGCTTATATGGCAAGTCTCGACGACAGCGACGAACAGCAGTTGACGCACATCAATGACGAATTCCTGTCGAAGATCACCCTGCCGGAGTCGGTCAATCTGCATTTCAAGGGCAGTGATGGCGCGGATGTCGAAGGCTGGTACGTCAAACCGACGAACGGCGCAGCCGCACCCTATCCGACCATCCTGTGGATTCACGGTGGACCGCACGGCGCACAGGGCAATCGCTTCGCCTTTGATACGCACATGCTCAACGGCGCAGGCTATGGCGTGCTGTTCATCAATCACCGCGCCTCAACCGGCTACGGGGACGCCTTCTCGACCGCCATTCACGCCGACTGGGGCAATCTGGATTACAACGATCTGATGGCCGGGGTCGATTACGCTATCGAGCAGGGGCTGGCGGATGGTGACCGGCTCGGCTGCTGTGGGATCTCCGGCGGTGGCAACCTGTCATGCTGGATCGTCGGCAATACCGACCGCTTCAAGGCGGCTGTCCCGCAGAACCCGCTGACGAACTGGGTCAGCTTCTATGGTGTGAGCGACATCGGCGTCTGGTTCGGGACAAAAGAACTCGGCGGCCACCCGCACGAGATCCCGGAGATTTACGCCAGATGCTCCCCGATCACCTATGCCCATAACTGCAAGACGCCGACGCTGATGATCCAGACCGAGCATGACTGGCGCTGTCCGGCGGAACAGTCCGAGCAGTTTTACACCGTGCTGCGTGCCAACGGCTGCACCGTCGAGATGCTGCGCCAGCCGAGAGGCTCACACTCCGGCTCGATTCTGGGTGGGCTGCCGCTGCGGAAGGAAAATCTGAACGCGACGCTCGACTGGTTCAATAAGTACGTTCTGGGATAGAGGAACTACCACTTCTTGCGTAAGAGATGGGCGGCGCTACAATCGGGTGATCTGAATTCGAGAGACGCCGCCCATGCCTGCATCCACCACGCCGCCGACCTTCACACGCCGTCCACGTCTAAATCTGCGCCGCATCGCGCTGCTGGTGACGATCCTTATCATCATCGCCGCCGCTGCCCTGATGTGGAGCCAGTTCTCCGCTCCGGTCGAGATCCCGACTGGCACGCCGTCCGGTGAAATTGCCTTCATCTCGGATGCATCCGGCACCTGGGATGTTTATCTGCTGAAGCCCGACGGCACACAGGTCAACCTCACGGCGGATAGCGAAAGCGGCGCCGGTGATTTCTTCGCAAGCTGGGATTTCGCGGCGGAGCGTATCAACATCCTGACGGATCGCACAGGCGAAATCGGGCCAGCGCAGATCAATCCCGAAAGCGGCACGGTGCAAACCCTGAGCCTCACGGATGCGATCACGACGCTGTTTTTTGAAGGGCGGCTGGACTGGGACCCGTCATGGTCAACGGAATCAGCGGACGGTGTACGTGTGGTGTGGTCGTCACTGCGGGATTTCAATCTCGAACTGTACACGGCATCCGCACAGAATCCGGATGATCTCACCCGCCTGACCGATCACCCGGCCCGTGACTGGTTCGCGTCATGGTCACCGGATGGCACACAGATCGCGTTCACGTCCGACCGGGCCGGTAATGAAGATATCTACCTGATAAACGCCGATGGCAGCGCTCTGCGACAGGTGACCACCCATCCCGCTGATGATATTCACCCGGCATGGTCGCTGGATGGGCAGTCGCTGCTGTTCGTCTCCGAACGTGACAGGCCGCTGTCCGGCGAGGTGATGCCGCTGTATATCGTCCCGATACAGGCGCTGGAAGCCGGGGATGCAGAAGCACAGGTGCGGCCATTTTCCCCTGACGAGATCTTCGAAGGTGATCCGGTCTGGTCAGCGAATGGCCGCACCGTCGTCTTTATGCGCTATCAGGACGGCATCTGGAGCCTGTACCAGCGCGACGGCGACAATAGCGAGCGCCGCCTGACCGGGCCGGATCTGAATGCGCTGTTCCCGGTGTGGAAGCCGTAACCTATTCTGATGAACTACCGCGCCAGAATCTTCGCCAGTTCGAACATCTTCGGGTCGAGCGGCTTGTGCTTACCGGCGATCTCACTCAACGGCGTGGTCCCCATATCGCCTTTGACCAGGCCGACCAGCACCCCTGACTCACCCTGTGACATGACTTCAACCGCATGTGCGGCCAGCCGTGTCGCCAGCAGACGATCTGCCACCGTGGGGATGCCGCCGCGCTGGACGTGGCCGAGCTTGGTCGCACGCAGTTCGAAGCCGATCTCTTCCTGATTTTCGGTAAAATAGGCCAGCAGCGCATCGGCGTTGTATTTCGCGCCCTCTGCGACGACGACGATCCCGTGCGCCTTGCCGCGCTGATAGGCCTGCTCAAGCTGATCGGCGACTTCATGCGGCGGCGTGTCCACTTCGGGGATGACAATCGCTTCTGCTCCGCCAGCGATCCCGGCCATCATCGCGATATAACCGCTGTCACGGCCCATCACTTCGACCAGAAAGGCGCGGGTGTGCGATGAGGCGGTCACCTTCAGACGGTCAATGGCTTCCACCGCGATATTGAGCGCTGTATCGACACCGATCGTCATATCGCTGCCGTACAGGTCATTGTCAATCGTGCTGGCGATGCCGACCACCGGAAAGCCAAGGTTGTGCAGGGCATTGGCGCCGGTCTGGGAGCCGTTGCCGCCGATCACGAACAGCCCGTCGATCCCGCGCTCATTGAGTTCGCGCAGGGCTTTCTTCTGCCCTTGCGGTGTCTTGAATTCCAGCGAACGGGCGCTGCCGAGCATCGTGCCGCCCTCTTCGATGATCCCGCCGACATCACGCGGGCCGAGCTGGTCGATTTCCCCGGCCAGCAGCCCGGCGTATCCGTGTCTCACACCGTACGCTTCCCATCCCTTGCTGGTCGAGACGCGTACCACAGCGCGGATCGCGGCATTCATGCCCGGCGCATCTCCACCACTTGTCAGCACTGCAACTTTTTTCATCGGTGTGCCTTTTCTGTAGGTTCAGATTGATAAGCCCTGTTTTGGCGCGTGTGTCACATCCTCACGTGGCACATGTGCATGTGTCTGTAGTGTGGCACAGCAGCGCACGGTTAGCAAAGACAGAATATTCTTCCCATCATGGACTCCTTATCATGCATCTCTCATCAGATGCACAGCCCCCCAATAACAGGTGAAATCGAAACTTCCTATCAGATAATGCGTACAAACGTGTAGACAAACACAGCCAATAGCGACTACAGTTGTGCTGCACAGATGAATATCGAAGGTAGTCATGATGGCTGATTGGTGGGGTACAAGAAATAATGTCTCGCCGCGCCTGCGGCTGGAAGTCGAGGCGATGCGGGCGACCTTTGGCAATACCTTTAAGCTCGTGGTGCCGCAGTATGGCCTGCTGTACTGGGAAGGTGAGGTCGAGATCAATCTGGAGCGGCTGCGCGTGCGCGAACACCTGCTCAAGATCCTCTACCCGATGGAATATCCCAATCGTCCGGCAGAGGCTTATGTGCTGCGCCCGCGTATTTATAGTGAGAAGCACCAGTATGAGGACGGACAGCTCTGCCTGTTCAATCCGCGTGACGGCGAAAACTATGGCTGGAATCCCAGCCGCTCGACCGCTGTCACAGTGACCGCGTGGGCGGTGCAGTGGCTGTATGCCTATTACACATGGCGCGCCACAAATGACTGGCCCGGTCTGGAAGAGCGCGCTAATCCGAATACACCGCTGCCACCGCGCCGCCGTTAGCTGGTAGTCATTAGGTGGTAGTCGTTAGCTGCTAGTTTGCAGTGTGCAGCTTGCAGCTTGCAGCTAATCGCTTGTTGCTCTGGCCGGAGAGAAAGCTATATGTGGAGACGACTGATGAATCCCTCAAATATCCAGATCCCGAATCTGGTGGTGTCACAGCGCGTGATCGATCGCATGGTGGCGGCATCGCGCCGTTTCCTGCAGGACGAAACCGGCGAAGCAATGGTCGGGGTTGTCGATCCGGGGACGAATACCGGTGGCGTGCCGACGCTGTACGTGCTGGATACCATCGCGCCGGACGAAAGCGCCGAACGCGAGCGCTATTCCTTCGAGCAGGGTGACGATGTTCAGGGGGATATTTTCCTGTGGATGTCGCATAACTGGGATCTTGAGCGCAAGCAGGACACGCAAAATCCCAAGTGGAACCAGCGGCTGATGCATCTGGGGGACTGGCACAAGCAGCCCGGTTTCATGATTGCGCCCAGCGGCGGTGACCTGCGCTCGGCACTGGATACACTGGATGAGCCGACGCCATTCATGGGGGATTTTCTGCTGGTGCCGATTGTGACGCTCGGCCATCCGGCCACGACACAGGGGATGCCCGGTATCAATTATCACACGGTCGCCATGGAAGACGGTTCGCATTTCCGCGTCGATTTCTGGTATATCAGGCGCGATGTGCCGGTCTTCTTCGCGATCAGCCCGGCGATTTATCCGGCAGATCAGCTTCCGGCCCTTGCGCCGTACCCGTGGCATATCGTCCACGACACCCGCGCCCAGTTGGAGATCGGCCAGCTCGAATATGACGGCCTGTATGTCTCTGAAGCCATCCAGTGGAATGCCGATCGGGAGACTCCGATGGAGATCTGCTTCATTCTCGCCCGGTTGGGATCTTCGCGGTTGCTGCTGCTGGTGACAGAATACGATTATCCGATCACGCCGCCCCGACTGTATACGCTTCCATTTCAGCCGATGGGTGAAGAAGAAGACTTTTATAAGCTGACCGCCCGACTGTGGCCCAATGCGACACCGGTCCCTGATCCACCAGGCTGGAAATGGGACAAGGAAAGCTACCTGATTGATTACGTCCACGCCGTTGAGGATATGCTCGGCATCGAGCGGGCGGAGATGACACCGGAAGAGGCAGTCACCGCTGACGCGGTCGATATGGATGACCTGAATGAAGATCACGTCGGGCGCTCGGCTGCTGTCAGCGCCGTTCAGGGGGCCGATGATCACAGGGCCGAAAATGACGCAGGTCAGACGGTGACGGTCAGCGATGATAAGCCGTCCGCCGCCGGATCACCTGCCGGATCGCCCACAGGATCGTCCACCGGGCCTGCCACTGCGAATGATACGGAGTTAAACTCATGAGCTGGGATCGTGTTGAGCGTGTACTGGGCGCGGAGAATCTGAAACGCCTGTCTGAAGCACGAGTCGCGGTCGTCGGATTAGGTTCCGGCGGCGGATATGTCGCCCTTAGTCTGGCGATGAGCGGCGTAGGCCAGTTTGTACTCGTAGATGATGATGCGCTCGAAGCGACCAATATCGTCCGGCATGTGGCGGACCGCCGCTATCTGGGCTGGAATAAGGCGAAGGCCGTGGCCGATCTGATCCAGCATCGCAATCCCGCCGCACAGCTTGAGGTGCGCGAAGGCCGCATCGAACAGCACATGGATGCGCTGGATGATGTGGATCTGCTGGTGGTCGGCGTCGATGGCGAACAGAGCAAGTATTCGATCAATCAGGCCTGCCTTGAACGCAGCCTGCCCGCTGTCTATGCCGGTGTTTACGAGCGCGGTGAAGGCGGCGATGTGGTGGTGATCCGCCCGTATGACGGGCCGTGCTACGCCTGCTGGTCGGCTGAACTGCGCGACGGTCTGTTTCAGCCGACGGCGTCGGAGAATCTCGATTACGGGATGGTGAACGAGACCGGCACACTGGAAGCAGAACCGGGGCTGTGGGTACATGTCGCCAAGGTCGCTTCCGTGCAGACTGATTTCGCCCTCAACGAGCTGCTGGGCGATTCAGCAGTGCGCCCACGCTATCCGGCGAACACGCTGATTATCGCCAATAATGCGATGGAGATTGTCGATGGCGAGATGAGTCCACCGCACAGTTCGCTGTGGGTCAATATCGCACGCGATCCGCACTGCCTTGTCTGCGGCGATCAGATCAGCGCTGCCGCCGACAGTGCCGTACAGCTTGAGGAAGCCGAACAGGCAGCGGCTTCGCTCTCACTGGATGATCTGGCAGGCGACAGCGGCATCAGCATTGAGAGTCAGAAGCACTGATTTTTTCATCTGTCAGGGGATTGAGATGACATCTATTAAGGAAAATGCGGCCCTGATCATTGTCGATGTTCAAAAAGGGTTTAATGAGCAGGACTATTTCGGTGGCAACCGCAATAATCCCGATGCTGAAGCCCACATCGCGACGCTGCTGGATGCGTGGCGCAGCACTGGACGCCCCATCTTTCATGTCAGGCACGACAGCATCTCGCCGAACTCACCGCTGCGTCCGGGGCAGGCCGGGAATGACATCAAGCCAGAAGCTGCCCCCAGGCCCGGCGAGCCTTTGATCGAGAAGCATGTCAACAGCGCCTTCATCGGCACGGATCTTGAGCAGCGTTTACGTGAGGCGGGTATTTCGCAGGTCGTGATTGTCGGTCTCACCACCAATCACTGCGTCAGCACGACGACGCGCATGGCCGGTAATCTGGGCTTCGACACCGTGCTGGTTGCGGATGCCACAGCGACGTTTGATCGCATCGGCGTCGATGGCACACGTTACGATGCGCAGTTGATGCATGACACCACCCTTGCCAGCATCAGCGGAGAATTCGCCACCATTCTCAACACCCGTGATGTTTTAGCGCAGCTTCAACAGCATATCTCGCAATGATCCGCTGTGGAATCGACAGCATCGAAATCCAGCGCATGACCGAAGGCATCGACCGGCTCGGCGAGCGCTTTCTTAACCGCTTCTTCACGCCGGCGGAGCGCCAACTGTGCGCGGATAAACCGGCACGGCTGGCGGCACGCTTCGCGGCAAAAGAGGCGGTCGGCAAGGCACTCGGAACCGGCATCGGGGATGTAAGCTGGAAAGAGATCGAGATCCTGTCCGATGAGCGCCGCCGCCCGATCCTGCATCTGCATGGGGCCGCCGCCGAACTCGCCGCGAAACTCGGCCTTGTCCACTGGGATGTCAGCCTGACGCATACCGATACGGTGGCATCAGCGGTTGCGGTGGCGATGGGTGTGCCAACGTCGCCAGCGGAGTAAAGGCCGTCTATCCCCGGCCTTCCAGGGGTAGGGATTTCTATTGCATCTCATGGAAACACCGGATAATGCCTGATTGTCCCGACCTTCG
>CAYNDH010000135.1:0-12728 GCA_964395665.1 uncultured Anaerolineaceae bacterium
ATGTAGGGACAGGGCCGCATTGCTTGCAATGGCGCCCTGTCCGCACCGGTAACCAGTTTACAAATACACCACTATTCCACAGTGACCTTTATGTTATCAACGAAGATCTTGCCCGTGCTGCTCTTGTCTGCCAGAACGAATTTTATCCTGGAGACGCTGCCCGTAATGCCGAGTGAATTACCACGCCAGGTATAGCTGGCACTGGGCAGGATATTGAGCTTGAGCTTGGCTTTATCCCCATTGGCATAAAACACCTTGACCACAAATTTGGCGTTTGCTGCCGGTTTTTTCGCCTGGGTGTAAATCTCTGCTGACAGCGTGCCGGTGAGTGGGAAGGATGGCATGATGGTCTGTGTCAGTTTACTGGTCGCACCCGGACTACCCTTGAACATGAAGGCACAGTTACCGGTATATGCAAAGGTCTTGTTCTTCTCCGGTTTATTACACTTGATCTTGTCCTTGGTGAGGTTCTTGAACGACCACTCATCAGGCAGGTTTTTGTTAGCGGTCGCTATTTCCATATCACCATTGAGTACCAGATTAGCGTTGGGGTCCTGTGTCGGTGGGATATAGGGCATATCCACTGAAATGACAAAGCCGTTGGCGGTCTCGGAAATAACACTGATCGAGATCCCGTTGACAGCATCGACAAAGGTTTCACCCGCCAGCCATGCGCCGTCCGGATCGAGGGGGTTATTTTCCACCGACCACGATTTTGCATCCGTCGTGCCACCGACCAGCCACGCCCACTGGGTGCGAGCCGTATCAACCTCATGGATGATGACCGCCTTGCCTGCGAGTTTGGCATCGTAATTTGAATTGCTGGTCTGGCGGGCTTCGACCACGTACCGCTTATGCGAGTTGGGGAACGGGATAATCACGATCTGGTAATGCTGCGGGTTCTGCATGGCGGCGTGATCCAGCGTGATGTTGTCTCGGTCATCATTGAGGACCAGACGCTGCTGGGGGGCAAACCAGCCCAGATGATCCTTGTGAAAGGCATTGGTATGCTGGCCCAGACAGCCGTATACCGCGTGTGTCGCCTTGTCACAGTAGATATACGTCTCGCTCATCACGTCCCATGTATTGTCATAGGGGTCCCCATCACCATCGTAATTATTGGCGTGGGGCAGGTTGAACCCGTGCCCGATCTCATGCGCGACGACGGTGATGTCTTTCCATGAAAATGGCGGGTTCCATGTCATGCGCCAGCGGCTGTAGGTGTTGTCCACATGTACTGTACCGGTGCCACCCCACGCGCAGCAGTCCAGACTGCCGTTGAACATGAAGTTGATGCCGCGATATGAACTGAAATTCACAGTTGCATCGGCCTTGTTGATACAATCCTGCGCCAGTTCGGTCAGACTGGAGGAGTTATCGCCCATGCCGGGGGACGGGTAATAGTGCGTCTGCGGCTTATCAAGCATGAACCAGCCGTAAGCGTTGCTGCCTGCCATATTGATTTTGCCGAAGGACTGCTGACGCCAGTAGTGATCCAGACCGGGATACTGGTCACTGTACATCCCCTGAAAGTAATCGATGGCCTTTGTACCGTAGCCCGCAGGCGTGCCGGGGAAGGCGCACATGATCGTCACCCATGGCTGCGAACCGGTGACCGCACGTGAAAAATTGTCTCCCTGTGGCATCCCAAGCGGCAGCACAGCCAATTGGAGAGAGGCAACACGAACAGCGCCGCCGGTCGTCAGGACTGAAC
Source organism: uncultured Anaerolineaceae bacterium (assembly GCA_964395665.1). Classification (GTDB taxonomy): domain Bacteria; phylum Chloroflexota; class Anaerolineae; order Aggregatilineales; family Phototrophicaceae; genus JAEZAF01. The sequence goes on from CAYNDH010000135.1 coordinate 1,715, forward strand.
GGTTCGTCTGCGCATCGAGACTGATATAAACGTAACTGCCATTCAGCACATCAAAACCGCCTGCTGCCTGCACAGCCCCAGGGGGAAGGTCAAGTTCGAAATAGCGACCATCCTCTGTATTGAGCAGATAGAGCAGTGATTCTGGTGCGTTTGTGCCGGGTGCTGGCGTCCCGTAGATGATCGAGAACCAGCCTTCGATGGTGATGGGTGTGATGGGCTGCGCACTCTGTCCGAAGACCGGCAGCGAGAAGCATACCAACGTGGTGAGCAGTAGGGGGATAATGAACGCTGGTAACCGAAATGGAAATTTCATCGATGACAACACCTTTTCTTTAAATTGACTTTTTCTATTATAGTCAGGGTTTCTAATCCTGCCTTAATGGTAGTGCAGATGCAACAGGAGTGATACAATAATCGAACGCTCGATAAATTAATTCTCACTTTCGAGAGAAGGTTATCGTCTGCGAACTATTCAGCGACAAAATTTAGGTATTTTTGGAGAAGATTGAATTATGGTTCAGACACAGATGGTCAATTCCGGTGTGAGTTTCGAAATTACCGACGAGCAGAAGATGCTTCAGAGGATGGCCCGTGATTTCGCCGCCAGCGAGATCATCCCCGTAGCCGAAGAATATGATCATGAAGCCAAATTCCCGGAAGAGATCTTCCACAAGGCACGGGAACTCGGCATTGTGAACATGAACATCCCGGAAGAATACGGCGGGATCGGCGCATCGGCCTTCGATGAAGTACTGGTTGCGGAAGAACTCGGCTATGGCTGCACAGGGATCAGCACCAGTATTTCCACCAATGGTCTGGGATCGCTGCCGATCATCCTTGCCGGGAATGATGCACAGAAGGCGCACTGGCTCGGTGAGCGTCTGGTGGATAAGGGCGAGTTCGTCTCTTACGGTGTGACTGAAGCCGCCGCCGGTTCGAATGTGGCCGGGATTGAAACCCGTGCGGATCGTCGTAACGGCCATTACATCATCAATGGCTCGAAGACCTTTATCACCAATGCCAGCCACGCCAATTTCTTCACCATCTTCGCCAAGACTGATCCGTCTGCCGGACATCGCGGCATGTCAGCCTTTATCGTGGACCGTAATGCACCGGGCGTCAGCATCGGGCGCAAGTTCGACAAGCTCGGCCAGCGTGCCAGTGACACCGCCGAGATCGTGTTTGAAAATGTCGAAGTCCCGGCTGAAAACCTGATCGGTCAGGAAGGGCAGGGCTTTTATATCGCGATGAAGGTCTTCGATTACAGCCGTCCGGGTGTGGCCGCGTCCGCCGTCGGGTTACAGCGTCGTGCGCTGGAAGAATCGGTGAAGTATGCGAAGGAACGCGAAGCCTTCGGCGTGCCGATCTATCAGCATCAGGCCATCGGCCACAAGATCGCGGATATGGCGATCAATTATGAGGCGTCGCGACTGCTGGTGTGGCAGTCGGCATGGGCGGTGGATCATGGCACGGTGAATGCCAAGCTGGCGGCTTATGCCAAGGCATTTGCCGCAGATATGGCGACCAGAGCGGCAGTCGATGCCGTGCAGGTATTCGGCGGGTATGGTTATATGAAGGAATACCCGGTGGAGAAACTGCTGCGTGATGTGAAGATCTTCCAGATTTATGAAGGCACGAGCGAGATCCAGCGCAATATCATCGTGCGCGAACTGTTCCGCTAATTGAAGCAGTCTCTCCTGCGCTCCTGATCCAGTGACAGTATAAAGCGGCAGCCTGCCCGTCCAGTAGGGGGCAGGTGTGCCGCTTTTCTGATGCCTGGGCAGGACTAACAGGTGATCAGGGCGTGCATCACTATTCCGGTTCGAAAAGTGCTCTGGTATAATGCATTCGTATGCATGAATACAGGATATGAGAGCAAACCATGAATTTTCACCAACCTGTATACATATTCTCATACAATTGAGGGTGAAAAGCAGTGTTTCGGACTGCGGAGTGTTGTCTAGGTTCGCAGGTTTTGCTAAAATCAAATATTCGAAGCTAATTCAACACTTTCCCTGATGTCAGAAAATTAACGTCACGTGTGTGGCGCTGTGCTTGCCCTGTACCTGAGCGCTCGGTTTGCCCTGCTCATGTCGTACGTTTGCAAGCGATTTTTTTAGGATTACGATTAATGGCTGCTTATCTGGTACTTGATGTTGATGATTTGTTGCAGCGATTTCGAAGTCGTGGAACTGCGGTAGATTTTCAGGAACTTGCCGTAGGACTGCGTGGAAATGCGGCAATGGCTGCGGGCCTCATCAGCGCTGATAAATTAAAGGCGATTGCGGTGGCCGACTGGCAGAAACACCGCGATCAGACTCCCTTTGACCTGCAATATGTCTTTAAAGCGGCGGGTTATGATATCTTTGATATTCCCCGCCGTGAGGACATGACCGACGCGCTGATCATCCACTATTTCTCTTATGACCCTGAACCGGTCAGTGAACTGATTCTGGCGACCACCAGCCGTGATCTGATTCCGCTGGTGCGGCGTGTGCAGCGTACACGCAATGCGCGCATCCGCATGTGGGGATCAGAAGATGTGCTGCAGGGGACGGAATTTGCTGATGAGGTCATCTATCAGCCGCTGGAAACGCTGCTTGGTTTACAGACCAAAAATGTCGCCGTTTATGTAGACTTCGAGAATATCTCGATCAGCCTGAATGAACAGGGCTTTGTGGTCAATCTGGACGCGCTGGTGAGTGCGTTTGTCAATCAGGCCAAGGCGCACGGCCATGTCGTCAAGATGGCGGCTTATGCGCCGTGGGGACAGCGCGGGACACTGCCGCCGCTGGTGGATTCGAGTGGGCGTGAAATCGCGGACGAAGCGCCGAGCCGTCTGGCGCTGGCGAATATCGATCCGGTATTTAATCTGCCGGGCAAGAACAGCGCTGATGTCCGTATCGCACGTGATGTGATCACCGATGCCAGCCACAGTGACTCGGCGGATATTTACATCATCGCCAGCGGTGACCGTGATTTCAACGATGTGCTGAATACGTTGGTCCAGCGCAGCAAAGGTGTGATTATCTGGGGTGTACGCGGCAGCACCAGCCGCGTGCTGGAGAATAATCCCGGTGTGATTACCGAATATATCGACGAGTTCACGCGGCTGCAAACGCATCAGTCGCTAAGCCGTTCGCCGATGATTGAGGATACACAGGAGAGCTTCACACCGTCGCAGTGGTCGAGCGTGCTGATTCAATATGACCGGCTGGCACAGGAACTCGACGCGGAGCAGATCTCGATCCGGCGGCTGATCGACCAGTTGGTCACAGTCGGCGCGACGATCTCGCATCAGCGCGGTGAAGATCTGGTCTCGCAGGCGATCTCGCTGGGCGTACTGCGGATGGTCGCAAACGGCTATGTGACCGGCAATTCGGCACATCCGATTGTCGAGCGTACCCGCCTGATCCGTGACCGGATTGTGACACGGGTGGCGAATACGCTCCAGGTGCGCGGGTGGGAATACGTGAATTACGGCTTCCTGCTCAAAGGTCTGGCAATGGACCGCGATCTGGAACGCCCCGGCCTCAATGTGGATGACCAGTGGCGTTCGCACTGGATCGACGCGCTGGTGCGTGAACAGATCCTTGAGCGTGAACTGCTGCCGCATCGCCAGAACCCGGATGATCTGGTGCCGGTGATCAAGCTGGCCGACAACCATGTCAATATCAAAGAGACGAGCGAGATCCCGCAGCTTTCGTATCTCGATCAGCAGATGGATCGCGTGATCGATAATATGTGGCTGGAATTGTCGCTGGCGGAGCTGGAACGCATCGAGCCGAACACGGTCGATATGATTTACCGCATCATCGTGAGCGTCGAGCAGTTCACCAGCTTCCGTAACTTTGCATGGTGTCCGCTGGGCAGCCTGCACCGCCGCCTGAACAACTATGATAACGGTATCGCGTTTCAGCGTGCGGTAGAATATCTGGTGGAGAATGGCGGCGCGACCGTTCAGGAATACCCGAACCCGCAGAGCAACTTTAACACCAAGGGGATTTCGCTGATCATGGACAGCGCGATCATTCGGCAGATCCTTGAAGAACGGAATGCCTTTGTCAGCACGCTGCTGACGTTGTATGGCCGCGATATGCCGATCACCAAGCAGAGTGTGGGGCTGGAAGCGCCGAGTGAGCAGTGGAAGCTGGATCTATGGCTGTCAATTATGGAAACCGAGAATGTGCTGAACGCGCTGCCGGGACGATCCGGCAATTACAGCCTGTTTCGGATGCACCACACGGTGAATCAGGTCGCGAACGCGCTTTCCAGCGGAAGCACCACGCCTTAACCTGAAGGCATATGAATTTATCCAGCTTGTTATCTTCACCCATTAAACAAGAATCAAAACGGGACGCTGTAAGTGTAAGCGCCCCGTTTTTGATTCGTGCAGAGCGGGTTTAATCCCCGGAGTTGGGCTGCGCGACCGGTGATTGCAGCCGTGCCTGATCGGGTTCTTCGGTAGATTCGAACTGGCTCATGTACAGATCATAGTACGCGCCGCGCTCTTCGAGCAGGGATTGATGCGTGCCGCGCTCGATGATCTCACCGGCGCTGACCATCATCACGATGTCGGCGCTGCGGATGGTGCTAAGCCGGTGCGCGATCACAAAGCTTGTGCGCCCGTGCAGCAGCTTTTCCAGCGCCTGCTGAATCAGGCGTTCGGTGCGGGTATCGACACTGGATGTGGCTTCATCCAGAATGAGGATGCGCGGATCAGCCAGCGCCGCCCGTGCGATGGATAAAAGCTGGCGCTGTCCCTGGCTTAGGCCGCCGCCGCGCTCGCCGAGTACGGTCTGATAGCCATCGGGCAGGCGTTCGATGAAGCTGTCGGCCTGCACCAGTTTTGCCGCCGCGATCACTTCTTCATCGGTCGCATCCAGCCGTCCATAACGGATATTTTCCATCACGGTGGTCGAGAACAGGAAGCTGTCCTGCAGGACGATCCCGATCTGGCTGCGAAGGCTGCTCTGGGATACTTCGCGGACATCGATGCCGTCAATCGTCACCGCGCCATCAGTCACATCATAAAAGCGCGGGATGAGGTTGATGATCGTCGTCTTTCCGGCGCCGGTCGGCCCGACAATGGCGACCATTTTCCCCGGTTCAATATCAAAGCTGACGCCCCGCAGCACAGGTTCGCCGGGTTTATACTCTGCCCATGCGTTATCAAATCTGACGCGGCCTTTGATCTGGGGCAGTTCCTTTGCGTCTGGCCTGTCCTCAACCGCGATGGGCATATCCATCAGCGCGAAGATGCGTTCGCCGCCGGCAATCGCGCTCTGCACATTGGTCCACAGCAGGGCGATCTGTTGAATCGGCTGATTAAAGCGCTGCGTATACTGGATGAACGCCAGCACCAGACCGAGCGAGATCACACCGGTACCGGGCAGCAGCGGCTCGTTTCGCAGCACCGAAATCCCGCCCACCAGCATGACCACCGCCAGCGAGACGTAACCGAGTGCTTCAATCGACGGATTGAGCGCACTGCTGAAGGCCGCCGCCCGGATGTTGATGTCGCGGTTGGCGGCGTTGGTCTGGCGGAAGCTCTCGATGCTTTCCTCTTCACGGTTGAACGCCTGTACTTCACGTGCGCCGGAGATGCTCTCCTGAAGATCGGCATTGACGCTGCCCATCTCCTGACGGCTTTTGCGGAAAGCCCGCCGCGCCTGTGTGGAGAAATAAAGCGTGGCGACGATGATGAACGGGACGACCGTCAGGCTGAGCAGGGTATAGGGCACATTGGCCTGAAGCATGACGATCAGCACCCAGCCAATTGACAGGAAGCCGAGAAAGATATTCAACAGGGCGAAGCTGAATGCCTGATTGATGGTGTCGGTATCATTGGTGACGCGGCTCATGATGTCACCCAGTTCGTTTTCCGCATAATATCCCAGCGAGAGCGCATGGATTTTGCGGAAGAGGTCGCGCCGGATCTCCAGCAGCACCTTCTGACCGGCAAGGCGCATCGCAAAGAAGGCCAGCCCGGTAGCAGCAGCACTTAGCAGAATCAGCCCGATCATCAGCAGGGCCAGTTCGCCCAGACCGGTGATCCGATCCGCCGCCGCTATGTCGGGTGTGAGGGTGGTATAGGTGCAGTCTGCCGGGTTACGGGGCGTGATAAAGCAGTTGACCGCCTGTTCCGTGACGCGGGGAATGGTGACTGATGACCATACACTGACCACACACAGGATGAGGACGATCAGCAGATAGGCCCAGTATCGGCGGAAATAACGCCAGAAGCGCAGAAAGGTGGCGCTTAGATTTGTCGGCTTGAGGGTTTCCCCCTCCATTAAACGGCGACCGCCGTCCAGTCCAAACATGGTGGCTAGTCCTCCAGCTCTGAATGTTCAGCAGCGTCGGCGGGATGGGTGTGCAGATCATCCACAAGCTGCGAGTTATAGATTTCGGCGTAGATGCTGCTGTTTTCCATCAGATCAGCGTGTTTGCCAGATGCCACGATCCGTCCCTTATCCAGCACAAGGATCTGATCGGCACTACGCACGGTCGAGATGCGCTGGGCGATCACGAAGCTGGTGCGCCCTTCCATCAGATGATCGAGCGCCTTCTGAATCAGCGACTCGGTGAGCAGGTCAACGCTGCTGGTCGAGTCGTCGAGGATCAGCAGATGCGGGTCCAGCAGCAAAGCGCGTGCAATCGCGATACGCTGCTTCTGCCCGCCGGACAGGGTGGCCCCGCGTTCGCCGACCGGTGTATCGTACCCCTGCGGGAAGCCGACGATAAAATCATGGGCTGCTGCTGCCCTGGCCGCTTCGATCACTGTTTCCAACGGCGCATCCGGACGCCCGAAGGCGATATTATCGCGGATCGTGCCGCCGAACAGATTGGTTTCCTGCAATACGATCCCGATCTGACGGCGCAGGCTGTCGAGCGTGACATCGCGCACATCAGCTCCGTCGATCAGTACCGCGCCCTCACTGACATCGTAAAAACGCGGGATCAGGTTGATGATCGTCGTCTTGCCGCTGCCGGTCGAGCCGAGCAGGGCAATCGTCTGCCCCGGCTGCGCGGTAAAGCTGACCTCACTTAGCACCGGCTCACCTGATGAGAAGTAGCGGAAGGTTACATTGCGGAATTCGACAAGGCCCTCAATCGGGGGCAGGTCGACCGCATCGGGTTTGTTTTTGACATCGCTTTCGGCATCGAGAATCTCGAAAATACGTTCAGCCGATGCGCTGGCCTGTGCCAGCAGCGAGATGATGAAGCCAAGCTGTCCTAATGGGAAAAAGATGTAAATCAGATACAGTGTGAACTGCTGATACTGCCCTAGTGTCAGCGTCTCGTTGATGATCTGGACGCCGCCGAAATACAGCATCCCGGCCTGCCCCGCCTGTGCGATGATATTGATGAGCGGGAACATGAAGGCGAAAGTCGCGCCGAGAATGATGAACTGCCGGTAAAGATCAAGTGCGCCCACATCAAAGCGGGCCTGTTCGTGTTCTTCGCGTGTGAAGGCTTTGACCACCTTGATACCGGCCACATTTTCCTGAAGGATGGTATTGAGGGTGGAGAGCTTGCGCTGGACACCGGCGAACAGCGGCTGCGTGACGCGTCCGAATACAGTGAAGACCGCGACCGACAGCGGCAGAATCGGCAGGATGACCAGTGTCAGCCGCCAGTTAATCAGGAAGAGGATGCTCAAGGTGCCGACCAGCAGCAGAAAAGCCTGCGCGGTCGCGATCAGCCCCTGCGCGATGAACAGCCGGACCTTTTCGACGTCGTCCGTGGCGCGGATCATCAACTGGCCGGTCTGGGTGCGGTCATAATAACTGAAGGACAGGCGCTGGATCCTGGTGAAGATCTCGTTGCGGAAGTCGAACGCGATCCCCTGCGATGTGGCTTCTGCCATATACGCCTGAACAAACGAGAAGATACCGCGAACTGCCGCCAGAATGAGGATCAGGATCAGGCCATTAAGCAGAAGCTGCTCGCCGATAGCGTTATCGGCCTGAAGCTCTTCCATCGACCTGCCGAGTGAAGCCATTGCGATCACCTGCTGGGCAAAGGGCAGATGCACCAGTGAACCGCTGGTGATGGCGTCCGTCATATTGCTGATCAACTGTGGGACGAAAAGCTGCGCAACCGTCGCGATAAACAGGGCGATATAGGCCAGCGCATTGGTGCGGTGGTGATTCCGCAGATAGCCGATGGCACGCCGGATCGGACTCGGCCCGACGCGCCGTTCACGGCGTCCACGGGGCAGCGTGCCCGGTTGTGTGGCTTGTGCTTGCATAGGGTTGGACGTTCCTTTCTGTTACGATGACCAGCAGATGCCGTTGGTAGCATAAATGCTGTTGGCAGCATAAATTCGTAATGCTATTGCAGCACAACGGGGAATGGATCAGTCACTCCCGATGGAAATTGAAAGGGAAGCATAGAGGATCGCCTGTTGTTGGCTGCCGGCTGCATATGGGCTGTAGATCATAATGAATCGAGTGGTACTGGAAGTTGTCCCATCCGCGTGTTGGACGTGCGCAGCAGTGCGGTGCGCGTTGACAGTCTGGTGGGCGGATGCAGTACCTGAACTGGCTTAAGTATAGACGTATATTTTAGTTTGAAACTATCGGGAGTCAATCTGTCCATTTGGATAGTCTGTACCCTGACTGACGCGATGTATCCCTGATTTTCATACCTATGTGACAAAATGCGGCGCGATCTCGTCTTACCTTCAGATGGAGAGCATACCGTTCGCTGTTGTTCGCCATGGCGTACCGAATGCTGGGCAGCTCTCCAGTCATAAACTGGGCGGAAGAATCTCGCCCGCCCTGTATTGTAAGTTTCAGCTACAGCTACGCCGCGCTGGTCTCAGGCTGATCGAACTGGCTGTTATAGAGACCGGCATAGAAACCTTCACTTGCCAGCAGTTCGTCATGTGTCCCCTGTTCGATGATGTCCCCATCGCGCATCACCAGAATCAGGTCAGCGTTGCGGATCGTGGACAGACGGTGCGCGATTACAAAGCTGGTGCGGTTCGCCATCAGGTTATCCATCGCCTTCTGGATCAGGATCTCGGTGCGTGTATCGACGCTGGAAGTCGCTTCATCCAGAATGAGCATGGGCGGATCGGCCAGAATAGCGCGGGCAATCGTCAGAAGCTGCTTCTGCCCCTGTGAGATGTTGGTTGTATCCTCATTCAGCACCGTCTGATAACCATCTGGCAGGGTGCGGACGAAATGATCCACATACGCCGCCCTGGCCGCTTCGATCACCTCTTCATCGGTCGCATCCAGCCGCCCATAACGGATATTCTCCATGATGGTGTCGTTGTACAGCCACGCATCCTGAAGCACCATCCCGAACATGTGGCGCAGATCGTGCCGTGTGAATTCGCGGATGTCGTGGCCGTCGATCAGAATGTGCCCGCTGTTGACATCGTAGAAGCGCATCAACAGCTTGACCATCGTCGTCTTTCCGGCGCCGGTCGGCCCGACAATCGCAACTTTCTGCCCCGGTCTGACCTTCACTGAGAAGTCATTGATGACGGTCTTATCCGGTTCGTAGCCGAAATGAACGTGCTCGAATTCCACCGCGCCGGAGGGTGTGGACAGCTCCACTGAGGACACCGTATCCTCGATTTCCTCTTCTTCTTCCATGAACTCAAAGACACGTTCAGCGGCGGCGGCAGTCTGCTGCATGATGTTGGAGATATTGGCGATCTGTGCGATAGGCTGCGTAAACATGCGTACATACTGGATAAACGCCTGAATATCGCCGACCGTGATCTGATTATTGACCGCCAGCCACCCGCCCAGAATCGAGATGGCGACATAGCCCAGATTACCGACAAACATCATGATCGGCATCATCATGCCGGAGACGAACTGCGCCTTCCATGCTGAACTGAACAGGGTGTTATTCAGCGTGTCGAACTGCTGGACACTCTTTTCCTCACCGTTAAAGGCTTTCATCACGTTGTGGGCGCTGTACATTTCCTCAACGTGGCCGTTCACGTGACCGAGATAATCCTGCTGTGCCTTGAAATACTTCTGCGACTTGCTGACGACCAGAATGACGATCCCCATCGACAGCGGGACGACAAGGAAGGCGACCAGTGTCATCTGCCAGCTAATGGACATCATCATCACCACGATCCCGATCATCATCGTGACCGAGGTCACGATCTGCATCAGGCTCTGGTTGAGTGTCTGGCTGATGGTATCGACGTCATTGGTGATGCGTGACAGCACCTCACCGTGATTGGTCCCGTCGAAGTAACCCAGCGGCATCCGGTTGATTTTCTGTGAGATGTCCTCACGCAGCCGATAGGTCACTTCCATCGAGACGCCGGACATGACCCAGCCCTGAATGTAGCTGAACAGGGATGAGATCAGATACAGCCCGACCAGCATCAGCAGGATATTGCCGATGTAGCCGAAGTCGATGCCGTCACCGGTGCCGGTAAGCTGTTCGATGGCGCCTTCAAACAGGGCCGTGGTCACTTCGCCAAGGATTTTCGGCCCGACGATCGAGAAGACTGTCGAAGCGATGGCGAAGATCAGCACGATCAGGATCGAAAGCTGATAATCGCGCAGGTAAGCGATCAGCTTCCGCATGGTGCCTTTAAAGTCACGGGCCTTTTCGCCCGCCATCGGCATACCGCCGTGCGGCGATCCGCCCATGGGACGCCCACCACCGGGCCTGTTTCGATTCTGCTGCTGCATCATGACGCAAATTCCTCAATCCCAAGCTGCGACTGGGCGATTTCCCGATAGATTTCACAGGTTTCCATGAGATGCTGGTGTGTCCCCTTGCCGACAATCCGGCCTTCATCAAGCACAATGATCTGTTCCGCGTTTCTAATCGTCGAGACGCGCTGCGTGACGATCAGCACCGTGCTGTGGCCGGTTTTCTCTTTCAGCGCCTTACGCAGCGCGGCATCGGTCTTGAAGTCCAGCGCCGAGAAGCTGTCATCGAACAGATAGATCGGCGGCTGTTTGACCAGCGCCCGCGCAATGGACAGACGCTGGCGCTGTCCGCCGGAGACGTTGGT
>CAYNDH010000136.1:0-12636 GCA_964395665.1 uncultured Anaerolineaceae bacterium
ATGGTACTGCACGGGTAACTGTGTGGGAGAGTAGGTCATCGCCAACATAGATAAAATCATTCTGTTTGATCCTTCCGCATATCCGTCCTTTTTGTTTACCTGTTGACTGAACATCATTATAAAAATAAAAAGCCGGAGAGACCTGTGAAGGGCAGCTCCGGCTTTTTTTGTTTGCACTTGTCAGATCGTCATCTAGACGGTCCGCAGCTTGTCCATGGTATTCTGTAAGGCGACGGGCAGCGGTGATTCGAAGCTCATCCGTTCACCCGTGCGCGGATGATTGAAAGACAGTTTGGCAGCATGTAGAAAGTGGCGCTTCAGGCCGACGCGCTGTTTGCGAAAGCCGTACACCCGGTCCCCGACAATCGGGCTGCCCACAAAAGCCAGATGCACGCGGATCTGGTGGGTGCGCCCGGTCAGGATTTGCGCCTCGAGCAGAGCCTGTCCATCACGGAATTCCATCTCCAGCACACGGAACTCCGTAATGGCCGGTTTGCCATGAGAGACCACCGCCATGCGCTTGCGCTGCTGTGGATCACGTCCGATAGGGGCGTCAACGCGTCCGGTCATCGTCTTCGGGACACGTTCCACCAGCGCCAGATAGGATTTCTCCACCGTGCGTTCCTGAAACTGTGCCATCAGCTTGTTCAGGGCGGCTTTTGTTCTGGCGATGACCATCAGACCGCTGGTGTCCTTGTCTAGCCGGTGGACGATGCCCTGACGCCGTTCAGAGCCGTACATCGTGCCGATTTCCGGATAGCGGGCCAGCAGCGCATTGACCAGCGTCCCGCCTGTGACGCCAGAACCCGGATGCACGACCATCCCGGCGGGTTTATCGATCACGGCGATGTCGTCGTCTTCATACAGGACCGTCAGCGGGATGTCTTCGGCGGCCATCTCGGTCATCTCCGGTTCGGGGATCTCGACCCGAACGATCTCTCCGCCGCGCAGTTTGACGCCGGATTTCACCGGCTGTCCGTTGACGGTGATGTATCCGACTTTCACATACTGCTGAATCTGCGCACGCGACAGCTCCGGCAGTTTTTCCACCAGCAGCTTATCGAGCCGCTGACCCGCTTCGGTAACGGTGAATTCTGTCATCAAACCTGACCTTTGTTCTGTTTAGGGTATGGTACCGTCATCAATTACTTCAAGCTCAAACTCGGCGGGGGTGCGATCATCCGCCGGTGCAACCTCAATGATCAGCGTAAGATCACCCGGCGCACGCAGTCCATTGATCTGCACCCGGCCTGAACCGGCACGACCTGTCTCTTCCAGAATCGGTTGTGTATCTCCGGGGGAATAAATGCGCAGGGCAAGCAGCGGCGGATTGCTTCCCAGCGCCCGTGCCTCAATGCTGAAAAGCTGGCCTTCTTCCAGTTCAATCCGATAGCGAACACGCTGATTTTCTGCCGAGGTGGTGGTCGAGCCGCGTGCGATGTCGCCGATTTCCACGAAATTAAGCTCATCGCGCAGAGCAGCGACTGCCGCATCCAGCAGCGGATCGCCGCTGCTGAACAATGTCTCCATCGTGACCGGGACGCGCACCGTCGGGGCGACCCCTTTACCCTCAATCGAGATCTCGCCGTCGGCATCCAGCGACCGGGTGTTAGTATAGCTGAATGTGAGGCCGCCCGGCATCGAAATCGGGACCACACTGCCACCCAGTCCGGCGGTCGGGTAGTTGCCGACGATGATCGCACGATCATTGACGCTCATGGCCCATGCAAATGACTCGCATGCACTGGCGCAGTTCGGGCTGACGATTACCCCCACCGGGCCGGGATAGATCAGGCCATTCAGCGGCAGGATAAAACGCTCTTCTTCGGCTGGATTTACCACAAACGCACCCTGTTTTTCGCTGTAGCGCGCCGTGTTGCCGATGACATAAGCCTGATCGAAGAAATAGGCCGGAAGCTGATCACCAAGATAGCCGGAGCCGCCGCCATTTTCGCGCAGATCGACGATCACGCCATGAGCGCCTTCAAACAGTGCCTGCGCGATAAACCGCTCCCACAGGCTGACCGTCAGCGGCAGATCATCGCTGAAGCTGTAAATCTTGACGTAGGCAAAGCCATCATCACGTATGACATATTCAACTGGCAGTTCACCGGGTGTCTGCTGGCCGCTGCTGACACGATAGCCGGATTGCAGGAAGCTGTCGATGTCAAAGACCGTCGTCAGCGTTTCTTCGCGGATCTCATCGTCTGCCGGATTGCGGAACTGGAGCCTGATCCGTGTGCCTTCCGGATAGCGGACGACATAGGTGAGTTGTTCCAGCCGGTGATTGACCTCCGTGCTGGTGGTAAACCATAACGCGGTCTGTTCCAGTGCGGAGAGGATCGGCGTGTCGTCGATCTCCAGCACTTCTGCGCCGAGTTTCACGCCAGCCAGATCAGCGGGGCCATCCGGCTTCAGATAGCTGACGACGATCCGCCCATCATCCAGTTCGCGCAGCGCCAGCCCCAGGCCACCGTTCGTCTGAAGCTGGAAGTTCCCATAGTCAAATGGGCCGGAGACGTGTCCATCGGGGATCGACAGCGCGATCTCACTCAGGACGCCCTGATAGGTATTCAGGTTATTTTCACGCTCGGCATCAACCACCGTGGGGCGGTATTTTTCCGAGAGGGCATCCCAGTCAATCGCCTTATACTCGGTGAAGGCATATTCCCGCCGGAGCAGGTCGATCATGGCGTCGAAGGCTTCGACATAACCCAGATCGGAGAAATCATCCAGTTCAGCGTCTGCGGCTTCCAGCAGATCGATCACCGGTTCCAGCGAACGATCAAACACAAACGAATCGCCGGTCTCGTCCAGCCGCACCACGGTATAACCCGCAGGCAGGGTGACAATCGGATCATCGGCTGTGAAGAGCATGCCATCTGCGCCGAAGCCGGATGGAAATCCCTGTTTCGCATCTTCGGCATAGACCAGAATACTGCCGCCTTCCAGTTCGAGAAAGCTGTCCACATCGGTACTGATCAGCGCAGAGTTGAGGATGCCGGTGATGAAATTATCCCGCTCTTCCAGAAACGGATCGCCCCATGTATTGGAGACGACCATCAGCGAGAAGATCATGACGCCGGTATCCGGTTCGCCGTTCTGATCGACATCGCGAGTATCACCGTCTGGCCGGGCCGGAAGATGCAGTTTATATTCGAATGGGCTTTCAAATGGGTTGGTGAGGATCGTCCCGAAGGCCTGTGATGCTGAAGTCGGGTAGAATTCGATGTCATGATCGACGACCACACCGCTCAGGTCATACAGCACGACGAACGGCTGCGGCAGGAACATGGTGAAGTAAGGGAAGGTATAACTGGCTTCACCTCTGACCGTCACCGGCCCACCTTCATCATTGACGATGGGTGCTGGCTGCGGGAAGCGCTGTTCCGGCCCCGCCTGCGCTGCTGATGCATCTATGCGTGATGTTACCGCGCCAGCCAGCCCCAGGCACAGGCACAGGAGCAGGGCAGACGCTGTTCTGATCCCGTCCCGTATCAGACCAGTGAAAGCTGTATCCATTGTTACCGCACTGAAATTGATCATCGCGCTCATCCTAACCCTGTGCTGACAGCCCCGCCGCTGATCTATACACCGCAGAGGGGAAATTCGCTTTCAATATACACCAGAACCCAGCTCCGTTGCAGTGCCTGACCGGGTAGTGCGGAGATCGGCGGCTGAAGGTGTATATCTTCTGTCAGCATGTGGGCATCGCATGTACAGACTTCTCTACGGAATTTCTTCCCTGAACGGCCTATAATGGCATTGGCTGGCATCGGCTGGCGCCTGACAAGGTGGACACGCGCCGAAGCCGGTTCTGTATCTCTCTGACTCTGATAATGCGTATTGGGACTCTCGATGACACGCAAACAACGTGGCTTTGTGATTATCGGTCTGCTGATCAGCGTGCTGTTTTTATGGCGTGCCTTCAGCGGCCTGCATCTTGAACAGATCATTGCAGAATTACAGCGGGCGAATCCGCTGCTGCTGGTGGTTGCGTGCATCATCTTCTTCGTCTCGCTGCTGTTCATCACCATGCGCTGGTCGTATCTGCTGCGGTCGCTGGTCGCCGTCCCGATGATGTACCTCTTTCAACTGGTGAACATCGGCTACATGGGGAATAATGTTTATCCCTTCCGCAGTGGTGAAGTGCTGCGGATCGTGCTGCTGCACCGTTCGCACCGCGTTTCGGTCACACGCCTGACCACTACCGTACTGGTCGAGCGCGTTTTTGACGGCATCACGATGCTGACCTTTGTGCTGATCCCGCTGCTGTTCACGGAGAATGCGTCACCGGAGATCCGCGCTGTTGCGAATGCTGCGACACCGATTTTTCTGGTTGCCGTGATCATCTTTCTGGTGCTGACACTGCGCCCGGACATCCTGCGCCGTCTGGTCGGGCTGGTGACAGGGATACTGCCCGAAGCACCGGGCGGAAAGCTGCGTGCCATCAGCGAAGATATTATCATCGGGTTGAGCGGCCTGCGGACGCCGCGTGATCTGGCCGGGGCGGTGATCACATCCTATCTCTCGTGGGGGATTCACGCCTTCGTCTATTGGGCGGTCGCGCTGTCGATCAATCTTGAGGTGGATTATGCGCTGATGCTGACCGCCGTCGGTGTGGTCAATCTGGCCGGTCTGATTCCCGCGTCTCCGGGGCAGATTGGCGTCTTCGAGTTCTTCGCGTCCCGCGTGCTGATGGGCGGCGGTGTGCCGGAGATGCAGGCGGTTGCCTATGCGCTGCTGGTCCATGCGGTGGTCTGGCTGCCGCCGACAGTGCTGGGCTTTTACTATCTGGTGCGGCGTGGGCTTGACCTCTCGGCAGTCACCCGCGCCCATGAGATCGAAGAGGATCTGACGGCTGGCGGTGAAGGTCATGGCAGCCGTGAAGCCCCGGTGATCTCCTGACGGGCTGTCTGACTGTCTGTCCGTCCCTCTGATATGCAGCAAACGTTAAGTAAACTGCTGCATGTTACGAAATGTCGCATTCTGCTTTTGTGGTATCCTAAACGTGACAATTTGATCCGCTTATACTCACAAGCGAGGCAGGTGCGATGCGACATTTTCACAGAGCTTTCGCGGTTTTCTTCAGTATTGTGCTGATCGTCAGCCTCTGGTCGGCGTTTGCGTCTGATACTTCGGTGCTGTATGCACAGGAAGATGAGACAGGCGATGCGACCGGCTCGACCGGCTCGACAGTCCCGACCGATCGCGTGCCGATTGAGGAACTGTTTACGCTGCCGCTTTCGGCGGATGCGACCTATACTATCCAGCCGCGCGATATGCTGGATCAGATCGCCGCCGCATTCGATGTCCGGTTAGGCTGTCTGCTTGAAACCAATAATCTGCGGATGAGCGACATCCTTCAGCCTGGGCAGCAGTTGACGATCAGTATGGACTGCCCGGCGTATGATGGCACGCTGGAAGTCAACAGCCCACGGATTGACTCCCCCGGACGTGATGGCACGGACGGGACGTATACGGTCAGGCTGGGTGATACGCTCGACACCATCGGACAAACCCTGAATATCTCGGTGCAGTCCCTTCAGCAGGCGAATGACATCGAGCGTCCGGCGTCACTGCGCGCCGGTGATGTGCTGGTGATCCCCGAAGATGCCGTGCCTTACGGACAATTCCCAGCGACCGAAGTCGAAGGCGAGGAAGCGGATGCGCTGGAAGAACGCACACGCCGCGCAGGTGAAGGCGCAACCGAATACGTCGTCCAGCCCGGTGACACACTCGACACGATCGGTCAGGAACTGGATGTCTCGGTGATTGATCTGCTTCAGTCGAATGACCTGCGGAGCGGTCGCGAACTGCGGGCCGGTTTTACGCTGGTCATCCCGGCGGATGCTGTGCCGTATGGTCAGTATCCGGCGCTGGATAGTGAAGCGAATGCGGATCTGATGGGCCGGATGACGCGTGGAGAACTGCGCGGTAATACCGTGGTGGTGCAGGTTGGTGATACGCTGGACGGGATCGCGCAGATCCATAATGTCTCGGTCTCGGCACTGCGGGCCGCCAATGAGATTGAGTCGTTCAATAACCTGTTCCCGGGGCGGGTGCTGATTATCCCCGAAGGCGTGCCGGTTTATGGTGTCACGGCGTCTACGGGTGAGCCAGCCGGGGGACAGATTGCCGACGGTGATGTCTATGTCCTTCAGCCGGGGGATACACTCGATCAAATCGCAGCGGGTTTCAACGTCGATACCCTGTGCCTGCTGGAACGGAATGCGATCACAGCGCCGCAGCGTGTCCTCGCCGGTCAGTTGGTCGGCATCCCGGCGGACTGCCCACCGTACAGCGGCTTTGACATCGTGCCGGATGTGCGTCCGCTGACGCTGGATGAGATGACATCAGGCAGCCGCAGTATGACGGAAGATGCACCTGATGCCGACACCGAAGCACAGACGGACACGGAGACGGACACGGAGACGGACGCACAGACGGACGAAGACGCGGAATCGGCCCCGGATACGACGGAAGCGCCTTCGAGCTAAGAAACCATTCGAAAATTGGTTATCGGCGTGGGCGGGATTCTTCCCGCTCCAGGCGTGACACGTAGGTTGTAGGGACACGCTTCTGCGTGTCCGACGTTTCCATAAATTTCAGAACCGTTTTCTGAAGATTCAAATGCCTTCACAGAAAACAAAAAGGCGAACCCTGTACAGCGGTTCGCCTTTTGTGATGTGGATATCGAGCTGGAAGCGTTAGTCGTGAAGCGTCAGCATATACGCGATCAGATCGTAGATCTGTGAATCGCTGAGAAGCTCATCGTAATTATCCGGCATGGGGAGCGGCGCATCCTCGAAGCCGGGGACGATGTATTCCTGCGGATCGACAATCGCCTGATAGGTGTACATTGCGGCGGACTGGCCTTCGACACGCTGTGCTGCACGGTCACGCAGGTTGTACTGTCCCGGCCCGATCTTGGTCTGGTCATTTTCGACATTGTGGCAGGTAAAGCATGAGAACGGCCCGGCGGAAGTGTCGAGCGTTTCGAAGAACAGTTCCTCACCGCGTGTCACATCACCGAACTGCGCCAGAATGGTGATCTGGTCTGGTGTGGCTGTCGGGCCAGAGGCGGTATCCCGGCTTGCGGCCTCTTCGGTTGCTTCTTCGGTTGCGGCTTCTTCTGTCACTTCAGCCACTTCAGCGGTAGGTTCCGGCGTATTGGTCGGCTGGACGGTCGCTGTGGCCTGCGACTGTGGCGTATTGGTGGCGGCCTGCGCGACTTCGCCGCCTGTGCCGGACTGCTCCGTCGTTAAGGCCTGCGGTTCGTCTTCGACCGTCCCACAGGCGGCGGTGAACACACTGACCAGAATCAACAGGACAATCAACAGGATAGGTGATCTGTTTCGAAACATTTTATGCCCCCGTTTGTTAAAGGTATTGAATGAGGTCATTATATCGAATTCACGCAGGGGTCGGTAGAGCAGGCCTGTAGAGGATGTGAGCGTTGAATGATAGTCAGCGCCTGCCAGAGGGTTGCAGTCTCATGAGATTGTTGATTTGCTGGGATATGTCTATTGTTTCCTAACCTTTAAATGCGCCTTAATTGTTTATTATAGAAGATGAGATCCTGAAAGTTTACTGAAGCTGAACCCTAGAGGGTTGTCTCTCTGATTATGTCTGATAACGCACAATCTGCCCGCTTGCATGTCCTGCTGCTGTCCTCACGTGAAGCGGATGCTGCTGCGGCGCTGCTTTCATTAAAGCAGGGGGCCAGGGTGGAATATCTGCGAGTGGAGAGTCAGTCGCAGTTTATCGACGCGCTCGGTTATGAGCACTGGGACATCGTTCTCGCTGATTACCTGATGCCGGACTTCGGTGCATTGCCGGCACTGTCCTATTTGCAGGCGGCAGGTCTGGAGCTGCCGGTGATCGTGATGCTGTGCGAGGCCGCTGAAGAACAGGTGATGGAAGTGATGCGTGCCGGGGCCAGTGACGTCATCGTCTACGGCAGTTGGAACAGTCTGCTGTCGATGGTGAAGCGCATCGTTTCAGACTTTCGTCAGCGCACCGGGCGCCCGCCGCTCGATGAGGCAGACAATCTGCAACCCCTTTCGCATCTGCTCGACGCCAGTCAGATCGGTGTGATGGCATGGGATGCAGAGAGCGACCGGATCACCTATCATCATAATTTTGAGACACTTTTCGGTGAGCCGTATCAGCCGTATGACAGTCACCCGGAGCGTTTCTTCAGGCGGCTGCATCATGAAGACCGCGCCCATCTCGAACAGACGCAGTACGCCGAAATCCTTAGCCGGGATGATCTGTTTTATGAATGCCGGGTGGTCTGGCCGGATGAGAGTGTTCACTGGCTGCGGGCACTGGGCAAGGTCTTCCGGGATGATCAGCAGATCGTTTCGCAGGTGATCACGGTGCTGCAAAATGTGACCGATCAGAAGCATCTGCCGTACTCTACAGCCCATCTGGAAAAGGAACGGGCCGTTACCCGTCTGCACCGGCGTTTTATGCTGATGGCCGCGCACGAATTCCGAACGCCGCTGACGGTGATCTCCACCGCCAATGAACTGCTGTACGAATACTACGATCAGATGTCATCGGAGAAGCACCGCGAATACCTGCTTGAGATCAGGGCGCGGGTGCGGGTTCTGCGTGATATGCTGACTGAAATCGAGAGCGCGGCCCGTAATGAGATGCTCTCACTCGATTTTTCGCCGCAGCCGACGGATGTGCCTGCACTGTGTGACCGCCTTCTGACCGAAATGCTGTCCAGACGGGCACTTGAAGATGCAGCTTCGGCGGGGGGCGCTGCGCCCTTCGGTCACCGGCTGCGCTTTAAGAACCAGCTTGATCATCCTGTGCATATCATTGACAGCCGGCTGATCGGTCATATTCTGCGGCGGCTGCTGGATAATGCGGTGAAGTATTCACCGAATGACCGCGAAGTGATGCTGTCTGTCTGGCAGGAAGCCGGAATGCTGCGGTTTTCCATCAGGGATCAGGGGATCGGCATCCCGCAGGAAGATATGCCGTATATCTATGAACTGTTTATGCGCGGGTCGAACGTCGGCGCGATCTCCGGGCGCGGCATCGGCCTGAAACTCGTTCTGGACTGTGTGCAGGCGCATCAGGGGACGATTGATATCCGCAGCGCCATCAATCAGGGGACGATGGTGACGGTCACGCTTCCAGTATCCAATCTCTGATAATCATTATCAGTAAGCCTGAAAATGGTTGATGCAAAAAACAGAACCGGAGCGCTGCGCTCCGGTTCTGTTTTATAAATTGCGTGTGGATGCGAACTGCTGATCAGCGTTTCGCGTTATGCCCAGGTGATCAGGCCCGGCTGGAATGGCGAGGGCAGGTATTCATGGTTGGGGACCACGCGCACCGAGACGCCACGGTCGCCGCTGGTGTTATACCGAACCTGCGCCGTATATTCGTAGTAGCCGTCTTTCTTGGCCTTTGCCGACATATCGATGCTGCTGCCGTTATCGGTGATCGTGCCGTCGGTGTTCAGCGGGCCATAGTAAAGCTGCACGCAGACATCTTCCGGCTTCAGGTCGCCGAGCATGACGCTGGCGTGAATTTCGATTTCATTGCCGACTTTGACATTCTGGTTCGGGATGTCAACCGAAGTGACGCGCACGGACTTCCACGAGTCTTCGAGACGCTTGCGCCAGTCGGCAAATTCGATCCCGCCCTTGAGATCCGGCGTCGTCATCGCTTCGAAGCGCTGGTACGTCGGCAGGTAGAACTGCTCGGCGTATTCCTGGACCATGCGGCGCGTGTTGAAGTACGGGGCAAGCTGCTTGATCGACTCCTTGACCTTGTGAATCCAGGCGCGGGGCAGGCCGTCGCGCCCGTGTTCGTAGAAGGTCGGGATGATGTCCTGTTCGAGAACATTATAGAGCGCCTGGCTTTCGATGTGATCCTGCTGCTCGGCCTGGCTCTCACGGT
The DNA here is from genome assembly GCA_964395665.1 of uncultured Anaerolineaceae bacterium. Taxonomy (GTDB): domain Bacteria; phylum Chloroflexota; class Anaerolineae; order Aggregatilineales; family Phototrophicaceae; genus JAEZAF01. Next base: position 9,931 of record CAYNDH010000136.1, read on the forward strand.
ATTCTTCACCGTTGCCGATTGCCCAACCGACATCAGGGTTGTAGCCTTCGGCCCACCAGCCATCAAGGATGCTGAAATTGAGGCCGGCGTTATAGACGACCTTCATACCGCTGGTGCCGCTGGCTTCCTTCGGGCGGCGGGGATTGTTCAGCCAGATATCCACGCCCTGCACCAGATAGCGTGCGACCTGCATATCGTAGTTTTCGAGAAAGACGATCGAATGACGCAGTTCGGGCATACGCGCCATGCGGACGATGTGGCGGATAAATGCCTTGCCTTCTTCGTCATGCGGATGCGCCTTGCCTGCAAAGATGATCTGCACAGGCCGCTGCGGATCGTTCACCAGCCTGATCAGGCGGTCGATGTCGCGGAAGAGCAGGGTAGCGCGCTTGTAGGTGGCAAAGCGGCGGGCGAAGCCAATCGTCAGCGCATCAGGGTTGAGTGCTTCTTCGGCGGCGGCAACCTCACTTTGTGAGACACCACGCCGTACCAACTGATGGCGGAGACGGCGGCGGGCAAACGCGACCAGTCGTTCGCGGCGGCGTTCGTGGGTGCGCCATAACTCGCTGTCTGGTACGGCGTCGACCTGCTTCCACACATCCGGCTCGTTCTCGTTGGTCTTCCATGTCGGATCGAGATAGCGGTCGAAGAGGGTGGTCATCTCGCGGCTGATCCATGTCTGAACGTGGATGCCGTTGGTGACGGATGTGATCGGGATCTCCGGCTGCGGGATGTTGGGATACATCCACTGCCACATCTCGCGGGAAACGCGGCCATGCAGCTTGGCGACACCGTTGGCATCGGCTGACAGCTTCAGCGCCAGCACCGCCATTGAGAACAGCTCATAATCGCCCATATCCTCACGGCCAAGGTCGATGAACTCGTCACGCGTCAGGCCGAGTTCGGCGAAGTAGTCGGTGAAGTGTTCGTCGATCAGATCATAGCCGAAGCGTTCCAGACCTGCCGGGACGGGTGTATGGGTGGTGAAGATATTGCTGGCGCGCATAATCTCTTTGGCTTCGTAGAAGCTAAGGTTATGCTCCTTCATGGCGACGCGGACGCGCTCTAATGCCAGGAAAGCGGAGTGGCCTTCGTTCATATGACAGACATCCGGCCTCATGCCCATCGCTTCCAGCGCACGAATGCCACCGATCCCCATCAGGACTTCCTGACGGATGCGCTGGCGGCGGTCGCCACCATACAGCCGGTCGGTGATGTTGCGGTCATCGGCGCGGGGATTCTCCGCGATATTGGTATCCAGCAGATAGAGCGGCACGCGCCCGACCTGAACTTTCCAGATCTGCGAGTAGAGCTTGCGGCCCGGAAGATCGACGGTGATCTTGAGCGGCGCGCCGGATTTGTCGAGCACCAGTGTCACCGGCAGGGTGGAGTAATCGTTGATCGGGTACATTTCCTGCTGATAGCCATCTGCATTCAGGTACTGGTGAAAGTAACCTTCCTGATACAGCAGGCCGATACCGACCAGCGGCAGGCCAAGATCACTGGCGCTCTTCAGATGGTCCCCACTCAACACGCCGAGACCGCCGGAGTAATTCTGAAGGGCTTCGGTCAGGCCGAATTCCATCGAGAAATAGGCGATTGTCGGGTCCTGTGTGGACTGGCGGTGGGTGTGATACCATGTCCCCTTGTCATTCATGTACGCGTCGAATTCCTGCACCACACGATGATAATGCGCCATCGACGCTGGGTCCCGTGTGAACTGGTTGAGACGCTCCTGATTGACGACTCCGAGCATGGCGACCGGGTTGTGATAGGTTTTTTCCCAGAGGGCGGTATCAATGCGGCGGAAGAGGGTATAGGTTTCGTGGTCCCACGACCAGCGCAGGTTATAGGCGAGTTCTGTGAGGCGGGAGAGACTTTCCGGAAGATCGGGTACAACGCTAACGGTTGCAACAGGTTTGATCATGGATGAACGCTCCTGTGATAATGATCATTGAGGTCCTGCTATGAGAGCCATAAACGGCCATCATTGGAATTAACAACTGTTCATCAGGGAAAGGGGTTCCCTTAATCCTGACTTGCGATGTAAGCATACTCGACACCTTGCATTTATTACAAGCTTCGATACCTGCGGGCAGGAAAGGGCAGAGGGAATTTACGCATGTTCGGTTCAGGGTCTGCGTCAATGTTTACACAAGCATCACACTGGTGTAACACCGGTATAACATCATCATAACAATGTAATGTAAAGTGCAATGTCATCTGACAGAAAGCGGCTGCACCATGAAGAGCATGAATGGAAGAGCATGAATGGAAAAGCATGAATGGAAAAGCATGAATGGAAAAGCATGAATGACGATCCACTGCGGATGCTGGCGGCATCGACACAGGCATTTTACGAACGGTTCGGCGTCAGGCTGGAAGCTGCGGACGCGATCCGGGTGTTTGAAGAAGAGGTGGGCGAATTGATTGAAGCGGTGCGCGATGGCGATTCGTCACAGCATATCGGTGAAGAAGCGGCGGACGTGATCGTCACAGTGCTGGGTGTATGTTTTGCTGCTGGGCTGTCGATTGAAGATGTGGTGCAGCAGGTGAATAGGGTAGTACTGAAGAATGACGCCAAGACGACAGACACTCACGCGCTGATCGCTGGGAAAATCCGCCGGAAGCCCTGGAATTTTTAAGGGAGATATGCCCTTGACATAGGGGAAGCGGTCGTTTATCATACCTGTACATCAGGAGCCG
>CAYNDH010000137.1:0-9184 GCA_964395665.1 uncultured Anaerolineaceae bacterium
GCGCATAGCACCAGAAACTTATTGTTATGATCCTGCTTTCGGATTTATCATCAGAGATGAACTGATGCTCAAAAATCCCTTGAAGAGAGTTCTGTCGTCTGATGAATAACACTGCTGTGATTTCACGTGATCCCGTCTTCGTCCGCATGGCGGATGGTTTGAACGCCGCCGCGCTGCTGGTCGCGCTTTACCTTGCCCTCTCCACATCCGCGCCGCTGAACTGGCTGGTATGTCTGCTGCTGGCGGCGGGACTGGTGCTGCGCTGGATGCCGGTCTTTTCCGGGATGCGATCCAGCACAACAGCGGCGGCGGCGCATGGTTCCGGTGCTGTGACAGCCACGGCCAGCGATAACGATCAGGTCTCCACCATGCAGATAGTCACCGGCGGCGAGACAGCGCTTCAGGACCGGATCTCGTTTACATCCGGCTCGATTCAGACCGTTGTACAGGCGCTGAAAGAGGTCGCGGATGATCTTAGCGGTGGGACGAAAGAGCAGGCCGGATTGATCAGCACCGCCAATCAACAGATCGACAGCTTTCTGGAACAGGCCGAGCGGATCGGCCAGTTCACCCGCGAGATCACACGCAATACGCAGGAAACCGGCCAACTGGCGCAGAGCAGTGAGACCGCGCTGTCCCAGTCTCTGACACAGATGAATAACCTCAAGAATGAGGTCACCACCATCGGTCAGGCGATTTCCCGACTGGCACACCTTGCCCGCCGCATCGATTCGATCATCGCCACGGTCGGCGAGATCGCCACGCAGTCCAATCTGCTGGCGCTGAATGCCTCAATTGAAGCGGCGCGTGCTGGCACACAGGGCAAGGGATTCGCCGTGGTGGCTGATGAGGTCCGCACACTGTCGCAGCAGTCGGATCAGGCGGCGCGACAGGTGCGCGGGATTCTGGGTGAGATTCAGGCGGCAGTGCTGCGGGCAGTAGAAGCAGGTGAGACCGGAACCGAACAGGCGGAGACCAGTATTCAGGCGACGCAGCAGGCCGGTGATGCCGTGCGTCAGATTGCCCAACAGATCGACGACATTCACCGGACGCTGATGCAGATCAATACGGCGGTTCAGGCGCAGACCACCGATATGGAGACGATTGGGATTCAGATGGAACGTCTGGACCGGATCTCTCAACAGAGCGTGGTCAGCACCCGTGTGACCGAACAGGTCACGGAAAATCTCACGCGGCTGTCAGCAGATCTTGAGCAGGCCATCGGCGGTTAACGGCTGTCAGCCCGTGCTGAACGGCCTGTGCTGGCGGAGCTTCTAATACGACGTGGCAGCGGCGGGGCAGTCTTCACACAGCGGTTTCTGCTTCGAGCGCGGCGGTACGGCCTGCGGCTGTCTCTCGATCTGCAAACGGCTGCTGAACTGACGGATTCTCGCAAACAGCGACGGACGCGCATCATTTGCTGTTACCAGCGCGACCAGATGATCATGCTCTCGCTCTCGGCGCAGATCCTGTGAACGCTGCCTGATGTGGTAATCGTATTCCCGCATATCCATAGGTGACTCTCCTTTGCTTCAGATGATGCCGGTTGCACGCATCTGACAGCAGCATACCTGTAAAGCCATTCCCCACGAACTGATTTAGTTTTCTCTAAATCAATAGCCGCTATAAAGGTAAGTCCCCTATACTGAGAAAGCGTCCGGACAGCATCTGTCACAAAAAGCCACAATCACTCACAAGAGATCTGTCCGACAGAATCACGAGACATGGCAGGATAACCTTATGATCATACTTGATATGCTGATGCAGGATGTTGAGGCCACCCGCCTGTCGTACAGCCCACTGGTTGAGGTCTCCATCAGTTACCATGCGCTGACCGCCTACACCGCCGTCATGCAGCCAAATTTTCAGCAGGCCCGCTGGCTGGATGATGCAGAACGCGCCCTTCAGGGTATCGAACTGCCATTCCTGCACAGCATCGCCGGTCATCTGGGCTATATCCCGGACTTCCTGACTCCGACGCCAACCGGCACGCCACGCACACTGAATGAGGAACTGGACAGCCTGCTGAACACATCCGAACACGATGTACGGCGTCATCTCCAGTGCCTGCTGGAGAAACATCCCGAAATCCAGAATGACTTCACCCAGCATTATCAGATGCATCCGCATGAGGCGCTCTACTGCCTGATGGAAGAAATCCGCCTGTACTGGGACCGGGCAATTGCGCCGCACTGGTCACAGATCAGGGGCGTGCTGGAAGGTGACATCCTCTACCGGGCGCGTCAGCTTGCGACCGGCGGCGCTGCGGCAGTTTATGATGATCTCGGCCCAGCCATCACGCTCAGTCCGTTGGGAGAACGATCAGAACACGCTGAAGAACAGCACATCGTGGTCGCAACGGCTGTTCAGGCTGCTCAGGCCAGGACGGCGAAGCGTCCCATGCGTCCTATCGGGTATGACAGTCACGAGATCATCCATCTCCGCATCGAGAAGCCGCGCAGCGAACATCATAATATCGCCGGGCGCGGGATGCAGCTTGTCCCGACGGCGTTCCCGTGCAAAAACGCATGGTGGCAGGTCGATGAAGCCTATACACCGATGCTGAATTATGCGGCACGCGGCATCGGCCAGTGGAAGCGCGAGACCTCGCCAGCGCTGCAATCGCTCGAACTGCTGGTCGGACCAGCCCGTGCCAGTGTGCTGGTCGCGCTGGACATCCCCGCGACGACCTCCGAACTGGCGCGTCAGCTTCACCTGACATCCGGCGGTGTCTCGCAGCATCTGGACCGGCTGGAGCGTGCCGGTCTGGTGGAGCCGCACCGCAGCGGGCGCAGTGTCTACTATCAACTGACCGAACGCGGCCAGTCACTGCTGAAGCTGTTCGATCTCAGTCTGTAGGGATGTGAGCAAGACAAAGGGCCGGACAAATCCGGCCCCTACGCGTGACAGATACCGCATTCTGTAGGGACGGCGCAACGGCGCGTCCGCTAAATGAAAAGCGGCACAACCGACGCGCCGCCATCCCTTTACAGCGTAGTTCCAACTTCCCCCGCCAGAGCGCGGGCGAAATCACCCGCCGTTGCGAAACGGTCTGCCGGATTTTTCGCCATGGCACGCTTCAGCGCCAGCGCAGCGGACTCCGGCAGTTCGGGGGCCAGTATACGCGCATCGGGGATCGCCCCCTGAAGGTGATTCATCACGATTTGTCCGGCATTATCCCCCGGATAGGGATGCTTTCCGGTCAGAATCTGATAGGTCATGATCCCCAGCGCGTAAATATCGGTGCGACGGTCGATTTCATCCGAGCCAGTGATCTGCTCCGGTGACATATAATCCAGCGTGCCGACCGTGCCGGTCAGCGTGAGCTGTGTCTGCGATGACAGCATCTTGGCGATGCCGAAGTCCATCAGCACGGCCTGAATCGTGCGACCAGCACCGGTTGAGGTGATACGCTGAAGCATCACATTCGACGGCTTGATATCGCGGTGGATCAGGTCCTGATCGTGGGCGTAATCCAGTGCGCTGGCGATCTCGCGGATAATCGGCAGCACCTCATCCAGCGCGAGTTTGCCGCCGTTCGCGGCCACATAATCGCGCAGTTCCTGCCCGTCGATGTGCTCCATCACCATATAGGATGTCCCCTCAAGCGTGCCGAAGTCATAGACGGTCACGATATTGGGATGCCGCAGCGCGGCGACGATCCGGGCTTCACGTTCAAAGCGGCTGCGAAATTCGGCGTTGTCGGTCTGGGTATGCGACAGCAGCTTGATCGCCACCCGCCGATGCAGCGCGGTATGTTCGCCCATATAGACCTCACCCATGCCACCGCGACCGATCAGTTCTTTCACGGCATACGGGCCGATATAATCGCCGCTGTACTGGGCGTTCAGGGTGCGCGGCTTGGTGCGGGTCTCGGTATCGGGGGCAGAGGCGGCGGTTTTGGTCTGCGCCTCAAGGAACTGACGATAAAAGCGGCGGTCTACAAAACGCTGGAAGCGGTTACGAACCGGCTGGAAGATCGCCGCCAGCAGCGCGGTCGAAAGCGCAATCGCGATACCGCTCTGCTCTCCGCCAAACAGCGCCAAGAAAACCTGCTGCATTCCGACCACCAGCCCGATATACAGCAGCGTCAGCGCACCATACACCAGACCACGGCTGATCACAAAGTCCACATCCAGCACGCGATAGCGCAGGATGGCAATCGTCAGCGTGACTGGCAGCGCCAGCATCGCCGAATGGCGGATCAGTCGGGCGACGGCCAGCGAGAAGAAGGCGGTATCGACATCCCCTGACAGCAGGCCGAAGACATTCACCACCGTGACATAGAGTGCGATCACACCGGCGGCCAGCCCGAAGCCGACCAGCAGCCAGCGGACCTGTACGCGCTGTGCAGGTGTCGAAGCGCGGCGATAGCGATAGATCTGCGAGATCAGGCCGAGCGCGATCAACACCATCACAATCGCCACATCCCAGCCGTCCTGCTCGATGCGTCCCATGCCTTCGACGTTATGCAGATCACTGGCGGCATAGCGCGGCAGCGTGATCGTCAGCCAGATCAGCACCCGCGAGATCAGCAGCGGCGGCGCAATCCAGCGTATCCATGACGGGATAAAGCGCCCGTTGGGGAAGACATAGAAGAACATCGCCTGAAGCGTCTCGCCTAACCCGACCAGCAGCGCCGTCACCAGAAATGACGGAAAGCGATAGATCGGATCGGTGTAGATGCCCGCTGTCAGCAGCAGCAGCAGACTGGTATACATCGCCATCCAGTCATCGGAGCGCCGCCACATCAGCAGCCCGCAGATCACCAGAAAGCTGAACATCAGCAGGGCATCCAGCGAGACGAGAAACAGCGCCGGGAAGTTCTCCGGCAGGCCGGCATTTTCCAGCGCCGCACGGGTGGCAGGCTGCATGTTCAGCATCTCGTGATAGGTCTGCGGCAGGCCGCTGATGAAGACCAGCAGCAGTACGACTGTCACAGTCAGCCAACCGGCACGCGCAATCCACAGGATGCGGCCTGTCAGCCGCGTCGGTGACAGGGCCTGCGTGCCGCTGTCTGGCAGCGTGCTACTGTCTGGCAGGGATTCAGACGCTGCGAGTGGGACTGAAGTCTCCACCCGATCAATTACAGTGTCCATCGCGTCCATTGGATGCGCCGCTCCCAGATCAGATGCGCCTGCGGACGATGGCGTTGGGGGTATCGCCAAAACAGATCTCCTTGGCATGACGGCAGCGCAGGGATGCATCTTCGCATCCAGCCTGCGGCCCATACCCGCTTACAGTCAGAGAGGTGAGAAACTATTTCGTATTTTAGCATTATCTTTTGATGAGAAGTATGACAATTGACGGAAGGGGCATCCATCTTTTGGCGGAGATTTTCTTTTTCGAGGCTAAGTCGAATGCTGATCATGCTGGCTGTATAGGGTGGCGCTAATCCCATATTCCGCCAGCATGATCAGCAGAATCGGTAGCCTCTACGCAGGTTAGATAGCTCCGGGTTGCAAAGAGCGTGTTGTCAGGATGCAATTTAAAAGATCTTTACAGCTCATAAGGGATATATAAATTGTATAAGAAACGGTGAATTACCCCTGAAAACACTTTACTTAAAGACATTTTCGTAATATACTTCTGATACAAACTCAGGGGGTGAACCAGATTCGACAGCGGAGGCTGAGTTTGTGTCGCAAGTCGTGGCGCCTGGCCACGTAAAAACGGGCAAACTAATGAGTGCTAACAACAACAGCACTACTTACGCTTACGCCGCCTAAGACGGTATAGGCTAAGTAGCTGGCCCATAGAAGGCCAGCCGTTCACCCGGCCCGTCGCCATCCGGTCCGATCTGGTGAATGTCATATAAAGATGAGCGTCCAGCATCGCCACGCCGATAAGCGATGTGACGAGTAATCGGCTGGCCGCAGCCCGTACCGTGTCTCCGGGGCTAAACTGCGGCGAGATCTTAACGGGGGACTAAACTTGTAGAAGCACAAATTCGAGTTCGTTGGACGCGGGGGGCAGACCCCGCCACCTCCAACATTGATGTACACACCCGTACATCCCCTCACCGCTTTGCCAACAGGCTTTTGCCCACCGGCTGGCGGTGAGTTGTTTATACGCATCGAACGTGGACCTAACCCATTGAAAGCGAGGCTTTTCGATGATCGTTCGTATCTGGCATGGTTGGACCACCCCTCAGAATGCAGATGCTTATGAACATCTGCTGATGAATGAGATCTTTGAAGGGATTTATCAGCGTCAGATCGAAGGTTTCCGAAATCTTCAGCTTTTGCGCCGTGTCCATCACGATGAAGTCGAATTCATCACCATCATGCACTTCGAGTCGCTGGACGCCGTGCGCACCTTCGCCGGTGCTGCTTACGAACAGGCCGTCGTGCTTGAACCCGCACGCAGGCTGCTGCTGCGCTTCGATGCCACCGCCCAGCATTACGAACTCCGTCAGGCTTCTCATGTCATCTGAACCACTCTCCATCACCGCACAGGAACATCTCGCCAGTATGCGGGCCGCCGCCCGCGAACGCGAATGGAATGTGCTTCAGCCCGCGCTGGTCGAACTGCTGAAAGAGATGGGCTTTTTCCCCGCACTGGAGATCGTCATCCAGCGCCTTCAGCGTCACCTGCCGATCTTTACCAGCTATCATCCGGACAATGCCGAACCGTCAGGCAAAGTCGTGCGCGATCTGATGGTGGCCGTCGTCGCCTACGGGTTCGCGCCTGAAAATATCCCCGAAGCACTGCCCACCGAGTACACCACCCCCGGCAGCGGACAATTTGCCTTTGCCGTGCTGGAGATGTGCCGTGGGATGCAGCCGAGCCGTGAGGCAGAAGCCCGCTACGAACTGCTCGCCAGTGCCATCACGAACGGCATTCTGGCAGAGCTGACCGCTTACTGGTACGGCCACAATCCGGAAGCGCATCAGCGTGTACTGAATAATGTCATCGATCCCGAAACCAATGAATACACCGATCCTGACGCCGCCCGTATCCCGCTCCAGTTCTGGGTGGACGAGGGCGTCGCCAACCGCGATATTGGCGCATGGCTTCAGACCGCCTACTGGATCGAAAAACGCCTCAAAAATCCCTGATGTCTGACATGTCGTCTGATCGGCTGACCGAACCCGACCTGCGCGCACGGATCGGACTGCACAACCGCCCTGCCCAACGTCCCCTGCGTTATTTCGACAGTATCGACAGCACCATGGATGAAGCACAGCGGTGGCTGTTTACAGCCAGCGATCCGCAGGCGCTCCACGGCGCGGTAGTGATCGCTGATGAACAGCGCCGTGGGCGTGGCCGTCTGGGGCGGGTATGGCACACGCCGCCGGGAGTCGCGCTGGCGCTCTCCGTGATTCTGATCCCCCCGCCAGACGCGCTGCATCAGGTGACCATGCTCGGCGCACTGGCGATCTGCGATCTGCTGGATGGTTTATCTGCTGACAGCCTGCCGACCGCTCACCGTCCGCAGACCGGCATCAAGTGGGCGAATGATGTCCTGCTGAATGGACGCAAGGTATCCGGCATTTTGAGTGAAGCGCTCTGGAGTCACGACGGCGACCGGCTGCTCGGCGTCGTTCTGGGCATGGGTGTCAACGTGCGCGTGGCCTTCGATGATCCCGCCTTAAGCGCAAAGGCCACCAGTATCGAGCCGGAATACGGGCAGATCTTCCAGCGGGCCGACCTGCTCGCACGGCTGCTGCATCATCTGGACGGCTGGGCGGCACAATTGGGATCGGCGCGGCTGTTCGAAGTCTGGCACGGGCGGCTGGTGACACTCGGCCAGCGCGTGACGATCACCCTGCCGGATGGCGCGGTCAGCGGCGTGGCTGAAGCGGTCGAGCCGAGCGGTGCGCTGTGGATTCGCATGGATGACGGCACCCGTCAGCGCATCATCGCCGGTGATCTCGATATGGGAATCCCGTCTGCTTAAGCATCAGATACGCAGCACACGGCCTAAAGGTCCCAGAAAAATTGACGCACCTTTATCGCGACGATTATCATGCAGTGCGTGTCAGATAAGAGGACAGTAACAATGGCTGAATTCCACGCTGTTTTCATGGATGCCAGTTTCGCAAACCCTAAAAAAACTGCGGTTCAGTGTCCGCTGGGCCGCACCGATGTCTATATCAGCAACGGAGAAAAGCACCTCATCCTCGATCAGTTCGAACATGGGCGCACTGTAGACAAAGTGATCAGCCGCAGCAGTCTCAATCCGCAGCAGTTCACCGTCGGCGGTTATCTGATCGTCCGCAGTTTCAGTGGGGCGGAAATGGTCTATGGGCGCATCACCCGCATCCGCATGATGCACAGCGACCGGCTGACACCTGCGGAATACGGTGCGCTCGGGTTCGAAGACGCCGCCGATTACACCCTTCATAATGGCGGCATCAACGCCGGTCTGGTCTGGGTTCTCGATGTCAACCGGCGGGATGTCCCCCGGCCTAAACCCGATGAGCGCAAAACCGCTTCCTCACAGCCCGCCCGCAGCCGCGTCAGACGAGCCGGATAAATAATCCAGACATTTCATGCATCAAACGCGTTGGGGCGCTCAATCCAGGCTGATCTTTTTTCCATCCTCGTCCGTCAGGATAATATCCAGCCCATGCAGCAGATTCAGCGCCTCTGGCAGTGCGAATTTGGTCTTCTTCAGCGTGTTATGCTGCGGATTGATCATGTAATGGCGTGCGCCGGTGAAATCAGCCCTGGTCAGATTGGTGCGTGTAAAGATCGCGCCGCTGAAATCGGTATCCGTAAAAACCGACTCACTCAGATCTGCCTCACCGAAATCCACTTCGCGTGCGACGCACTTCAGCATTTTCATCTTCGGCAGCTTCAGCCCGAAAAATGATGAATAATTCAGTGTGCAGTCGTCGAAGTCGATCAGGCGGAAGAAGCCGCCCTTCTGCCATGTGGCTTCCGTCCAGTTGATGCCGACCATCTGACAGCCTTCAAACTGTATATCCGCAAAGCGTGAGTGCCGCACCTGGATGCTGCTCAGATCGCAACCGATAAAGCGACAACGGCGCAACTGGCACTCATTGAAGACGACATTGGCGAAATTGCAGCGCGTGAAGATGACCTCATCGATCTCCTTGAAGCTCAACTGTGCGCCGCTGTAATCCTGATTTTTAAATTCTGCTTCTTCAATCACCTGATCGTTGAGTAAGTTCATACGCCTGATCCTTTCCGTGTGGCTGGCATGCGCTGGTTG
>CAYNDH010000137.1:9284-12537 GCA_964395665.1 uncultured Anaerolineaceae bacterium
CGTTGAGTAAGTTCATACGCCTGATCCTTTCCGTGTGGCTGGCATGCGCTGGTTGACGTGTGCTGGCTGATAGGGTTCTGCCGGGATTTTGGCTAACATCGACGAAACATACTAAAATTGCCCAAAATGATCGATGTTTGTGTGAAATATGATGCCTTCTATCCCTGAATACGACTATATCATCGTTGGTGCTGGTTCCGCTGGCTGCGTGCTGGCAAACCGTCTGTCACTTGATCCACAGGTACGGGTGCTGCTGCTGGAAGCCGGCCAGCCGGACAAAAAACGTGAGATTCACATCCCGGCGGCATGGTCACGGGTGCTGCAAACGCCCTATGACTGGAATTATATAACCGAACCACAGGCACAGCTCGATAACCGCCAAATGTACTGGCCGCGTGGCAAGACACTCGGCGGCAGCAGCTCGATCAACGCCATGATCTATATTCGCGGCAGCCAGTGGGATTACGATCACTGGGCATCGCTCGGATGCCACGGCTGGAGCTATCAGGATGTCCTGCCATATTTCAAACGCTCGGAACATCAGATGCGCGGTGAGGACGAATATCACGGCGTGCGCGGTCCCATGAGCGTCAGCGATCCGCTTTCACCAAACCCGATGACTGTGGCCTTCATGCGGGCGGCGCAGTCTGCCGGGCTGCCATACCGTGATGATTTCAATGCCGCCGAGCAGGACGGTGTCGGCCTGTATCAGACCACGACGCACAACGGCAAACGTCACAGCGTCGCCAGGGCATTTCTGGTGCCAGCATTGGGACGGCCCAATCTGACCGTCCTGACAGGCGCACACGTCACCCGCGTCTGCTTTGACGGCTACCGTGCGACCGGCGTCACTTATCTGCGCTCTCGCCAGCGGCAGGAAGCACGCGCCGCCCGTGAGGTGATCCTGTGTGGGGGCGCGGTGAATACACCGCAGCTTCTGATGCTCTCCGGCGTCGGGCCTGCTGATCATCTGCGCGAGATGGGGATCACCGTAACAGCCAATCTGCCCGGCGTAGGCCAGAATTTGCAGGATCATCTGATCACCGGCATCGGCGTGCATTCCCCGCGCCCGGTCAGCCTTGCCAATGCCGAACGCCTGCGTGACGTCGTGCGCTATCTGTTCACCGGACGCGGCACACTGCGCTCCAATGGTGCCGAAGGCGGGGCATTCCTGCGGCTGCGCGATGAGGTACCCGCGCCGGATGTGCAGTTTCACTTCCTGCCGATTTTCATCTACAACCACGGCCTGACACGGCTTGCAGGGCACGGATTCGCACTCGGAGTCACTGGCCTGCGCCCGCAAAGCCGGGGCTGGATTCAGCTTCGCACCGGCGATCCGCTGGCGCACCCGGCGATTCAGCCAAATTATCTACAGGCCGAGGAAGACCTCCGCCTGCTGCTCGACGGCGTCCGTCGTGGGCGGGATGTGATTTATCAGGATGCCATGCGACCTTATCGCGGGGCGGAGTTCATTCCGGGCTTCGCTGCGCAGTCCGATGAAGAACTGATTGCCTATATCCGCTGGCAGACCCAGACCATTTATCATCCGGTCGGGACCTGCCGAATGGGGACTGATGCCGAGAGCGTGGTCACACCGACGCTCGAAGTCAGGGGAGTGGAGCGCCTGCGGGTAGCGGATGCATCCGTGATGCCGACGATCACCAGCGGCAACACCAATGCACCCACGCTGATGATCGGTGAAAAGGCAGGCGATCTTATACTCGGTATCGACAGGTGATCGACCCGAATATGCAGACAGATGCTTTAATTTTGGAAGGTCAGATGGACCACGGGTTTGTCAGCGGTTGACTGCCGATTACCCGAGATCTGACAGGGTGGTGGAGCAGACACTACAGGTCCAAAGCGTCACAGACGCCTTGCGATCCGGGCGGCCTTCAACGATTGCCTTAGGCCAGTGCTGAGTACCAATATAGTGGAACAACGCCAGTTCGTTGCAGCTTGTGCAGCGATGGATGACAGGTGAAGGTTTTTCGGTTGTCTCCGACATCTCATCCGAAGATGGAGCGCGCATTGTGGTTAGCCTCATCAGAATCCTTTCAACCGGGGTGCAATACAGGGGACTATGACGGCTGTTATTTCATATGTTTTAGAGCATTGAGCAACCTTTTCACCTTATCACATAATTACGTTTATTTTTATCAACAGCTTCTGAGAAATTGATAAGTGCCTGACGGCCTGATTTATTGCGTAATCCATCATGACATGATATGGTAGGTTCATGCAAAATTCAGAGCAAACCTCCACCCTGATGTCCGACTACCCGACACCTAATTGCCCAGCAGCTAATTGCCCAGCAGCACCCATGTGTTGTATGCATAGTTTGACGCGTCTGTCGGGCTGTCTGTCGGTTTGAAGCTACGAGTGGGTGACACTCGTTTCCTGCGAACAGAATGAAAGAGCCAGCCATCAGGTTGGCTCTTTTTTTGTCCGCAAGCGGGAAAATGGCCCGGTCTGCGGTATGATGGGTGAGAACAGACCTCTGACAATGCTGTTCGTCTCGAAGATCCTGATCAATTCACCAGTGGAGGTTGATATTTATGTCTGATATTGAGTCTCGTGGATACACTCATAGTGATGTGCTGGTTACGACGGACTGGGTTGCAGAACATCTCAACGACCCGAAGGTCCGTATTGTTGAGTCCAATGAGGACCCGCTGCTGTATCCGTCAGGGCATATCCCCGGCGCGGTTCAGGTTGACTGGACCAATGACCTGAATGACCCCCTGCGCCGCGATTATCTGGATAAAGCCAGCTTTGAGCAGTTGATGTCACGCATTGGCGTCACCAATGACACGACCGTCGTCTTCTATGGTGACAAAAATAACTGGTGGGCGACCTATGCCTTCTGGGTGTTCCAGCTCTTCGGCCACGACAAGGCCAAAATCATGGATGGTGGCCGCCTGAAGTGGGAACAGGAAGGCCGCGAACTCACCCGCGAAGTGCCGACTTATCCGGCAACCGCCTATACCGCGCCAGAGCGCAACGACGAAGAAGTCCGCGCTTTCCGTGATGAAGTGCTGGAGCATGTGAAGGCCAACGGGCCGCTGATCGATGTCCGCAGCCCGGATGAATTCAGCGGCAAGCTGCTGCACATGGCAAATTATCCGCAGGAAGGGGCGCTGCGCGGTGGTCACATCCCCGGCGCACAGAATGTCCCGTGGAGCCGTGCAGTCAACCCTGATGACGGCACATTCAAGTCCGCCGAAGAACTGCGTGCGATCTATGAAGGCGA
>CAYNDH010000138.1:0-12255 GCA_964395665.1 uncultured Anaerolineaceae bacterium
CTGCACCTTAACATCTCTCTGTACAGTAGGGGCGGCATTCAATGCCGCCCGCTGGTTGCCTGTTGCAGCGGCACTATTTTTTTGTGCCGCCGCCGCCGCTGCAACAAGCCGATTTTGAACCTGAAGCCGGATCATATCGCCGGAATTGCAGCCGAATCGCGCTGCAAACTGCTGCAACACGCCGCAATCTGCCGCACCACTGCTTCTGACGAGTATCCAGCGATAACCTTCACTTGTTTATACATTTCCTACGCAGTGTGTGTATTCTTTTAACAGAACATCCGTATAGTGAATAGCAACCGCATGGTCTGATAGACAGCCCGTCCGAATGATGGAGCATCTGACGATCATGCACTGGAAAAGAACTCTGATCCCCCGAAGCAGACGGTCAGCGAGACGAGCAGCGACGGCACAACACCGCAGAATACGCTACAATAACTTACACCAACGTACCCGTGTGAGTTTTAATGGTATATCAGATCGGTGATGCCCAGCATCAGCAGTCCCGCCCTAAAACCGCTTTCTGGCCCAGATCTCTTCCGCCAGGTCAAACCGCTTTGAGAAGCCAGTCTTTTGAGAAGCACAGCTTAAGCATCCAAAGAGAAACCTGAGGAACCCATGATCCGTTTTGAACGTTTTACTGAACGTGCGCAGGATGCCGCCACCCGTTCCTATGAGATTTTGCAGCGCTATGGCCACAATCAGGTGGACACCGAGCACATGCTGCTGGCCTTACTGGAACAGCCGGATGGCGTAATTCTGCAAATCCTGGAAAAACTGGGGGCAGATACCAGCCTGATGCGCGCCAAGCTCGATGACCTGCTGCGCGCCAGCCCCAAAGCCGCGATTTACGGCGGTGGGACCGGTCAGGTCTTCATCACGCCGAATGTGAAACGCATTATCGATGTCGCCAATGAAGAGGCCAACCGCCTGCGCGATGAATATATCTCGACCGAGCATATCTTCCTTGCCATCCTGATGGAACGTAATACCGCCGTCGCCCGTCTGCTGGCCGAAATCGACATCACCCGCGACCGCGTATATGACACCATCAAGGATATTCGCGGCGGCCAGCGTGTGACCGATCCACAGGCCGAGTCACGCTATCGCACCCTTGAGAAGTACAGCCGTGATATGACCCGCATGGCGCGGGAAGGCAAACTCGACCCGGTGGTCGGGCGTGAAGCCGAAATCCTGCGCATCATTCAGGTCCTGTCACGCCGCACCAAGAATAACCCGGTCCTGATCGGTGAAGCCGGCGTCGGCAAGACCGCCATCATCGAAGGGCTGGCCCAGAAGATCGTCGATGGCGACGTCCCCGAACTGCTGCTGGGCAAGCGCGTACTGTCACTGGACCTGCCCGCGATGCTGGCTGGCAGCCGCTTCCGTGGTGAGTTCGAAGAACGCCTGAAGGCCGCCATTGAAGAAGTCCAGCGCTCGGCAGGTGAGATCATCCTGTTTATCGACGAACTGCATCAGGTCGTCGGGGCAGGGGCTGCTGGCGGCGCAATGGACGCCGGTAACATGATGAAACCGGCCCTTTCACGGGGCGAACTCCAGACCATCGGCGCGACCACCCTGGACGAGTACCGCCAGTATATCGAGAAGGACAGTGCGCTTGATCGCCGCTTTGCGCCCATTTTCGTTGAGGAACCGTCGCAGGAAGATACCATCGACATGCTGCACGGCCTGCGTGATCGCTATGAGGCGCATCACAAAGTGACGATCTCCGATGAAGCCATCGAAGCCGCCGTCCGCCTGTCAGATCGCTATGTCACCGGGCGCAAACTGCCGGACAAGGCCATCGACCTGCTGGACGAAGCCGCAGCCAAACTGCGCGTCGCCCTCTACTCCATGCCGCCGCGCCTGAAGGAGATGAAAGACGCCGTTCAGCGCATGACGATTGAAGAAGAATCCGCCGGTCTCGCCCGTGATTATGAGCGCGCCGCCGAATTCAAGATGCAGCGCCTTCAGCTTGAGCGCGAATATGAGCAGGAACTGATCCACTGGCAGCAGGAAAACACGCTGGACGACGTGGTCGATGCCGATGACATCGCGACTGTTGTCGCGCAGTGGACCGGTATCCCGGTCAATCAGATGCTCGAAACCGAGAGCGAAAAACTGCTCCGCATGGAAGAAGTCCTGCACGCACGTGTCGTCGGTCAGGAGAAGGCGATTCAGGCGCTGGCAGATGCCATCCGCCGTGCCCGCAGTGGTCTGAAGAACCCGCGCCGCCCAATCGGATCGTTCATCTTCCTTGGCAGCAGCGGTGTCGGTAAGACCGAGCTGGCAAAGGCACTGGCCGAATTCATGTTCGATGATGAAGAAGCACTGGTTCGCATCGACATGAGCGAATACCGTGAACAACACACCGTCAGCCGTCTGTTCGGTGCGCCGCCCGGATACGTCGGTTATGAAGACGGCGGTCAGCTCACCGAAGTCGTGCGCCGCCGCCCGTACCGTGTGATCCTGTTCGACGAAATCGAGAAGGCGCACCCGGATGTCTGGAATGCCCTGCTCCAGATCCTTGAAGACGGTCGCCTGACCGACGGACAGGGCCGCGTGGTGGACTTCCGCAATACGGTCATCATCATGACCAGCAACCTTGGCACGGAATTCGCGAAACGCTCCGGTGTGCTGGGCTTCGTCCAGAGCAATGATCCGCAGCAGATCGCCGATCATCAGAAGATCGAACGCGCCATGCGCGAGACCTTCCGCCCTGAATTCCTGAACCGTATCGACGAGATCATCATCTTCTCGCCACTGTCGCTTCAGGATGTCGAAAAGATGGTTGACCTTCAGATGGTGGGGCTTGCCAGCCGCTTACAGGAAGCAGGGATGAATATCCACCTGACCGAACCAGCACGTAACTGGATCGCCAACGCCGGTTACGATCCGCAGTTTGGCGCACGGCCTCTGCGCCGCGCCATCCAGCGCTACGTCGAGAATCCGTTGAGTGTCCGCCTGCTGCGCGGTGATTTCCGCCATGGCGACCTGATCGTGATCGATGAACTCAATGAGCAGCTTGTGTTCGAACGCCATGCAGACAGCGCCAGCGACTTCGGCGCACCCGCCGACTGGCAGGTGCACGATGTACATGACGTTCAGGACAGTGACGTCTCCGGTGAACGCTTCTAGCGGCGAACGCTTCTCGCGACGAACGCTTCTCGCGACGAACGCTTCTAGCTCACTGGACAGCTTTAAGATACAAAAAAGACCTCACAAGTATCGTGAGGTCTTCTGATTCAATGTGTGTCAGTATGGCATCAGAGTGCGGCTGTCGGTGTCACTGCACCAGATGGAATCAGATGCTCGAATTCCCATTCCTGATAGCGTGCGGCATCACGATATTCCCAGACGCAGATCCGATCGACCTGCACGCGGTACAGGTCTTCCCCGGCGTTCAGGAAATGCTCGTCCGGATATTTCCCCTGCCATGCCTGCCCGACGGTCAGCAGTTCAGCCGAGTCTTCGACGCGATGAGCGTCCCCTTCGGCGATCAGGCTGATCTCGCCATAGCTGGCCTGAAGCCGGACGGCTGGATGGGCGGCGATATGACGCGTCTTGCCTGCATCGCGGCGGGTGATAAAGTACAGCAGCTTTTCGGAACCGTTCCACCAGAAACAGACTGGGACGCTGTGGGCATGGCCGTTGGGATGGACGGTATTAAGCCATGCGCTGGACAGATCATGCAGCCAAAAATCTACCGTTTTGTAAGTAAGTGATTGTGAAGTGGACAAGGCTGGCCTCCTGATCATTAAATTCGACCTTACGGATTACACGAAGCGTATCACAAATCAGGCAGAGATGGCTACAGCCATTTCTTAACAAAAACAGGTCGAAAATCTGATGCAAAGTGCCAGATTCCCGCCCGACAGATGCATCTGTCGGTTGTCGGACTAGTAAGTATCCGGCAGATCGTTCAGGAACAGCACCGCATCCCCGGTCCGCAGATTCGTCTGATACCACTGCACCGCTTCGGACAATTTGTCCACCACCTGCAAATGATCCGCCGCGAACCCTGCTGCTTTCAGCCCTTCATATACCGGGCGCGTCTGTTCCCTGCCAACCAGAATGACATCCGTCGCCGCCTGTGCCGCGACTTCGCCCAGTTTGCGGTTTTCGACATCATGCAGCGGGCCAAGCTCCACCATTCCGGGCGTGATCAGCAGGCGGCGTCCATTGGAATGCATGGCAAGCACCTTCAGCGCACTGATGACACCCGCAGGATTAGCGCTGTAGGCATCATTGATCACGGTGATCCCCGGCGGGACTTCGCGGCGCACCAACCGGCTCTCTGACGGCTTCAGGCGCTGGGCGAAATACGCTACATCGCGCAGGTTCATCCCCTCATAGACAGCGACCGCCACTGCCAGCAGGATATTGGTGACATTGTGCTCACCGGGCAGCGCCACGTTAAACGGTTCGCTGGCACCGCTCTGGGTATCAGTGACGTTAAAGCGCAGGCCGTCCAGTGTCTCGCTGATGTCTGACGCGACAAAGCGCGGCCCACCGGCTGGCACGGCGTCCGGCGCAATCGTCCGGCTGACGGCGATGCGTGTCTGCGGATAGCCGCGCTCGTACATCTCGCGGATATAGGGGTTATCCCAGTTAAAGATGCCGACACCATCCGGCGGCAGCGCCTTAATCAACTCATATTTCGCGGCGGCGGTATTCTCCAGCGTGCCGAAGCGCTCCAGATGCTGCGGCCCGACTTCGACCATCACACCGATCTGCGGCGGCGTCAGCTCTGTGATCTGCTGGATTTCGCCACGGACATAAGCACCCATCTCGACGATGAAGTAATCCACCGCGTAGTTATCGGTCAGGTCACGGTTGATGGCAATCGAGACACCCATCAGCGTATTAAAGCTCTTCGGCGTCGGATAAGCCTTATAACGACCGTTCAGGATGTCCGCGATAAAGTTCTTGGTGGTGGTCTTGCCATAGCTGCCGGTGATGCCGATTACTCTAGGCTGAATCTGCTGCATGACACCGCGTGCCTGTGCGATAAATCGCTGACGGATCGCGGCTTCAACCGGCGTCATCAGGATATTTGCCAGCACGAGATACAACGGGACCAGCAGAAATACCAGCAGCCCGAAACCCACCAGCGCCGCATAGACCAGCGATGCGGTCTCAACTGCCCGCAGGACATCAGGCAGCAGCCGCTCGGCAATCCCGACCAGCGGAACCAGTGTGCCAGGGAAAAAGCGGTCGATCACATACAAAATAACCGGCAGAGACAGCGTCAGGCCGGACAGCACACAGGCCGTGATCAGGATGCGCGTCGCACGTGGTGTACGGTTGAACGGCTTCTTGACTTCGCCTTTCGGCTGCGGCCATGCCGCGACAATCGAGCCAAACAACGCGACTGGCGCTGCTAACGGAGCCAGTGTCGTCCAGCCAGACACGATCAGCGCGACAATCGTCAGCAGCCCGACGATCACCGGACGCGTCGGCAGCCAGCGCCACGTCTTACCGAAAAGCCAGCGCAGATAGCGGTTGCTCTTGTACTCTTCAAGCTGATAGTAGTGCAGATGGCGATAAATACGCATCCAGGTCCCCAGCGGCCAGATCAACAGCGGGCCAAAGAGGACGATCAGAAACACAATTTCGGAAAACGGCATATGAGCAGCCGACCACTTTCCTGATGAAAATCAGATCAGACAATCAGTCAAACAGTGACGAGTTTAATCCAACCCTCATCGACATGACAGAGCAAATCCGCCCTGTGAGGCGGAGCGGCCATCATTCCGGCGCGGTCAGCGCTTCCAGTTCGCTCAGGTAAATGAGTGCTTCAGCCATATTCTGCCCGCACATCTCCTCAGATGCTCGCAGCCGGGCGCATACTTCAGGCCGGTCCGGATGGCCGAACAGACTGCATCGGTTATCATCCGTAAGCTGGACACAGCGCACACCCGCCGGTTTCCCGTTCGGCATTCCGGGGATAGGGGACGAGATCGACGGGGCGATGCAGCACGCCCCACAACCAGCACGACATTCCATTGACCCTCTTTCGTTTAAACGGCTCATTCGATAAGTTCTCTATTACACAGACAGGCGTTCCAGCGCATGCATCACAAACCAGCGATGCCTTGCACGCATAGAGCCTTCGGTAATATCTGGCCGCCCGACCGCCGGATACATCGCCGGCCACAGACCCAGATACGGCACGGCACGCAGCGCAGCCCATAGATCCCAGTAGGGAAGATTGGCGAAGCTGATCGAGTCAGGCATCTGCGACTGATAATGCGATGTAAAATCATGCATCGCCTGAACACCAAAGATCAGGAGCATATCAAGTCGGCTGATCGCCAGATCGACCAGTGGATCACCGATCTCCGCATCTTCCCAGTCGATGACCGCCACCAGACGCCCATCGCGCCAGAGGACATTACCAGGCCAGAAATCCCCATGCAGCAGGGTCGGTGTATTCCACTGCTCTACCGTGACGCCCTTCTTCAGTGCCTGCCAGATACCCTGCTCATCCGGGGATGAATCAGGGTTTACGGTCCGTGCCTGAAGCCGTTCCGCAAAGCGCCGTTCTTTCAGATTCTTCATCCGAAAAGCCGAGTGATCCACGCGATGGATACTGGCAAGCTGCGCCGCGCAGGGCCTGATAAAATCATCGAGATTCGGCGGGGCGAATACTGGTTTGCCTTCAACATATTCAAGGACCAGATACGGCACGGGGAAAATGTCGCCGGATGCATCAAAATCATACGCCTGCTGCACGCGCAGTCCTGACATATGCAAATGCTTCAGAAGCTCAAACTGCTCAACAGTGCCTGGCTGCCGGATGATTACACGCCGCACCTGTCCATTCGGCTGACGCAGTTCGAGCGCCGTCATCTGTGCAGACATCCCACCCGTCAGCGGCCACATCTTCAGCACCATACTCTGCGGAAAAATGCGCTGGACGGCCTGTTCGTATTTCTGTTTTTCATCACCGCTGAACGAATGCATAACAGGTAAGATTTAGCCTCAGAATGCGTCTGTATAATGATCAATTTTACCTCAAACGACCGGCAGATTTTAACCGCTATGTGCGAACTTCAAACCTGCTGCCGTAATTTTAATATTCCACTGCTATACTGAAATTCTCCTTGAATGTGTCGCTGATACCATATCGAATTTTGAGTCCATCCCCTCTGCACAACATGAGGATACCGAAACAATGAACGCAACCTCTCTGAAAACGCTTGAAGCACGCCTGCTTGATTACTATCACACCCAGCCCGAAACCGGGGAAAATGCGCGCATCGACGGCCTGACACAGATCAACAACGGCTGGGCCAGCAATGTTTATGCGTTTACCCTGCGTTACGATGAAAATGGCGAAACTGTCGGCCAGAATCTGATTCTGAAAACCTACGCTGACAACGCCGAAGGCAAGGACCGCGCCCTGAAGGAACGCCACGCCCTGTTCACCCTGCGTGCGGATCGCTATCCGGTCCCCGGTGTGGCCGCTGTCGAGATCGACTCGGTTCATCTGGGGACGCCGTTCGTCGTCATGGAACAGGTGGACGGTCAACTGCTGTGGGACGCCATCCAGAACGCGGACGAACACAAGCGGGCTGAGCTGATCCGGCTGTTTGTCGGCCTGCTGGTGGAACTGCATGAGAAAGACATCGAGAAATTCGCCGCAAATGCAAAGGTCTCGGAGCATACACTGGTCAACCGTGAGGTATACACCCTGCGAAGCCTTGCCACTCACTACAATCGTCCAGAGATAATGCCGGTGATCGAGTGGCTGTATGAACGCCGCAAGGATGCGCCAACCGACCGACCAGTGATCACCCACCGCGACTATCACCCGTGGAATGTGCTGGTCACCGAGCAGGGCCGCCCGTTTGTCATCGACTGGGGCTGGCAGATCAGCGACCCGCGCTATGATCTGGCGTGGACGCTCACCCTGATGGAGCGCAGCGGCTTCAGCGATTTCCGCAACGAAGTGCTGGCGCAGTACGAAGCCATGACCGGCCAGTCAGTCGATCATCTCGGTTACTTCGAAGTGCTGGCAACCACCCGCTGGCTGATGGATGTGACGAACTCGCTGCTGCTCGGCATCAATCTGCGTGAGGGTTCGCAGGACGAATTCCGCGCACTGGTCGCCGATTACATCCGCCACGCCGCGCAGTTGATCGAAAGCAAAACTGGCATCGCCCTTCCGGTGGATCAGTGGCTGGCTTAAACCCTGCTTTCAGACGTTCAACGAAAACTGCTTGACTCCCACCTGGGACTTATGATAGCGTTGCGGGTGAAAGCGTTGATGAAGACGAGTAACCGTCGTTTGCGATGTCCAGAGAGCCGCCCCAAGGCTGTGAGGGTGGTCATCCGGCAGCGGTGAAGACCCTTCTGAGCGCGGGGAAGAACTCGCCAGACCATTGTCTGCGTGCATCAGACGATCGTCTGCGTACAAGTAAGCCCCGCCGGTCGGCTGCCGTTATCGAGCCTCGAAGGTCATGCAGTTACTTTGGTAACTGGTGACGAACTGCGGTGGCACCACGAGTCGCGCCTCCTCGTCCGCAGACGAGCGGGGCGTTTGATTCTCTGGAGGTGCAGTACCATGCAAGTCGAAATTTCCCCTTCCGAAGTGCCGCAGACGCCGCCTTCCCCGCAGCGTGTGTGGTCGTCGCAGTTGAGTCAGCATGTCGGAGAGCGCGTGCGCGTGTCCGGCTGGCTGCACCGCCTGCGACAATTGAGCAGTGTCAGCTTCCTCATCCTGCGGGACGGCCACGGTCTGACGCAGATTGTGATCGAAGATGCTGAACTGTCCGCAGCGCTTGGCAAACTCTACAACGAGTCGGTGCTGACCGTCACCGCGCTCGTCGTCGCCAATCCGCAGGCCCCCGGTGGTGTCGAACTCCATCAGCCGGAGATTGACATCCTGTCAGCGGCCAGCACACCGCCGCCCTTCGACCTGTTCCGCCCGACGCTCAACGCGCAGCTACCGACACAGCTCGATTACGCCGCGCTGTCCCTGCGTCATCCGCAGCGCCGCGCCGCCGCCCGGATAGCCGCCGCATCTATGGCCGGCTTCCGCAGCACGTTACAGGCGCGGGAATTCGTCGAAATCCAGACGCCGAAGATCGTCGCCAGCGCCACCGAGAGCGGCGCGAATGTCTTCACCATCGACTACTTCGGCACACCGGCCTATCTGGCGCAGAGTCCGCAGTTTTACAAGCAGGTGATGGTCGGTGTTTTCGAGCGCGTGTTTGAGGTCGGGCCGGTCTTCCGTGCGGAGCCGCACAGCACGCCGCGCCATCTTAATGAGTATGTTTCGCTGGATGCGGAGTTCGGTTTCATCGAGAATCATCACACGGTTATGCAGATGCTGACCGATGTACTGCGCGGGATGCTGGACGCCATCCGGTCACAGGCGGGGGACGCGCTGGCGCTGATTCAGGCCGCGCAGCCCGATCTGGCGCTGCCCTTACTGCCACAAACCGTCCCGGTCATTCACTTTGTGGACGCGATGGAACTGATTTACCGTGAAACGGGTGAGGATGCCCGTCACGAGCCGGACTTCGCGCCGTCGCATGAGCGCTGGCTTGGTGCATGGGCGCTGAAGGAATATCAGTCCGACTTCCTGTTCGTCGAAGGCTACCCGATGGTCAAGCGGCCCTTCTACACGCATCCAAACCCGGCCCACCCGGACTATTCCAACAGCTTTGACCTGTTGTTTCGCGGTGTCGAGATGGTTACCGGCGGCCAGCGCCTGCATCAGTATGCCGATTATCAGGCGGCACTGGCCCAGCATGGCCTGTCTCCGGATGCCTTCACCGGTTATCTGGCTGCATTCGAGTTCGGGATGCCCCCGCACGGCGGCTTCGCCATCGGTCTGGAGCGCTGGGTATCGCGCCTGCTGAATATCGCCAATGTGCGCGAAGTCACTTTATTCCCACGTGATTTAGAGCGCCTGACGCCGTAAAATAAACAGTGTCAGCGACACGCAGGGGCTGCCGTCAGGCGTCCCTGTGTTTGTTTATGGTTTACTTTATATGCCTTAGGGCTTCAGGATAAAGCGATATTATGCAGATTGATTTTCAGCGCGTGGCCCCGGTGATCATTTCGATTCTGATCATCGTCAGTATTGCCATTCTGCGCCAGTATTCCAAGACTTTCGCCGCCATCGCCGCCACCATGCCGATCAATATCCCGCTCGGCCTATGGATCGTGTACGCTGGCGAAAAGGGGAATGCCGAAACGACCGCCGCGAATATGGCAGACTTCAGCTTTGCCATCACCATCAATATGATCCCGACCATCTTCTTCGCGCTGGTGGTGTGGTTCGCCTTCCGCTCCGGCTGGACACTCATCCCGGCGCTGCTGATCGGATATGCAGCATGGGGAGTAACGCTGGCGATCAGTCTGCTGATTCGCAGTTGGCTTGCCTAATCCCACAGGCGCGGACCTGCGATGCATCACCGTATCCGCCGGTACAATAACGCTGTAGGGCGTTTCCGTCCGTTGCCCGTGTAAGATGCCAGGGTATGGGGTTTTGGCGTCTGTCATCTGACATAGGGTTCAGGTAGGGTCTATGGCGGACGTCGAGTCGGGCGTCCCCCGTGTCTTACCCGTGCATCGCCAGCCAGCGGATGATCCCTTTGCGATCTTCACGGATGCGATCCGCCAGCACCTGGCGCGCTTCCTGTGAACCTGCAAATTTGATCATGCCGAGCAGTTGATCGTAAGCATCCAGCCGTTCCAGCCGTTCCGATGAACTGCGTGGCCGATTGAACTCGTATTCGATTTCCATCACGCAGACGAAATTCCGCAGGCGTTCGAGTATCTGCTGCGTGAACTGCCTGCCTGACGCCTTGGCGATCTCGGCGTGAAAGCGCATCAGCGCGTGCCAGCTTTCCAGCCAGCGGCCCTCTGTCAGCGCATCACGTGCTTCCTGCAAGGGCGGACGCAGACGGTCCAGGGCTTCGGCCCGTGTGATATGATCCGTCATCGCTTCGAAGGCTTCGCTTTCGAGCAGCGCCCACAGGTCGAAGATCTCTTCAGCTTCGTCGGCGGTAAAAGAGCGCACGAAGACGCCGCGCCGCGCTTCCCGGATCACCCAGCCTTCCTGCTCCAGCATCCACAGCGCATCACGGGCGGTGCTCTGGCTGACGCCCATTTCCTGCGAGATTCCCAGTTCGGTGAGGCGCTCACCGCTGGTATACACGCCATCACCGATGGAGCGGCGGAGCTGGGCGGCGATGTCATGGGCACGCAGCGGATCAGAAAATGTCACGGCGGCTTCCCTTCCAGATAGTTATCAGGCGATTTTTGTCTGGCACGATCATGATTTTGATTATGCCCTGAAACGACCGGAGACTGCGAAAACACATGATACAATCGACACGACTCCGACAGCGGGCTGCCGTCCTGTTGTGGGGCATCCTCACTTTCATCTGGATGGCCCCAGAAGATGATGCAGTGCTGCCACCGCTGCTGCTCGGCCTGTGGCTGAGTGCGCTGTTAATCCTGTGGCTTCGCAGCCACCTGTCTCCTGACCGATTATTCCGGCAGTCCACGCTCGTGACAGCGGCAGCCGGTTTGACGATCGGTTTGCTGATCGGTGCAGGCACTGGCCCCGCCGCTGTCCTGTTGATGATCGTGAAAAATGCCCGACATGGGCATCTCTATCCTGATTATCCGCCGGATGTACTGCTGGAAACACTGGCCCGTGTGCCGCATTGGGCGCTGGCGGGCGGACTGATCGGAATCGGCGTGATCTGCCTGCAATGGGCGGCACATCATAGGCCGGTATCCCCCACATAAACCAAAAGACTCCCGTTTTAGGAGTCTTTTGAGTCATTCGTTCAGATCAGGCCGGATGCGTTACTCGTCCAGCCCCATCGCGACATCACCCTCATCAGCCGGGCTTGCTACTGCGACACCGAGCTGGCTCTGTTCGCGGATGAGCTGCTCGATTTCGATCGCGACTTCCGGATTCTCGCGCAGGAACACCTTGGCGTTCTCGCGGCCCTGACCGAGCAGACCGTCATTGTAGCGGAAGAATGCGCCGCGCTTTTCGACAATCCCCAGATCGACGCCGAGATCGACGATTTCGCCGGATTTGCTGATCCCGCCTTCATAGAACATGATGTCGAATTCAGCTTCACGGAACGGGGCCGCGACCTTGTTCTTCGTCACCTTCACCTTGGTGCGGTTGCCGACAGTCTCACCACCAACCTTAATCGCCTGCACGCGGCGGATGTCCATACGTACACTGGCATAAAATTTCAGCGCACGGCC
>CAYNDH010000139.1:0-12214 GCA_964395665.1 uncultured Anaerolineaceae bacterium
CCGGCCCACGCCTTCCGGCCCACGCCTTCCGGCCCACGCCTTCCGACCCACGCCTTCCGACCTGTGCGCCAAAAACCAATTTTCCAGACAGCCTGTATTTCAGTCTGCCGCCGGATGTTCCGGGTGATCGCTCGACCGGCTTTTGTCCGCTGTGCGTGCCAGCAGCCATGTCAGCCCACTGACGATCAGCACGCCGATGATCCCGGCCAGCACCACCGTCAGCAGTTCATTCTCTACAAACGGGACCGTGTAATCGGGCAGGATGGTATAGGTCGGGTCCTGCGCCATCTCGATAAATCCCTGATCTTCGGCCACGCGCTCAAGCCCATCCGGGTTCGGATCAGCCAGCGGCGAGACCAGGACCAGCGCGAGTGCGATCACGAAGCCGACAGCGATCCAGCGCGATCCTTTGCGCGGCGCGGCAGCGGCGGTATCCAGCAGATCAGGCCGTGTCTGATGAATAAAGGCCAGCGCCGCCACCGTGATCAGTGCTTCACCGATGCCGATCAGTACATGCACGCTTACCATGGCTGGCAGTGTGATGTTGAGCGGTGATGTTCCAGAGATCGCAAGCTGAAGCGCAGTTGCCACCGCCGCCGCGATCACGCCGCCCCATGCGCCGATTCCTGCCCCCGCCAACCGCGCAGGCAGCGATTTCGACATCAGCGGGCTGACCCATGAATAGATCGCATAGCCTGCCAGACCACTAAGGACGCCCATATTGATAACGTTGAAACCCAGTGCCAGCAGGCCGCCATCCTGAAAGAGCAGCGCCTGCACACCGACCACGCATGTCATGACCACGATCATCGCCCACGGCCCCAGCAGAATCGCGACCAGTGCAGCACCCAGCAGATGCCCGGATGTACCACCTGCCACGGGGAAATTCAGCATCTGTGCAGCAAACACGAATGCCGCCATAATCCCCATCAGCGGGATCAGGCGCTCATCGTGCCGCGTATCAAGCTGTTTCAGGGCATATCCGACCACGAGTATCAGCAGTAGCCAGCCGACCGCCGCGACCGGGACACTCAGGAAGCCATCAGGAATATGTAACGCAGGAACTGGCAGCCACATCAGCTAAAATCTCCTGTTGTAAGATCTTACAACTGTAAAATGTTGTACGATGTCATCATAACGAGTTGACGCCCTGTTGCATACTTAGGAAAGGCAGAGAATAGGGTGACAAATATCATAGAAGCGATTCAGGCAAGAGGTGAGCGTATCACGCTGCCTCGCCGCCTTGTGATCGACGCGATTGGCCGTGCTCACACCCACCAGACGATTAACGATATTCAGCAGCAGATCGACACGCCAGCGCATCCGATCAATGCGACCACCATTTATCGCGTGCTCCAGTGGCTTAAAAATCTCGGTTACGTCTCGCAGACTGATATGGGGCAGGCGGGTATTGTCTATTCGCTGATCAGCCGGCCCTATCACCATCATCTGATCTGTGTAACCTGTGGCCGCGTCCTGACACTGGATGACACGCTGTTCGCCGGTGTCAGAGAGCGGCTGCGTGCGGATTACGGCTTCGAAACGCGGATCGAGCATATGGCGATCTATGGCATCTGCGAGACCTGCCGCAGCCATGACGCGGAGATGCCATAGACAGACCAGCAGCCTGAAGACTGACGAACGGGGCCTTTCTGCTGGTTCCTATCCTTGACGCACGCCCCCCGTTCACTTACAATTTTCAGGTTCACTTCGGCTTTAATGAGAGAAAAAGCAACCAGCATGTTCGGAAGTTTAAGCCAGCGGCTGCAGGATACCTTCGATCGACTCGGCAGCGGCGGAAAACTCACTGAAAACGATGTTACATCGGCAATGCGCGAAGTTCGTATGGCGCTGCTGGAAGCTGACGTCGCATTACCAGTCGTCAAGGACTTTGTCGCTCGCGTCAGGGAACGTGCCATCGGTGCGGATATTCTTCGCAGCCTCAAGCCCGGTCAGCAGGTGGTCAAGATCGTCCATGAGGAACTGATCGAGACGTTGGGTGAAGCAGGTCGGCTGAATCTGGTCGGCCCGAATAAGCCCGCTGTCATCATGCTGGTGGGTTTGCAGGGTTCCGGTAAAACCACTACAGCCGCAAAGCTGGCAACGCACCTGCGCCGTGAAGGACGACAGCCATTCCTGGTCGCTGCGGACACTTATCGTCCGGCAGCGGTTGATCAGTTGGTCACCCTCGCGAAGCAGATCAACGTCGGCTATTATCAGGAAGGCGTCAGCGCCAAACCTGAAGATATCGCTGTACGTGGTGTGCAGGCGGCCAAGGAAGCGAATGCGGCAGTCTGCATCATTGACACTGCGGGACGTCTGCAGATTGATGACACCCTCATGCGTGAGGTCGAAGAGATCAAACGTCGCACGAAGCCGGCAGAAGTGCTGCTCGTGGCGGACGCCATGACCGGTCAGGAGGCCGTCAACATCGCTCAGGGCTTTAATGAGCGCGTGGGGATTACCGGCCTGATCCTGACAAAGGTCGATGGTGATGCGCGTGGCGGCGCGGCGATTTCCATGCGGGCTGTCACCAACGTGCCGATCAAGTTCCTCGGTACGGGTGAAAAGCTCGACGGATTCGAAGTGTTCCACCCCGATCGTCTGGCTGACCGGATTCTCGGTATGGGTGATATTATGTCACTCATCGAGCGTGCTGAAGATGCCTTCGACGAAGAAGAGGCCCTGAAACTTCAGAAGAAGTTGATGGAGAACCAATTCACCTTGCAGGACTTTCTGGAGCAGCTTCAGCGAATGCGGAAAATGGGGCCAATCAGCCAGATCCTTGGTATGATCCCCGGCATCAGCAAGATGCAGATGCAGAACCAGATCGACCAGCAGGATGTGGAAAAGCGCCTGAGCAGGGTAGAGGCCATCATCAATTCGATGACGGCTGATGAGCGCAGCCATCCGAAAAAGCTCAACGCCAGCCGCAAGAAGCGGATCGCGAAGGGCAGCGGTGTCGAAGTGCGTGATGTCAACGAAGTGCTTAACCAGTTCCGCCAGATGCAGACGCTGATGGGCGAACTGCGCAAGGGCCGTATGCCGCGTCTACCGGGTATGCCGCCCAATATGTTTGGATAACCTGTCATCGCTGGCAATCATTAACCATTGCTGGCAATCGCTAATCAGTCACGGTGAGTCATCATCTCACCACCAGATCTTTAGATCGTTTTCAAGGAGATACAGCAGCACATGATTCGAATTCGCTTTCAACGGATGGGCCTGAAGAGACAGCCAAGCTATCGTATGGTCGTCACCGATTCCCGCAAGGCCCGCAATGGTGCGGAAATTGAGATCATCGGCCACTACAACCCGCGTACCCGTCCTTCGACGGACGTCGTCAAGACGGATCGTGCGCTCTACTGGTTGAGTGTTGGCGCACAGCCTTCGGATGCCGCGCGCGGTGTTCTGGAGCGTACCGGCACACTGAAGCTCTATGATCGTCTCCGCAGCGGTGAGGCCATAGAAACACTGGTCGCCGAAGCGCAGGCCGCACAGCAGGCCGCGACACCCGTCAGCCCCAAGACGCGCTTCCCTGCGCCGGTGGGTAAGGCTGGTGCCAGCGCCGAGAGCGCGGTTTCGAGCACGTCTGACGACGCAGGCGCAGTCGAAGACGCTGAATAAGCTCGACGGCAGCCTGATTCGGCGTCGGATCGATACAATCCATTGCTGGATAAATGAACGGCTTGTGTTCCCAGCATCCATGCTTATAAGCACTGATCCATTTGAGGAGTGACGGCCACATGGAAGATAAGCTGGTCGAATACATCGCAACCAATCTCGTCGATGACGCGTCCACGGTGAGCGTCAGCCGCAGGGAAACGCATTCAAGCGTGATCGTGCAGCTTCACGTCGGCCCTTCGGATATGGGGCGCGTCATCGGCAAAAATGGACGAGTCGCCAATGCGATTCGATCCCTGCTGCGTGTTTCGGTCAAGGGCGGCAAGCGTGCGCTCCTTGAAATCGACTGACGCACGCTTCTGATTCTCTGATGGTGAAAATAGACTGATGCCCGTTACTCAGCCCGACTATCTGCTTCTTGGTGAAGTTCTCCGGCCTCATGGCGTACTGGGAGAACTTCGAGTCCGCATTATGACCGACTATCCCGAGCGCATCGGCGAGCTTGAGACGGTCTATCTGGCGCGAGATGTGGCAGGGACTGCGACGCGGGCCTTCAGGGTGCAGAAGGTGCGCCGTCATCAGAATTACGCTCTGCTGACGCTGGAGGGCATCACCAACCGTGATCACGTGGAACCGCTGCGCGGGCTTTTTGTACTCGTCAGCCTTGAAGATGCTGTTCCACTTGAAGATGATGAAATGTACCTCTTTCAGCTCATCGGGATGACAGTTCAGACCGAAGATGGTCGCGTTCTCGGTCAATTGACCGATGTGCTTGAAACCGGCGCGAATGATGTGTACGTCGTCCAGAGTGCTGAATACGGTGAACTGCTGATCCCTGTCCTTGATGAAACCATCCTCAGGACGGATACCGATACCAACATCGTCACCGTCCGTCTGCTCGACGGTCTGCTGCCAGAGTAACGAACTCACCCTTACAAAAAAACTGAAGATCAGCGATATTGTGCCAAAAGGCCGGACGCGCCTTTTGGTATTTTGGCTGTTACCTTTTATCATGTTGAAATTATATTGAGCGAAATTTTCTTAATCAGGGAGAACAAAATGCGCGCTGTGGTCTGCCAGCAGTGGGGAGATCCCTCTGTCCTTGAACTTGTTGATCTGCCCAGTCCCTCTATCGGCCCCGGACAGGTCAGAATTCTCGTCCACGCCTGCGGTGTCAACTTTGCTGATGTGCTGATGGTTGCAGGACAGTATCAGGTGCGGCCACCGTTTCCCTTCAGCCCCGGTCTTGAAGTTGCAGGCGAAGTGGTTGAAACTGGCCCCGATGTCACGAGTGTCAGGGTGGGGATGCGTGTGCTGGCACTGGCAGATTACGGCGGTATGGCCGAAGAAGTCGTCGTCCCGGCGCATATGGTCGTCCCCATCAGCGATCAGATGGATATGGTGACGGCGGCTGGCTTTGCCGTGGCCTATGGCACATCGCATCTGGCGCTGGAACACCGCGCACGGCTCATGCCGGGTGAATCACTGCTGGTTCTTGGCGCTGCGGGCGGTGTCGGACTGACCGCAGTTGAGCTGGGTCATCTGATGGGGGCAAAGGTTATCGCGGCGGCCAGTACACCTGAAAAGCTGGATCTGGCGCGGCAGTATGGCGCAGATGATGGCATCAACTACACCGCCGATGATCTGCGTACCCGCCTGAAAGAGATCACAGGTGGCGGGATTGATGTGATCTTCGATCCGGTTGGCGGTGGCCTCTCCGAACAGGCGACGCGCTCACTGAACTGGGAAGGGCGTCTGCTGGTGATCGGTTTCGCCAGTGGTAATGTCCCGCAGCCGTCTCTGAATATCGCGCTTGTCAAGAATTACTCGATCATCGGCCTGTACTGGGGGGGCTATGCTTCCCGAAAACCGGAAGTGCTGATAACCTCACTCCAGAAGCTGATGACCTGGTATGACGAAGGGCGGCTCAGGCCGCATATCTCGCATGTGCTGCCGCTGGAGCGTGCCGGAGAAGCCCTGGGGATGCTTGCCAGTCGTACATCGACCGGTAAGGTGGTGGTACAGGTGCGGTCCGGCTAGACCGGTCAATCCTGATGCCGTGCCAGGTGATGTGTAAGCTGTTTTGGATGCTGCCGGGCGGATATTTCCGCCCATTTTATAGAATCGTGCGTGCGTAATAGTGATGCCATATGATGAGCGATATTACTGGCTGGCTTTCAGCCTGATTTCCGGGATCGGAATCAAACGGCTTCAGCAGTTTCTGCAGGCCTTTGACAGCCTTGGACAGGCGTGGCAGGCGTCCGACCGGGAACTGTCACAGGCGCGGATCGACACTAACATCCGGGCACAGTTCCTAAAAGCCCGCCGGACACTGGATATTGATGCGGAAATCCGTAAGCTGGAACGTAAGGAAGCTTGGTTTATCGCCTATAATGAGTCGAGCTATCCTGAAAGCCTGCGTCACCTGCCGGATGCGCCGCCGGTGCTCTATGGTCGCGGTCAGCTTGACGAACGCGATGAAAAGGCGCTGGCTGTCGTCGGGACACGTAAGCCGACCAGGTACGGATTGGATGCCGCTTTTGACCTGTCCTTGCAGCTCGCCAGCGCCGGCCTGACGATTATCAGCGGGCTGGCACCGGGGATTGACGCAGCCGCCCATCAGGGCGCTCTCAAGGCGAAAGGGCGGACGCTGGCAGTCTGTGGCTGCGGTGTCGATATTGTCTACCCGCGTGAGCATGGTGCGCTGGCCCATCAGATCATGGAAAACGGCGCACTGTTGAGCGAAGTCCCCTTAGGGCTGCCGCCGGATGGACGAAATTTCCCACGGCGCAACCGTCTGATCAGTGGCTTATCGATGGGCGTGCTGGTTGTCGAAGCGCCTGAAAGCAGCGGCGCACTGATCACTGCCAACCTTGCGGCGGAACAGGGACGCGATGTCTTCGCCGTCCCTGCCAGTATCTATAACACGGTAGGACGGGGATCAAATCGTCTGATACAGGATGGAGCCAAACTGGTGACTTCCGTCGATGATGTGCTTTCCGAATTCAATCTGACGGTACAGCACACCCAAACCCGTAAGGCGGTGCAGAAGGTCGTCCCCGCCAATGAGACCGAAGCGCAGATTTTGGAACTGATGGGCACAGAACCCATACATATTGATGAGGTGGTACGGTTAAGTGGGCTTCCGACCTCCGTCGTCGGCAGTACCCTGACCATTCTTGAATTGAAAGGGCTGGTGCAGATGTTAGGTCATATGCAGTACAGCCTGACCTATGACCGGTGATAAAAGGTGGTAACGAGTTATGGAACACTATTACGCAATGATTCTGGCTGGCGGCGGCGGTACACGGATGTGGCCCATGAGTCGCAGGAATATGCCCAAGCAGCTTTTACCGCTGATTGCTGATAGTTCGATGTTCAAGTTGTCGGTTGAGCGTCTGGCGCCGCTGTTTACGCCGGATCGCATCTATGTCGTGACCGGGCCGGATTATCTGGAGATGCTGCGTAATGATGCCCCAGAGATCCCGGAAGAGAACTTTATCGTCGAACCCTATGGCCGGGATAACCTTGCAGCAACAGGTCTCGGGATTTCGGTGATCTCACATCGCGATCCGCAGGCGACGATTGCCATCCTGACTGCCGATCACCACATTGGAAAGAAAGATGTCTTTCGCAGTGTCCTTGAAGCAGCATATGAGATCGCCCAGCAGGATCGAATCGTAACTCTGGGAATTTCACCCTCGTATCCTGCAACCGGTTTCGGTTATATTCGTCAGGGGCAGGCATCGGATAAGGTAAACGGCTTCACATATTACGACGCCGTCCGGTTTACCGAGAAGCCCGATGCAATCACGGCGGCAACATTTGTCGCTTCCGGGGAATATAGCTGGAATTCAGGCATGTTCATCTGGAAGGCATCCAAAGCCCTCGCGGAATTTGAACGCCAGCAGCCGGAAACCTACAATCTGCTGAAGCAAATCACGGCGGCAGTTGATACGCCTCAGTATCAGTCAACGCTGGAGGCAATCTGGGCCGAAATGCCCAAAAACTCCATTGATTTTGCCATTATGGAGGGTGCCGAGAACATGTCCATCATCCCGGTCGACATCGGCTGGAGTGATGTCGGCAGTTGGGCGTCTCTGTTTGAGGTGATGGCGCTGGACGAAAACGGAAATGCCCACCGTGGTAACATCGACAACAGCATCACCATTGATACACAGAAAAGCCTGATCCTCAGTGAGCGTATGACCGTGACGATCGGGGTGACCAATCTGGTCATCGTCGATACACCCGACGTCCTGTTCATCTGCCACCGGGATCGGACACAGGATGTAAAAGATGTGGTAAAGAACTTGCAGGAAATGGGGCTTAGCCATTATCTTTAGAAAACAGGTAACTTCACCGCAAAGCAGAGAGCGCTGTTTTCGTAACAGTGCAATCGATCAGTGACAGTCAATCATCAGGAAATCAAATGAGTGATAACACGCAGGCCTATTGCGTAAAGTGTCGGGAATCACGCATCATGCTCACCCCGACGCCCACCTATACCGAGAATGGGCGACCGGGGACAACAGGGACTTGTCCGGTTTGCGGTACGCGCATGTTCCGTATGGGCATGACTGCGGCCCATGACGGCCTGCCGAAGCCGGAAGTGACCGCATCAACCACCCGCGCCGCCACAAAGAAAAAGGCGGGCAAATCGACGAAATCCGGCAAGTCTGGCGCGAAGTCGTCGAAGTCGGCAAAAACGTCCAGATCTTCCAGCAGTAAAAGTAAGTCAGCCAAAGGCGCAGGCAGCCGTAAATCCGGCGGATCATCAAAATCCGGCAGCGCCAAGGGCGCGAAGCTGGTGATTGTCGAGTCACCGTCAAAGGCACGGACCGTCGGACGCTTTCTTGGTGACGGTTATGTCGTCAAGGCGTCAAAAGGCCATGTGCGCGACCTGCTGGTGACACAGCTCTCGGTCGATGTCGAGAATGACTTCGAGCCGAAGTACCGCGTCCCCAACGACAAGCGCGACACGGTCAAGGATTTGCGCAAGGCCATGCAGGAAGCCTCACAGATCTACCTTGCGACCGACCCGGACCGGGAAGGCGAAGCCATCGCATGGCATCTGATGGAAGCGGCTGAAGTTGACGAAGATCGGGCCAAGCGGGTGGTCTTCCACGAGATCACCGATACCGCCGTGCAGGAAGCCTTTGCTCATCCCCGTGAGCTGGATATGAATCTGGTCAACGCGCAGCAGGCTCGGCGCATTCTGGATCGCATCGTCGGTTATAACATCACCGAACTGCTCTGGGATCGTGTCCGTAATCGTCTGTCCGCCGGTCGCGTGCAGAGTATTGCGCTGCGTCTGGTCGTAGACCGTGAGCAGGAAATCCAGAACTTTGTGCCGGTTGAATACTGGACCCTGGATGCCGAGCTTGAAAAACAGCAGGCAGCAGGCAAATCCACTCGGTTGGTAGCGCGTCTGGTTCGCATTAACAATCAGGATGTGGACTTCAAGTCCCAGGCCGATGTCCTGCCGCATCTCGATATTCTGGAGCGCAGTCAGTATCAGGTGGATGAAGTCAAGCGCGGTACACGTCAGCGTAAACCGTCTGCACCCTTTACGACCAGCACGCTCCAGCAGGAAGCATCACGCCGTTTTGGGTTCACCGCCCGCCGCACGATGAAGGTCGCGCAGGAACTGTATGAGGGAATCGACATCGGATCGGATGGTGTGGTCGGCCTGATCACCTACATGCGTACCGACAGCACCACGATTTCCGAGAACGCACAGAAAGAGGCGCGGGCTTATATTCAGGGCCGCTTCGGTAAGGATTTTATGCCGGAAAAGCCGCCTGTCTATCGCACGAAGACCAAAGGCGCGCAGGAAGCACATGAGGCTATCCGTCCGACGATGGTAACCCGCGAGCCGGATAAGCTCCGGGCGCTGCTGTCACGCGATCAGATCAAGCTCTATACGCTGATCTGGGAACGGTTTGTCGCCAGCCAGATGGCAAATGCCATCTACGATACCATCCGTGTCGAAATCGCCGCAGGCTTAAGTAAGACGGATCGTCCGTATCTGTTCCGTGTCTCTGGCCGCACTATCAAATTCCTTGGTTTTCTGGCGTTGTATGAAGATACCAATGATGAAGATGCCACCAGTGACAGCGACGAAGGCCGCATCCTGCCGGATATGCATCCGGATGAAATGCTCAATCTGCTGCGTCTGCTGCCCGAACAGCACTTCACACAGCCGCCGCCGCGTTATACAGAGGCGACACTGGTGCGCACCCTCGAAGAATACGGCATAGGCCGTCCGAGTACCTATGCGCCGACGGTCAGCATTATTCAGGAACGCGATTACGTCGAGAAGCAGGATAAGCGCATGATCCCGACCGAAACCGGTCGGATCGTCAATGATCTGCTGGTGCGCTACTTCCCGGATGTGATGGACTATCAGTTCACGGCCCGCATGGAAGATTATCTGGACGAGATCTCCGAAGGGGATATGGAATGGCGGCCCATGCTGCATAATTTCTATGACCCGTTCGAGAAGCAGCTCCATGATGCACGGGCGCACATGCCGCGCATCCAGCAGGAAGAGAAGGTTGGCCGCGACTGCCCGGTTTCAGGCCATCCGCTGGTGATTCGTTACGGGCGCTGGGGCAAGTTTATCGGCTGCTCCGATTACCCGGACTGCACCTATACCGAGCCATATCTTGAGCTGACCGGGATCACCTGTCCGAAATGCGGCGAACAACACGATGGACAGTTAGTGGAGCGCAAGACGCGCCGTGGTCGCACCTTCTACGGCTGCTCACGCTATCCGGAATGTGATTACTCAACATGGAAGCTGCCCCCGCGTCCGGGACAATCAACGCCAGAGGGCGAAGATGATGCCATGGTCGTGCAGGATGAGACTGCGTAGATCACTCGCGCAGCCACACCATTGATTAATCTGTTTCCTACGTGATTCAGCCTTAATTGTCACGTTGCGCAAACCCTGTTATAAGTTATACTGAAAGCGTGTTTAAACGGAGTAACCAACTTAAACACGCTTTTGATTCTTATATTTATTTCTTCAATCGGCGAATGAAATGATACGTCTCGCCAATCGTATACGAAAGGCAGCCGCTTTATGGTAGACAGAGTACGTCAGTGGTTAGGGGATACGTACAACGGCCTGTACGTGATTGTATTGAAGCCTCACATGCCGACGTATGTGACAGTTCTGGCACTCGTCATGGCGCTGTTATTCGGTATCTTCTGGGCGTATGTCGTTCGTCCGATTGAGTATTATGATGGCTCACCGCATCAGATGAGCGAATCCGCACGCGATCAGTGGATCAAGCTGATAGCGGGTTCGTATGTCGGCGGCTTATACGATGAGCAGGAGACATTCGGCCTGCTCGGACAGGTGGAGAATCCCGCAGCGCGCATTGAGATCCTCATCCCGCAGGAAACCGGCGCGGTGCAGAATGCGCTTCAGCAGACACTACCCATCGCGCAGCAGGTTCAGGGCGGGACACCCGCGCCGCAGCCGGGTAATCTTCCACGTGCCATCTTTGACATCGTGCTGCCCATCATTCTGCTGATCATTCTCGCACTGATTGTCTCACCGATCTGGCGGCTGCTGTTCAGGCCGAATGTCGTTGATACGATCTACGATGCCGTGCGTCCAAAATCGCAGGAAGAGATCGAAGATCGCAAGCGGCAGAAGGCAGACCGTGAGGTCATCCGCCTGCGCAAGGAAGAAGAACAGCGTCTGCGGGAGGACACGGCCAGTGCAGCGGCCTCAAATCCCTATGGCGCACCAGTCATGCAGAAGCTGTCGATCTACACCAAGGGGCGCGCTTACGACGATTCCTTCGCCATCGAAGATACTGACGATGCCTTTCTGGGTGAGTGCGGCGCGACTATTGCCAAGACTATCGGTGATACAAACGAGCCGGCGGCGATTGAAGTCTGGCTGTTTGATAAAGAAGACTTCGTTCGCACACTGAACAAACTGTTTGTCTCGGAACATGCCTATAACGATCCCATGCTCCGTGCGGATCTTGAAGGCCGGGTGGATGATCCCGCTACGGATATTGTGGTGGCTCGTCCCGGGGCCGTCCTGATACTCGAGACCGGTGCGCTGCTGCTTCAGGCCAAGGTCAATGAAGTGACTTACGGCACCAATGCCATCCTGCCGCCCAACAGCTACTTTGAGACGCTGAAACTTCAGATTGAAGCATGGCCGAAGGCCGGTGCCCCGGCGGGGGCGGTGCCTCAGCCTGCCGCTGCGTATACATCAGCCCCGGCTGCTGCACCTGCTCAACCGGCGGCCTACACACCCAATCCTGCGACCTATACACCACCACCAGCAGCGCCGATTCCATCCGCACAGCCGACACAACCCGCCGCGCCGATTTATGCGCCGCCGCCGCCGCCACCTCCCAGCACGCTGCCTGAAGATGAAGATCCGTTTGGTGGGACCGGCGACTTCACACCGCTGGGATGATCGCATTCGACGAATAGACAGGCGATCAATCAAATGCAAAAGCGCACAGGAAATCACTGTGCGCTTTTTGTGTTCTTCTTGTTCTTCTATCTGGATGATTGCGGTTACGGCGCC
The DNA here is from genome assembly GCA_964395665.1 of uncultured Anaerolineaceae bacterium. Classification (GTDB taxonomy): domain Bacteria; phylum Chloroflexota; class Anaerolineae; order Aggregatilineales; family Phototrophicaceae; genus JAEZAF01. Next base: position 12,194 of record CAYNDH010000139.1, read on the forward strand.
GCTGTTGCGCCGCTGTCGTGC
>CAYNDH010000140.1:0-6945 GCA_964395665.1 uncultured Anaerolineaceae bacterium
GCTTGCAATGGCGCCCTGTCCGCACCGGTAACCAATTTCCAAACAGGTTCTAAGGCATTTTGAAATTGACGACCACTGTGGGCCGGAAGAATCCGGCCCTATGTTTGTTCCGGCATTAATCAATCGAAGCGCTCGTCGATCCACGGACCGAGCTTCTCATAATTAGGGACCGCCCCACCCGCCCCCGCCAGAATATACTCGCGGTCAATCACCAGTGTCTCGAACTGGCCGCCGCGCAGTAGGATAATCGGCGCATAACGGGCCATATCGATCAGGTTCAGATCGGTTTCGGTATAGCGATTGATCACGCTGACCGCTGCGCCCCAGTTCAGCGGATTTACCAGTTTGCCAGCCAGCGCTGACAGTACCTGCTGCTGACGCCCCGCCCGCTGATAGTCGTCGTCTGCATGGCGTGTGCGGGCATATATCAGGGCACGTTCCCCGTTCATGGTCTGCGTCCCCGGCTCAAAGGTGACGACCATCGTCCCGCCATTCGCCGTGGGATAGTAGTAATCGGTGATCGTCTTCGGTACATCGACGGTCACACCGCCTACGGCATCCACCAGCGCCTCAAATGCCTGAAAATCCAGTTTGACATAGCGGTCGATCTCAAGTCCGAAACTGTCCTGGATCGACTGGCGCAGCAGCGGTATGCCCCGGCCTGTCGCTTCCTGTTCCCCTAGTACATTGATCGTATTGATACGCTGTGAGCCGTAATTCGGCACACGGATAAACAGATCACGCGGGATCGACAGCAGGCTGGCGCGCAGTCCACGCGGCTGAATACCCAGGATCATGATGGCATCGGTACGGGTTGCATAATTTTCACCGGGCCGCGCATCCAGCCCTACAACCAGCAGGTCCAGCGGCGGTGGTGGCAGAAGAATGTAGAAGAGCAGCGTGCCCAGTGTGCAGAACGTGAACAGGGCAAAGGTCACCATGCCCACCAGTATCGCATTCGGCAGACACCCGTTTCGCCGCCCAAACTGTTTCGCGGACATGGGCTGAATACCGGGCCGGAGCGGCTGTTGTACAGGCTGAAATGTCACACAATCCCCTTTCAACCAGACGATCATCGTTGATTATGGCTAAACCACAGCCAAAACACGGCATTATAGCACACGTCCCCATCGCATTCGGAGCAAAAAAACTGTAATAAAGAAGCGGGAATACAGTTTTCTGCATCCCCGCCTCTTTTGGACATGTAAGCACCCGTCAGCGCGATCGGTTCCCGACCCGCTGTGATGTAAACTCCGGTTACAACACCTTCCGGACGTTCAGCATACCGGGATGTTCGCGATTCACGGCCTCAATCGCTTCCTGTGAACCCAGCACGACCACCCGCCCGATCTCATTCAGACGTTCCAGCACCTGCCCAAACCTGCGGAAGTCATCAGCACTGGTCATCAGGATCGAGTCGCGGATCTCCTGACGGCGTTCGTCACTCATCCCGACGAAATAGCGCAGCATCTGCGAATAGCCTTTCGCATCCGGAAGCTGATAGCCATCCACATCGGAGATCGCGCCGATGACCGCCTTCGTCAGTTCGGCGTCGTTCAGTTCCAGCTTCTGCAGATAGCCAGCCGCGCCGTCGTAATTTTCCAGCGTGCCGAGCAGGTTTGGATCGCGGTACGAGAGATAGCTGAAAACGCCGGTATACGGGTCAAATGAGGCGAAAGCACCATAAGCGCCGCCCATCATCCGGACCCTTTCCCACAGCCAGTCTGTGGCCAGCCAGCGCGGGACGACATACGCGCTGCCGTTCAGTTCATAGCCGAGTTCATACACGTTGGCAGCCTTCCCGACATAATTCACCTGTGCCGGGATGGTCAGGCCCTCATTCTCCGTGACATAGGATGGACTCCATGCCGCCAGTGCGCCGCTTCCTTCCGGCAGACGTCCCGCAAAATCGGCCAGCAGCGGTTTGATCTGTGACCAGTTTTCGCCGTCCAGTGTCACATTCACCACCAGATTGGCGCGGTTCAGCAGATGATCGCGGATCGCTTCAAGGCTGGCACGCACGCTGTCCCAGTCCGCTTCGATCTGTGTCAGCAGGTTACGCAGGAAGAACAGGTTTTCAAGCCCGCCCATCTGCTCACTCAGCCACCCAGAGCGGCTCAGGCCGGCATTCAGACGACGGGCCACCACCTGATGTCCACCGGGGACCAGACCGGCTTCCCGCCCGGCCTTGAACTTCAGCACGATCTGGCGGAAGCGTTCCTTATCATCAAAACGCGTGATCGTCAGCATTTCGGTCAGGATATCGAGCAGATCGCCTACACGGTCGATCACAGCCTTACCGCGCAGGATGAAATGCGCTGTCAGGTCTTCGCGATCCACCGTCTCGGAGAAGAAGGTCGTCGGGCCGATGCCACCCGTCCGGCTGCCAATGCGCTGCAAAAGCTGCACGAAACTGTCCTTCTCGGTGCCCATTTCCAGCAGGGCGCGCCCGAACAGGCTCATATATGGCAGCAGTTCCTGCGGGACGGATTTCAGGTTGAACGCCAGATCAAGATACAGAATACCATTGGTGAACAGGTCATGGTACAGCACCTGCGTCCCATTGAGGTCGATGATCTCATTCGGGACTACCTTCACGAACGGGTCGAGATCTTCGCGGGTCAGCGTGGGCAGGGTCGCCAGCGCTTCTGGTGAATTCGGCGTTTCCTGTAACTGACGCAGGCGCTCGGTATCAGCGATGATCTGCTGAAGCTCATCGGAGCCGAGCTTGCTCTGCATCGCATCGAGCCGTGCACGTTCTTCTTCATCAAACTGCTGGTTGACGGTCGGGTCCGGCTCCAGTACCACAGATGAGCGGTGATTGTTATCGAGCAGGTATTCCTGAATCAGATTTTCAAAGACACGTTCACCTGCCGCCACCTTATCCTTGACCGTCTGCAGGGCCGCTTCATAGCGCAGCGCCTCAATCGGATCGCCGCCGTACAACCATTTTGACAGCACATCGAACATCATCGCCAGACCGCGTGGGAAGCCGCCGGTATTGTACTCGCGCAGGCTAAATTCAATCGTATTCAGTGAGGCGTCCACGGTGGCGGGATCAATACCCTCAGTCGCCAGTTCACGCAGGGTATCCATGATGACCTGCTCCACCTGATCGACATTGGCCGGGTCCATCCCCTTCAGACCGGTGCTGAAATTTAGCTGGCGCAGATCGTCGATGCCACCGCCAACCGTATCTTCACCCAGTCCCGAATCGATCAGCGCCTTCTTAAGTGGAGAGGCGGGTGTCCCCAGCAGGACGTGTGACAGCACATGCAGCTCGAGTTCGCGCACCGGGTCACTGATCTCACCCAGCAGCCAGCTCAGCGTCATCATCCCCTTCTGATCGTCGTCCTCACCGGCGTCATATTTCTCGATATGGCGGCGTGGGGCATCGAACAGCGACTGCAGGTCGATTTCACTATCGATGTCGTCACTGCGGCGCTCGAACGGGGCCAGCACATCGTTAAGCAGCTTCAGACGGGTTTCGAGATCATCATCGCCATAGAAGTAGAAACGCGCATTGGACGGGTGATAATACTTATCGTGAAAACTGCGGAAATCCTCATACGTCAGGTTCGGGATCTCACGCGGGTCGCCGCCGGAATCATGGCCGTAGATCGTATCCGGATACAGCGCCTGCTGCGTCACGCGGCCCAGCAGCCCTTCCGGGGATGAGTACGCGCCCTTCATCTCGTTAAAGACCACGCCCTTATAATCCAGCGGGGCATCGGGACTGTTCAGTTCGTAGTGCCAGCCTTCCTGCTGAAGCGTCTCCGGCGTGATGACCGGGAAGAAAACGGCATCCAGATACACATCAATCAGATTGTAGAAGTCTTTGCTATTGGTACTCGCCACCGGATACACGGTCTTGTCCGGAAAGGTCATCGCATTGATAAAGGTCGCCAGCGATCCCTTGATCAGTTCGATAAACGGCTCTTTGACCGGGTATTTCTTCGAACCGCACAGCACGGAATGTTCCATGATATGCGGCAGACCGGTGGAATCACCCGGCGGTGTGGTAAAGGTCACACCGAAAACCTTGTTCTCATCCTGATTCTGGATCGAGAGAAGCTGGGCGCCGGTGCGGGTGTGAACATATAAACGGGCGTGGCTGTTGATCTCCGGGATCTCATCCTCACGGACCAGCTCAAACCCATGGTTCGTCTCGCCAATCTGCATTGTGCTGTCCGACATCATGCCGACCTTTCTAAAAAATTTAAATGATGGACTAGTCTACCACGATTCACTGTAAAGTCCCTCATCAAACGGAATAAAACCGCGCCTGTATCCAAAACAAAACAGAGGCGATGATCTCGCCCCTGCTCTGTCTGATAATCAGCTATTCTGCATAGGCGGAGAGGCTGTACTGACGCCTCTCCACCCTTATGTCTTTCGTGCAGGCTGATCAGGCCATATGATCGGACGATCGGACGACCTGACCAGTTGCTGCGGCTGTCTTACTTACGGCAGCGGCAGTGTGCGTGTATCGCTGAAGCCCGCGCTGACATCCAGACCGTTACGGATCAGGCTGGCGTCATCGACGAACATCTTGCCGGACTGCTGGTTGAACTTGATGATGAACTTCACCTTCTTCACCGAGCCAGCCAGATCCACGGAGTCGGTGAACTGCTGATAGTCGGTGGTGGCGGTAATCGGGATATTCAGCTTATCCTTGCCGTTACCCTTCTGACCAGCGGTCGGATCATCATACTTGACCTTGACCAACACCTTACCGGGGTTGTTCAGCTTGGTATTCAGATAGACACTCGCGGTCAGTGTGTCGCCAGCACCCAGTGTCACGGTGGTGTTATCAAGCACGTTCTGAACGATCTTGGAGTTCTCACCCGGCTTGCCCTTGAACAGGAAGAACGCGTCCCCACTGTACGACTTGGGTTTCTCGGGCTTGTTGACCTTACGCTTCTCACCCGAAGCATTCTTGATGTCCCAGCCATCCGGAGTCTTGGCATCGACGGATGCGCTCTCGAAGCCGCCGTTAACCAGCAGTTCGATGTCGCCCGTGTTGACCTTGAAGGTGTACGGCGCGTTTGAGGCTTCCGTGAAGCCATCAGCCACCACCGTCCAACTGTAGGTACCATCAGTCAGCAGAGACTGAACCGACGCATCAACGCTGAGCGCGCAGCTTCCAGCGGCGCAGCTAATCGCATCGCTATCGCTCGCTGCCGTACCGGTCAGAACCAGTACTTCACCGATCTGGCGGGCATTGTTCGAGATACGGAACAGGTAGAAGGTATAAGAGGCTGCGTCGGCTGCTTCAGTCCATGTGACCTGAGTCATGCTGGCCGGATCGGTGACAATCTGGCCGTTGGACGGGCTGACGAGTTCGAATCCACCCGGAGCAACCACATCAACTGAAACCACCTGAGCCTTACCCGCTGCGCTGCTGTTGTGGTGATGCAGCAGCAGGATGTCCGGGATGTTCTCGACCTTCATGTTGCTGAAGTTGTACGGGAATTCGATGGTTTCGCCATCAAGATCCAGATACATCGTCAGGTCACCCACACCGCCAGTGAAGTCATAGACCGGATTGACAGGATCGTACTTCAGCGGGTTCTGTGCGCTGCCGATTGAGTCAATCAGGAACGCTTCAGAGGTCGCCGCATCACTATAGCGGCGGGCATAGGTTTCCACCCAGTAGTTAAAGCGCGTACCGGGATCCCCGAACAGATCAGTGTACGCTTCGTGCAGGAGTCCCATTGGGGCAGTGTACACCATCACATTGTTGTTAAACAGATAGGTGTTAAGCTGACTGCCCGTCCAAGTATTGATTCGAGTGTACGAACGGGACGCACCAGCGCCGTAGCCCAGCGTATTATGGAGATCGATCACGCCGATCAGGAAGTCGTTGGCGTTAGCCGCACTGTAGGTATTGTACAGGAGATAGTCTTCCGTGCCGTCACGGTTAAGGTCGACATAGATGACGAATTCAACATCGGACGGCGTTGCCCATTCACCATGCGCGGCAAGGCCAAAGTAGACATAGCCTGTACCCGGAGATGAAACGCTGTAGTCGTCGGAGACACCGACATAAGCCAGATCGCTCATATCAGGCTCGGGGCCAGGTTCATTGGGGCTGGAAGCAGCCAGCTCGAACGGTGAAACCACACTGAAAATGTCAACGTTATTGCCCACAGTAGCACCGGTCGCAACCTCAGTACCCGTGAGGGTAATCGTCCCGGTTCCAGTCGCACCTTCAACACCGGTCAACGCACCCGACATGGCACTGACCAACTGCGGCGCACTATACAGGCTGACACGCAGCGGGACATCGGCACCCGGAGTCAGGACCAGCCAGCCGCTTTCCTCAGTGATACGATGGCGGCCCGCCGGGTCCATTGTTGGGTCACTATTGGCGAAAGCATTGGGGGCATTCGGATCACCGTTCAGGGTGATGGTGACGGTCGCCGTACCATTTGCCGGGACGTTCACCGAAGCCGGGCTGACGCTGTAGGCCACACCCAGCGCATCGGTCCCCTGCTTGATAGAAGCAGCATAGGTAACCGCTACAGCGCTCTTGTTCTCGATGGTTACGGTACGGGTCATGCTCAGTGTCTCACCGGCCACAACTTCCGGCGCGCCAAACGAGACGCTGACACCGGCCTTGTTGAGTGTGTTGTAGGCAATCACGTCATTGTTGAAGGCATCAACCAGATCAACGCGACCAGTACCCACACGCTGCGGGCCATACGTATTTGCACCAGCGACCACATCATTATTGGCAGTGTTCAGCAGCAGTGCCTTGAGGTCCGCCACCGGCCATGTCGGATACTTCTCGCGCAGCAGCGCCATCGAACCGGCGATGTGCGGCGAAGCCATTGAGGTACCATTTTCATTGTATGTGTACTGTCCGGTACCCGATGCTGCGGAGAGAATCGTGCTACCCGGAGCAGCGATATCCGGCTTGATGCTATTGGGGTTATTGCC
>CAYNDH010000140.1:7045-11873 GCA_964395665.1 uncultured Anaerolineaceae bacterium
CTGTTACCCGCCGAAGTCACAACAATGGTGCCGGCAGTCGTTGCGTTGGCAATCGCCTTGTTGTACGCATCATCTGGATTGGCGGTACCAAAGGCTGAACCGAGTGACATATTGATCACATCAGCCACGGGGCCATAGGTCCCGGCAACCGCATCATCAATCGCCTGAATGATGATTGAACTCGCGCTCGAACCATTGCAGCCGAACACGCGGAAGGCCAGCAGTGCGGCTTCAGGCGCAACACCCGGCCCGATGCGGAAGGAAGGAGTCCAGTTTGGATAACCGGTGAAGATGGTGTCATCAAACGGCCCGGCATAGGTTGCGCCAGCGCTGGTCACGCCCCAGCCAGCCGCAGTCCCTGCCACGTGGGTACCGTGACCGCCGCCGTTCTCAATCGGGCAGTCGATCGGGTCGGGGTCCGGAGCCGGTGTTGATTGGCTGGGAATGTTGGCATTGTAGGCATCACCAACATAGTCGGTACCACCGACCACCTTCGGCGCACCCACAGCAGTCAGCGGATAGTCCGCCGGGAACAGCGCCGTGTCGCCGATCTCTGTGTCACTGGTATTACCGGCAAAATTGCCATCACCGCCGAAGTGGGTATGGGTATAGTCAATACCGCTGTCGATTACAGCGACGACCGTGCCATCACCGGTGTAACCGGTGCCGCCGAAGCCAGCCCAGACTTCATCTGCCCCAATGAACGGCACGCTGACCGCGTCATTGCGCTCGACCACTGTATCCGGCTGGATATTGGTCACACCCGGCAGCGAGGCCAGTGCTGCGACCTGCGAAGCCGGGACAGCCACGGTCACCGAGTTCACGGTGAACCACGTAGTGCGCTGCACGCTGGCACCAAAGCGGGATGCGGCAGACGCAAAGCCGGCATGTTCACTGTCAACCACCGACTTATAAGCGCGTGCTGCACTGCTGGCATCGGTCACATTGCTGCGACCACCGGCATTCAGGAAGGCGTTGACCGCAGGCTGCGATGAAAGTGAAATGATCACCTGCACGCGGCCATCCGGAAGACGCACAGCCTGATTCACAAGGCCATTAACCTCAGCCTGCGACAGCAGCAAGCCATCGCGTTCGAGCTGAAGCAGTCCCGACTGCGCACCATTTCCCCCTGGCAGCGGGATCGTCTGCTGGGCTGTCACGACACTGGTCAGGGCCAGTGTAGCAAGCAGCACCAACATGACTCTAAATAAAGGGTGAGAAGTACTTCGTTTAAACATTAAATAAACCTCGTGTTATTTCTTTACCGGCACAATGCCGGTAAATCGATGAACGATGCCACATGCACAGGCATGCGCATTGTCTGTTATAACATAAATCTTCCTAAGGTAAAACTTAACTGAAACACATTTAGACAGGACCATTACAAAAAATTCATAAATTCTTCGCAAAACAGATGTAACACCCTTCCCATTGTTGCAAACGCTGCCCGCTATCGCGTAAGATCTACTGTGCTGCTCCTGTCAAAAAAACAGGTCAGGCATTTTCGATCTCAACATTTCGCGCCGGTCACAGGCGCTGATCATATAAAGGATGACACAATCATGGAATCAAAGACTTTTCTCGTGCCGAATATCGGCTGTGAAGGCTGTACCAATACGATCAGAAATGAACTGAAGGGTGTCCCTGGGATCGCATCGGTTGAAGCTTCCCCTGATACCAAAATGGTGACCGTCACATGGGGCGAACCCGCCACATGGAAGAAGATCGTCGATGTGCTGGAAGAAATTGACTACGCCCCGACAGAAGCCTAAGCACATTGCCAGGCACGTTGGACTGAATCAGTAAAACTGGCATAGGAATCAAAAAGCGCCGTGCAGCATAGACGGCGCTTTTATTTTTGATCCGTTCAGATGGCCCCGCCGCTGTCAGTCAGACAAAATGGCGTTCGTATTCCCCATCACACGGCAGGCCCCAGATCCCCCACAACTCACGGCTGGCCGGGCGCATAATCACCGCACCGCAGGTCTCACTGAAATAGGGCGCTTCCGAGAATGCACAAACGCTGTAGCTGCCATCACTGCGATCACGGGTGAGCGCCATCATGGTATCCGGTGTGACATCCCGACGATTCAGCATCAGCATCGCACGGCGTTCCCGCGCTTCGGAATCTTCGATCCAGTCTTCGCTCAACGGGCGTTCTTCATGCTGTGCAGCCGCATCCAGGCAGCGGTTGGCATGGACCAGCGGCGCATCGTTCAGCGGCGTCACCGTGCAGCCATGCGGCATCGCTTCTACATTATAACCGCGCCCACTGGCGTCCATCAGTTGGTAGTTATGCCCGCCTGCCAGCCGCGCCGATGTAATACAGGCCAGCGCATCTTCCAGATTATCCTGCATCATGATCTTGCGGACGACAAACGTCCATGTGACACCCGGCTGCCCCGTCTGGGCGGACAGATTGTTGATGCCGACCGAGATGCCATGTTCGTTCATGCCGATCATACCCATGCTGCCGGTCAGCGTCATCATCAGGAAGCGCGGCGCGTGATCAGGACGGCCACGCAGCAGCGCGACATACGGCGTCGCGGTCTCGTGCATGTCCCATGTCTGGCCGATCAGCCCGGCGCCATCCAGTGTGCGGCGGCCATCGACCATAAAGGTCGTGCATTCATTGCCATGCCCCAGCACGGCCTTCTGATGTACCAGCCTTTTCTGCGACACTTCGACTTCAACCGGAAGTTCCATCGCCAGCGGCAGATTCATCACACCCGGCGCGTTATACACAGCGTCCACAAAATCGGTGAACCCGTTCATGATCAGCAGTTCGGGCAGCCCAACACCGGTCGCCGCCGAAATACCCTGAAGCTCCCACATCAGTTCAGGGGAATAAGCACAGTGATAATCGAGACACTCTTCGGCCAGCGCGATCAATTCTTCTTTCGGCGTATGTACACCGGCCCAATCCGGCTCCGATGCAAGCTGAAGACGCTCGGCTGCGATCTCACGGATAGCATCCCGATAGGCAGTCCCATGCTGCCAGCCCATTTCAAATGGATTACCTTGAACTTCAAGCAAACGTAACTGAGGCATGTGTGATCACGCTCCGCTTATCCAAACCAGGAATGAAATTCGGACAAAAAGATCAACTGTCCCCGGTTGGGGATGGTGTTTCAGGGTGAACATTGAGGGTACAGTTGAGAATCTGCGCGTGAGTGTAGTTTCGCAGGGCGCGAACATTCACACGAAATCAGCAGGTAAGGGATATTTTAACAGGGTTTTTCCAGTATTGGAATACAAAATGAGCAACACCCTCAGATTTTGGGGGAATACTCTGAAAATTTACGAATATTAATTTTTACAGGGGAAACGTGGGCGAAACCCTCATCTTTCCCCTGTGTATTAAAGGCACAGCATTGCTGCCGCTTATTATCACTCTGCCGTTAACGGGCAGCCGTGATATTAGCCATTGATCCGGCACTGCGGACCGGGGGCAGCGCCGTCAGCATCGGGCGGTACTGTGGATTCTGCCATTCGATCAGGACGGCACAGCTTCCGGCCTGTGGCAGCTCCGAATACTGTTCGATGACCGCACGCGGACGGAATCCGCGCTTCATCTGCATACTGACCGTCGGGTCTTCGAGTTCACCGGTGATCACCTTATGTGCATATTCGGTGGACATCATCTGATCCTGATAGCGGTGATAGCCCATCAGCATCCCACCGGCGTACATCCCGCGCAGGTTCAGCCGTTTGACGAAATCGAACCGCGCTTTATACATTTTAGAACCGATACCCATCCGGCGCGCTGATGGGTCCACGGCGAAATCGACACCGTACAGCCATTCACCGGCAGGCTGATGATGACGCAGGGTCATGTCACCGATCGCGTCCATCCATTGCAGGGGGACATCCCCCGGCGAACGGTGCGTCCGCATGGTCAGCGCGTAGCTGACGACCTGTCCGTGACGCAGGGCGACGAACTGCCCTTCCGGATAGCGTTCAAGGATCTGGCTGAGATATTTACGCGAGAAGCATTCACTGTCGCTTCCAACAGGTGCGCTGATCCGTTCCACACCGGCCAGGTGTTCTGGCAGCATCTGCGTGACCACGAGTTCAGGGCGCGTCGAACTCTCAGCATAGCTCTGATAGGGTATCGTTTTTGAAATTGTCGCCAACATGAGTGACGTTCCTTGTTCAGTTTGTTTACAGCATTGGTTGGTGAAGCGAACTTCACCGGATAGATTTGCAGGAAGGCGACCGCTGGGTATGCCAAAAATCAGCACATGACCAGGCGGCAGTCCACTTCCAATCGATTGCTGAACACGTTCGCGAAAATCACGCAGCAGCGTTACTTCCGAAATGCGTACAGCGTCAGCTCGACGTAAGTATGCTGTTAAGGAACGTCAGACGTAGTGTGCGGGGATAATTGTCAGGTAGTGCCATTGAGCGATGGTTTCGACATCCAGCTCGTTGGCATCAATTGCGATAAAGCCAAAGTAGCCGAGATGTCTGGGGGGGGTCCTTTGAGAAGCATCGAACGCTGCCGATATTGCTTCGACGGGGATGTAGGTAAACATAAAGTTGCGGGTGCTACTCCTGCACACCCTCTCCTTACAGATTTTATTGACGATGCCCCTATTTTATAACAGGTCGCATAAAAAAGGAAGTAGGGTCAGGTGTTTTGACCTCATTGTGCAACGTACTCCTCATTCATCGCCCGGACAATCGCTTCAATTTCAGTTTCGTCCAGTCCATCCCACATTTCATGAGCAGCATGAAGCAGTCGATCCATATCCATCGTCCCTGGTTCTAAGAAACCATTTGAAAATTCGGAAAATTGCACTGAATCTTATGGAAACACCGGACA
>CAYNDH010000141.1:0-11702 GCA_964395665.1 uncultured Anaerolineaceae bacterium
GATCCGCTGCCCCGGCGAGATCACATGGGCGCGGCTGGAAACCCTGCGCGAAGCCGATGCGATCCTGCTCGAAGAACTCGACCGGGCCGATCTGCTGCGCTACACCGAAGACGGCGGGACAGCACAGTGTTTCGCTGTGCTGCTGCCGGTGAAAAGCGTCGGTGTGATGGGGGATAACCGCACCTATGAGGAAGTGATCGCCATCCGCGCCGTGACCACCGACGACTTCATGACGGCGGACTGGGCGCGGCTCGATTACGAACTGCTGGCACGCATCAGCCGCCGGATTGTGAACGAAGTCAAGGGCGTCAACCGCGTGCTGTACGACATCACGAGCAAGCCACCGGCCACGATCGAATGGGAATAAGCGTTATTCGGGGATAGATCCCTGACAGGGTCAGTGTTAAGCAGCAAATACCGAAGATGGCCGCGAAATCGGCCATCTTCATACAGTACAGCGCCTGTCGTCGTGTCCTAAGGATCACATCTGCGAAAATTCAGATGATCCGGCGGGATTGTCTGAATTTCTTAGTAAAGCGCGTAAATTTTCTTTGATTACACCCACTAAGTGTTTTAGAGTATAAGCGACCAGCACTCATGTACTGTTTATGTAAGGCTTACAGCCTGCTGGGAAGCAGCCCCTGAACCGGGTGTATCGGCGGCGATGTGGTCTATACACTTGTGACAGCACCGTCATTTTTGTCTTAGGAACGTGTATCACAGATGCGCATACCTTGCGGCATGGATATCTGACAACATCGGTTTGCGGCGCATGAACAGGTCGGCGCATGAATGCGTCTGTGCATCAGCGCACCGCGTTTCCCGGTGCGATCAATATAATTTACTCTGAATATGATTATGGAGTCTCATCACGATGATTCGTCGTTTTCTCTTCTGGTTCTCCGGTATCTCGCTGACGATTCTGCTTGGGCTGGTGATGCAGGCCCAGTCCATCACGCTCGCATCCGATGCTGATCCGCGAGCCGAACAGTATATCTGGAAAACACTGAAGACCGGTGCAGGCGGCTGGATCACCGGCATCGACATCAGTGCCGATGGCAGCGTGGTCGTCAGCCGCACCGATGTCGGCGGCGCGTACCTGTGGCATGAGGCCACCAAATCATGGAAACAGATCGTCACGGCTGATTCGATGCCAGATGAAAGCTATCGCAGCTTTGGCGGCGTCCTCAGCATCGTCACCGCGCCCAGCAAACCGCAGCGCCTGTATATGGCCTTCAATGGCAGCATCTACCGCAGCAACGACTCCGGCGCGACATGGATTAAAACCGCGCTGACTGGCCTCAATTTCGACGCCAACGCCCATTACCGTCAGCAGGGCGAACGGCTGGCCGTTCATCCCACCGACGCCAATATCGTCTATTTTGGCTCACCGGATTTCACCAGTCCGGCACCGGGGCTTTTCAAAACCATCGACGGCGGCACGACATGGCATCCGATTGATCTGGGTATCAATGCCGCCAATATCAATATCGGTAATATCGACTTCGACAGCGCTGGCCGGGTGTATGTCACCGTCGATGGCTATGGTGTCTACCGGGCGAATGCCGACGGCATCTTTCAGCACATCTCCAAGAGCGGCTCCAATCCCAACGCCCCCGACTGGGGGATTTACCAGCATCTGGATATTTCGAACGATGGGACCGCCTATTTTGTCCTGAACAAGCCGTACACACCCGGTGATCCTGCCGATCCGATCACCTCATCGGAGCTGTGGCGCTATCGTGATAATACGTGGCAGAAGCTGAATCCCCCTGCACCATATGGCGGCGGCTTCAGCACGATTGCCGTCTCTCCGGGCGACTCAAAGTTCGTGCTGGCGTTTTCATTCGGCGGCAAGCCGTACCGTTCATATGAGAGCGGCGATGACTGGGACCAAGGGGACTCGCTGAACGCAAGGCTGAATAACAGCAGTGCGGACATCCCGTGGTTCAACACCCTGCCAGCAGACCGCTGGATTTCGGTCAGCAATATCATCTTCGATCCGGTTGTCCCTAATCAACTGTGGCTGGGTGAAGGTACTGGCGCATGGCGTACCGGTGATGTCTTCGATCAGAGTATGGAATGGACCTCAATCAGCAGGGGGATTGAGGAACTGGTGACCAATGATGTGGTCGCGCCGCCGGGGGGCAAGGTGGTCACCGCGCACTGGGACTGGGCATCGTTCTATCATGAGAATGTCGATGCCTACCCGACCATGCAGAGCACCTATGGCCGATTTAACTCCACATGGGATCTGGATTACTCCGCCGGAACGCCGTCCTTCCTTGCTGCGACCATCACCGACCAGCGCTTCTGCTGTTATGATGATGGCAAATACAATATGAGCGGCTATTCGTTCGACAATGGCCGCAACTGGACGCGCTTCGCATCACTGACCAGTAACAGCCATCCCACCGGGCTGGAATTCGGCAATATTGCCGTGGCTACCGGCGACACGCAGAATATGGTCTGGGTGCCGTCATCGGATGCCGTACCGCACTATACCTATGATCGCGGCACGACGTGGACACCGATCACCCTGCCCGGACTGCCCGCGAATCAATCCGGCAGCCATAACGATCCGCATCTCAACCGCCGCGTCATCACAGCGGACCGTGTGCAGTCCAATACCTTCTACTACTTCCACAAGGACAACGGCGTTTACCGCAGTCAGGACGGCGGCATCACGTGGGAACTCATGGCGAACAGCGGCGGGCAGCACGGCTGGGCAGCGGGTTTCTACGGCGTCATCCTTGAATCAGTGCCGGGGCGTGCCGGTCACCTGTGGATGACACCGGGCCAGCATACCGGCACCAGCTATCCGCTGATGCGTTCGACCGATGGCGGCGCATCATGGAAGGCGGTCACCGGCGCGACGGATGTAACCTCATTCGGCTTCGGTAAGGCGGCGACGGCCAATGGCTATCCGGCGGTCTATGTTCAGGGCGTCGTCAACGGCGCACACGGTATTTTCCGTTCAACCGACGGCGGCAATTCATGGCTGAAGCTCGCGACGTATCCGCTCGGCAGTTTTGATACCGTCAAGGCGATCTCCGGGGATATGAATATCTTCGGGCGTGTGTATCTGGGCACAGCGGGTTCCGGCTTCATCTATGGTGACTCCACCGGCGAACCGCCGACCACACCGGGCACCACGACACCACCGCCGATCACCCCAACCCCTGAAGGGGCATACACTGAAATCCTTGCTAACGCCAATTTCGAGAACGACACCAACGGAGATAAGATCCCCGACGGCTGGAAGGCCAAGGATAAAGAGCCATCGACCAAAAACAAGCTGAAGTGCAAGGCAGGCAAAGGCCATACCACCAGCGGCATCTGCGCCTATAAATTCAAGGCGAATAAGGACGGCAGCAAATCAAAACTGGTGTTCGTCACCACTGCCGTGCCGCTGGCGGATACGATCACCTATGATTTCAGCGGTAACTTCAAGGCCAGGAACCTGACACCCTCTACCCTGTTAGGCAAGGCCAAGATGGTCTTCACCAATGGCACCTCTGAAATCATCACGCTCTATCCGCAGATCATTTCTTCTGATTATGTCTCTGCCCATTCGACCAGCTCGTTCAGCCGGGCCGGGCGGAGCCTGAAAAAGCTCAAGGTGCAGTTTTTTTATTCCGGTGCATCGGGCAAGATGTGGCTGGATGATGTGAGCTTCAAGATCTTCCACAATGCGCGTGGGGCCGTGATCGATCTGCCTTGACTCCCTGCATCACACGACGATGTATCAGACAGCCCTCAGCGGCTGTTTGATTTAGTATGCCAGTAGTGCCGCGGTCAGCAGTCAGATCTGTCATGGCCGTGGTCCCATAAACCGATCACCATTAAAGTGAATCATATGATCGGGAAGCTCGCTAAGCCAGACTTCGGTTTCCCATGCAATCTCGCCGAGAAAACTGCGGAATGTAATAAGATCAGGAAAGGCACTCACATAAATCAGTCCCGCCGGACAATTCCTAAACATCTCGTCGAGTTCTATGCGACGTTTAGGTGTCATCGGCCCATGCGACGTGACCGCCTCTATGAGATATAGCCAATTACGTTTTTCATCATACAGAATCACGTCTGGCAATTTGTCATGGCTGGTCAATAAAATATGCAACTTATTGAACCCGGCTTCATCAACCAAGAGTGATTTATTGGCTGTATCACCCAAATAGAGCAATTTTGCCCCTGGCGCGAAACGCGGGCCAAACGCATCTACAATAGCAATTTGAAGTTCATTATGTTTTCCGGGTGAGAGATGATATTCCTTACCCTGATAAGTCAGCGGGATCAATTGAAGCTCCCGTTTGCGGTTATACAGTTCAGAAAGTGACTGCTGACTGTCTAGAAATTCTGTGACGGCTTCATCCCAATTGAAGGTATTATATTGGCGAATGGTGCGGATGGCCGCCTCTGTCAAGGCATAATGGGTGCGTGGACTGTTGGTCGCCAGACCCGGTTCATCGGGGTTGCGATCTATGAGGCGTGCATGCTCAAATTGATGGATAACCTGACGGCGCACGGTCTCACGGGTATTCTCAGCATAGACCCGTCCAAAATGATGATTCATGGCCTGCATCATATCGTGGATACGCAAGCTCCGGCGCTTAGCATCACTCCATGGTGTATTTTCATCTAACTGCGCCAGTACTAGCAGCGTGAGTGCAGCGATTTCGGTTTGTTGGGCAGAGGGCAATTTTAGCGCGGCGAGAACAGCCTGTGCTTCAGCGATCTTGCTCACAGCTTCCTCGTTTCGCGCAGAATGGGAAAATCATCAGGCACCTGCATAAAAGCTTGAAGCGTTTGAATAACAATCGCGTCTAAGTCTATATTATTCGCTTCTTTGACCATTGCCTGACCAAGGGACTTAATCACAGGAAGGGGTGGCAAAGGCAAAGCTCGCAATTCAGCAGCATTGACTTGCGTGTTTCCATTCGAAATACGGAAGTAGCGATCAATCAACCCACTATTAAGTAGTGCCGATAAACCTATGACTTCCGCCTTACTCATCTCTCCATGAGGGCGGTAAATGAAGTTCAGATGATTTTCCAGACCGACCAGCTCGTAATCAAAGTGGTTTGCCAAATAGGGCGCAACAACCAGACGACGCTGTTCTTCTTTGGCACTGAAGCGACGTAGCAGAACATAGTTAACATTCTGAACCAGCAGAGATTTTATATCAGGTGTGTTTCTGATGTACTGTGGTTTGCGGAAATCACGATTTATCGGCCAAGTGATTTGCTGAGATGTAATATGCTGCATCCACAGCAACGGAACAACCGGTTTACCATTTGGCTTATGAATAAGACTATGTTCGGCACGGAAGGCGACTACAGGCCCTGTTGAAATCGCTAGATCATATGCAGAAAATGATCCTGTCCAGTGATCCACAACTTCGAGAATCCAGTCATCAAGTTCAGAGGTCGGAAGACGAAGCAGTCCAGATGAACTTACAAAGTGTGTCTTCGTCACCTGTCGTACTGTAACTCCAGTGGTGAGTTCATCTAGAGTCGCTGATGACGAAATTCCGATCAATGAATTGCTTATTTCATTTTGTGGTATGAAAGTGATCACCAGATTTTCCTGCAACACATCATCCTGGCTGAATGCATCTCGTCGTGACTCAAAAAGATGAATATGCTGGACTGTCACATTTTTTAGAAATTCCTGCCGAAACCGGGCAAAGTAACTACCGGAACAGAAACTGCGTGGTACGATGAAACAGGCACGACCATCATGTAGCATCCTGGCTGCCAATCCCATAAATAACGTATAAATATTCGTGTAACCATTAAGAATACCTTCCGCCACCTGACGATATATGTCAGTTGTATTGATCTTGAAATATGGCGGGTTGGCGATGATATGCTGATAACAGCGATGCCCTACTGGGGTATCGAGTAAACGAGGGCGTAAAAACTGCAAGCCATTTAGGATAAAGTCAGTGTGAAACAGATTGAGATGAACCTGAACACCATATTTCGCCGCGCAAATCACTCCTTCATTCAAAACTGACTGCGCGCTAACAAACAGTTCTTCGTCCAGTTCAAAGCCATCTATCCAAATTTCAATGGGTTTATGATCCGCAATCAGGCGGTCAATAATCGCACATAACAGCACCCCAGATCCCATTGCGGGATCAAGGATATGATCACCATTTTTGATCACTCCTAGTTGTGCCGCCATAAAGTGTGCCAGTGGTTCTGGCGTAAAAAACTGTCCATGTGCCTTGCGAAAACTGTCAGAACGACTTGCAAGAATACGCTGACCTGCTTCCAGACTTCGTTGGGTAAATGAGACCATCAGGATTCTGTTTCACATTCAATATATTTCAACCTTTAGTATATATGAACTTCGGGACCAATGCTTATGTGCTGAATGTTTCGAATCATTTACGACCATCACCATAAATCGGGTACTTGACAGGGTTTGCTTCTTTTTTAACAGTAGAACAAATTTTCTTGACAGAAACTGAAAAAATGTTCTATATTAGGTGAGCGGTGCGCCAATGTCATGCTTCTGCCCCACCTTAACCGCTTTCCGCACAGGAGACCCCAAATGTCACAAACCCAACCTGATGGCTATCTCGCTCTGCCTGCTGCTGGTACAGGCAAACCGGTGCTCGTCCTTCACGCATGGTGGGGGCTGAATGATATGATCAGAGCCTTCTGTGACCGTCTGGCTGACGCGGGTTTCGTCGTCTTTGCCCCTGATCTCTATGAGGGCGCCGTCACCGATCAGATCACTGAAGCCGAAACGCTGGTCAACAGGATGAATCACAAGGAAGCCCAGACCAACGCCGAAATCCTGAACGCGATTGAATTTCTTCAGCAGCGCACTGGCACATCGGACGCTGTTGCTGTGATCGGCTTCTCGATGGGGGCGTATTACGCGCTTAGTCTCGCAAACAGCGCGCCGGAAAATTTCCACTCCGTAGTTCTCTTTTACGGCACAGGCCCAACAGATGTCAGCAGATCGCAGGCCGCCTATCTCGGTCACTTTGCCGAGAATGATGAATTCGAGCCGCTGGAGAATGTACGGGAACTGGAGAACGAGCTGAAGCAGGCTGGCCGCCCGGTGACGTTCTATACTTATCCCGGTACAGGGCACTGGTTCTTTGAGCCGGATCGTACCGATGTCTATAACGCGGAAGCATCCGGCCTGGCCTGGGATCGCATGCTCAAGTTTCTGAATCGCGCCTGATTTTGTGGAATTCGGGGTGGGGGTGAACTCACTCTGAACCATTTCTACGGATTGGTTGACAGTATGAAAAATTCCGTGCTACACTGGCGCTTGTGTTCGCTGCAACCCGCGAACCCTCTTCGCCTGAACCACCCACACTTCCGCACAGTGCGAGAAAGCGAGGTACGTCGATGAAAGTTCCTTACATGAACATATCGAATGCAACCGCTGCGCCGCGCGTATCTGCTGGCCGCTAAGACCTGCTCGATCCTTCACACCCTGTTTTAGCACCATAGCAACCACGTTTTAGCGACGACGCAGTCACGTTTCGGTGGCTGACTAGTCTTGCGTCCTGTCTGCAGATCTGCTGCGAGGCGCAACCCTTCTGCCTCCTACAGCCCAGCGGTTCCGATCTTACGATCAACAGTTCAATCAACGGTTCCAACAGCATCACACCCTTGACCAACTGAACCTGCTGCGAGGCACTACACCTTGAATACTTTACAACCTTTCTTTGACCATGCCGAACCGCTCGGCTCCGCTGACCTTCTGCCTCAACCGGACGATCCGGCGGACGCGCTTTCAAGCCAGAACCCTTACGCTGATGAACGGCTTCAGGGCATCGTGATGCGTAAAAGCACCGGCACTTATCATGTCCGCACGCCGGACGGTGAGGTGATCGCCTGCCGCATCTCCAACCGCCTGCGGAAGGTGCTGGTCTATCCATCGCGTGATCCTTCATCACTCGGTTACTTCAAAGTCGTCGATGTTGATGACATCGCCATCATTGATCCGGTCGCTGTCGGGGATAACGTCGTCTATATCAATACCAATCCCGGCGAAGGGCTGATCAAGGCCGTGCAGCCGCAGCGCTCGAAACTCACACGCCGCGCCGTGGACAGTAAAAGCAGGAGCAAAGGGATCGAACAGGTCATCGTCGCCAATGCCGATCAGGTGGTGCCGGTGATGGCGGCCACCCAGCCCAAACCGCAGTGGACGCTGATGGATCGTTATCTGGCAGGGGCGGAATCCTGCACCATCCCGGCGGTGATCTGCATCACGAAAATGGACCTCATCCGTGGCAAACGTGCCGAGCGCGATGTGATGCGTGAAGTCGAAGGGTATACCCGTCTCGGCTACACCGTGCGGCTGACCAGCACGCAGACCGGCGAAGGTCTGGATGTGCTGCGCGACACGCTGAAGGATAAGACGTCGGTCATCATCGGCAAATCCGGCGTCGGCAAGTCGTCACTGCTGAATGCCCTTCAGCCGGGACTCGGCCTGCGTGTCAGCGAGATCAATACCCATTACGGCAAGGGACGGCATACGACGACGCATCTTGAGATGCACAGTCTCGACTTTGGCGGGGCCGTCGTCGATACACCCGGCATCAAGATCTTCGGCTTGTGGGATGTAGAACCGGACGACATCGGCCTGTTCTATCGTGATTTTCAGCCCTATCTCGGTACGTGCAAATTCGGTGCAAGCTGCACCCATGATCATGAGCCGGGATGCGCCATCAAACAGGCGGTCGAGTGCGGTGAGATCACCGAACGCCGCTATAAAAGTTATCTCTACGTGCGCGAGTACTACGATCAGGAAGATAAGTAACCAGCGATGACCGCAGCCGCAATCACAAACGACTTTCACACGCTGGACTATGCCGGACAGGTGGCCCGCTGGGATGCGCTGGCAGCACGGGCGCTGGCGCATTTCGGCCATGCAGATGCTCCGCGCACGCTGGTCAGCTATACCAATAATGCGATCTATCGCGTCGAGATGACTTCCGGCATCTATGCGCTGCGTCTGCATCGTCCAGGCGCGAAATCGCGTACTCGTATCGAGGCAGAGCTGACGTGGCTGCGGCACTTAAGCCGTCAGGACGGATTTGCGGTGCCGGTTCCGGTTCCGGTTGCACCGCTGTACGCGGGTCGGCTTGAAGGCGTCGCGCAGCCGGTATACGGGGTACTGTTTCGCTGGCTGGACGGTGAAACCCGCGACAGTCAGCGCCTGACACCGGCAGATTTCGAACGGATCGGCGCATTGATCGCACATCTGCACCAGCACAGCCGCCGCTTCACGCCACCTGCGGCATTTGACCGTCCGGCGCTCGACTTTGAAGGACTGTTTGGCACGCGTTCCCCCTATCAGCCGGGGCCGGAAGGCGAAGCGCTGATCACATCCGCCCAGCGTCGGATCATCCAGCAGGCCACCGAGCGCATCCGTGACACCATGGCCGCACTGGATGCGAATCGCACGCAGAGCTTTGGCATGATCCACGCTGACCTGATCGCCAAAAATCTGCTGTGGCGGCAGGATGAATCAGGCCAGTCTGTGGTCGCTGTGATCGACTTTGATGACTGCGCTTTCGGCTATTACCTGTACGATCTCGCGCCGCTGCTGCTGTACAGCAAACATGAACCGGATTATCACGAAAGGCGTAATGCAATATGGAACGGATACCGCCGTCATCCCGACTCTTTCAGAGCGGATTTTGACATCGCGGGTTTTGAAACACTCGAAGCGCTGGTTGCCGCACGGCACATCGCATCTATCCGCTGGATTGCCGGAAACCTTGGCAATCCCGCCATCCGTGACCGTGCGCCGGAGATCATCACCACCCGAGTGGGCGCACTGGAACACTTTCTAACGACAGGCGAACTTTGAAAGACCTGCCCTCTTTCCTGCCGTCTTTATATCA
Source organism: uncultured Anaerolineaceae bacterium (assembly GCA_964395665.1). Taxonomy (GTDB): domain Bacteria; phylum Chloroflexota; class Anaerolineae; order Aggregatilineales; family Phototrophicaceae; genus JAEZAF01. The sequence continues at coordinate 9,890 of CAYNDH010000141.1, forward strand.
ACACTGTACTGAAAGAAACCATCTGACGAGGCTTATGTTTACAATACTGCCACGCACCTATCAGTTTACCGTGACCGACGAACCAGACAGTGATTATCTGAAGTACCTTCAGCGGCGCTTGCAGGACCCACTGGCGCTGTCTGCCACGCAGACACCGGAACCGCAGGCGGAAGCACGTCTGGACATCAGCCTTGATAACACCGATGGTGATGTTATCGCGGGGCTGGCGGCTTATACTACCGACTCGCAGCTTATCATTGAGATGATCTGGGTCCATGAGGCGCTGCGCCATCAGGGGATCGGCCAGCATCTGATCCAGATGGCAGAAGCAGAGGCGCTGGCACGCGGATGCACCTCGGTCTATGTCCACTACGCCTCATGCGCCGATTTCTATCAGCGATTGGGGTACACGGTCACCGCACGGCTGACTCATTTCCCATTAGGCAGCACCTTTTACCGCCTGTACAAGCCGCTGACCGAAGCGGCTGCGCAGGGGACAGAATCAGCCGCTGATGCAGGCTGCTGTCCACCCGACACCTGCGGTCGCACCGCCTGCGGACAGGTCGCCCATTAGCGGCGCACTAAGCTGCTGTCAGCGAATATTCGCGCTCATTTGCTTCAGCGGGGCCGGTCGAAGCCGGTATATAGTCGCTCGACAGCGAACACAATCCAGGATTCAAACCTAAAACGGCGCGGGATATCTCCTGCGCCGTTGTGGTTCAAAGAAGAAACCTTTTATTATGCCACCCTGCCAGGGCGTGTTTTCAAGCTACAGCCAGAGCAGATGGCCAAATCGAACGGAGCAATGGGCTGAATGTCGAGCGAGGCTTGTTTTTAACGGACATAACGCTGCCTCACACTGAAGGTTCGTTGAATTCTCTTAGCCATACCCTGAGTGCGTGACAGCGTTACGTCAGCAGTTGATGAGCGCTTTACGGCGTGTAGGGCGCGAGACTGTCAGCGATGGTAATCCCCGTGTTCTTGTCCAGGAGGCAAGCGGGGTTTTCCGACGGGTCGCTGCCGATGAAATTTGACATACTGTAGCGCATTCCTTCTGACTCCCAGTCCAGGCTGAACATCGGGACGTCGTTATCCCAAACCATTTGCGCCTCAAACGATGTCACGCCTTCGGGGCGTTCCGCCGGTTCCACGACGGACCAGCCGCCTTCGACCAACTGCCCGGAAGCAGCGCCAATCTGCACGGTCTCGATGAGGGCGCTCGCGCCGATGTCGACAGGAGGCAGTTCGGTAGCGCTGGAGAGCTGGAACAATGTGAAACCATAAGCAGTATTTGCCTCACACGAGTAGATCACATCCAGTGCCTGCAACTCCTGATTGAACTGCGCTCCTTCTACGCGGTAGCCAGCCGGGAGGAAGGTGGGCAGCTTTGCCGTGAAGGGCAGGGTCGAGGCGACGGTTTCAAGCGGTGGACTGACGTATCTTTCCACCGGACCATCCACCGCATCATTGTAATGGTGGGTGATTTCGCTGTGGTCGTCGTCGTTGGGTGCGTAGAACTGGATAATCTGCTGCGCCAGTGTCGTACCGGCGATGATGAGGGTTGCGGCGAGGGCGATGATTGTACGCTTGCTCATGGATTGATACCTTCCACTTCTAAATCCGTTGATCGAAAAAGCTGGAGCGCTCCACCCAAGAGGACGCACCGACTCGTTTTGAGTTACGGTTTTGGCATGTTGCAGGAACGCCGCCCGATTTTTTACCATGCGTGTGGGCGGCGGAATCGTCTCGCGCAGGGTGTCGAAGGTGGGCTGAAGATCGTTTCGTTCGTTCATGATTCGTTTCCTAATAGTTG
>CAYNDH010000142.1:0-11640 GCA_964395665.1 uncultured Anaerolineaceae bacterium
GGATGCCCGACGGGGCGTCCGCTGCGTACTGAAACCCTCTACCGCGTGCCTTTAGCATAACCCTATGTCGCATGACATCAGCCAAAAAAGTACACAAAAAAAGCGGACTCCATGCGAGTCCGCTTTTTGTTTATGGGTGTATCAGGTCAGATCAGGATGATCTGCTCTATTCGAGTTCTTCGAGGCGCTCGGCCAGCAGTTCGTTGGCAGCGGCTTCACGGTTCGCAGCGGCTTCTTCGACGTTCATGCCACCGGTGGTGATGTCGGCCACCAGATTGGTGAATTCGGCGAACGCGTCACGATAGCCGAAGACCTGCGCACCGGCATACTGATTGACATCTTCATCCTGAAGGATATCAGCGATGTCGGTGAACTGCGGGTTGGATTCAAGGAATTCCGGGTTGAGGGCTTCGAAACCGGTGGAACGGTACGGCTGGTACAGGGTGGTTTCGGTCCAGATCTGCTGTGATTCAGCGCTGGCAAGGTGCTTGATGAACAGCCATGTTGCGAGCTGTTCTTCCGGCGTGCTGGCGATCATCGCCACACTGCGGAAGTTGGTCAGGATGGTGCGGTTGCCTTCGCTCCACGGCGGGGTGGTGTTCACCCAGTTCTCGATGCCGCTGCCGCTTTCTTCGATGTCGCCACGGATGAACGGCACGCCGACGCTGCTGCCCACGGCCATCGGGTTCAGGCCGAATGCGAAGTCAGCGGTGTTGGCGAATGAGGTTTCCGGCACATAAGCGCAGCCATCGTTGTACAGATCCTGGAAGAACTGGAGAACGCTGATGGTGGTTTCGTTGGTGAAGTTGAATTCGTTGGTTTCATGATCGAAGATCGAACCCCCCTGGCTGACGATGAAGGCTTCCATATCCTGACCGTTCAGGCGGATCGGGAAGCCCTGAACATCGCCACCATCTTCGGTGGTCAGTTCAGCAGCACCGCAGGAAACTTCGCGGAATTCTTCCAGTGTCTGCGGCGGGGCGTCGTAACCCAGTTCGGCCAGCATATCGAGATTGACTGACAGTGCGACGGTCGACATACCAATCGGCCACGCCAGAAGCTGATCGTTGAAGGGTTCGCCGCCGATGCGGTTGAAGCCGTTGATCAGATCGAAGTTCAGGTCGGCTGTTTCCTCTTCGGTGAAGCCCCATGTGGGATCATCCACATAGGCATCCAGCGGGACCAGTACGCCGTCCAGCAGGTAGCCCATCGCCGTATCGGAGAACGCGCCCACAAGATCAGGCAGGTCACCGCTGGTGATGGCCGCATTCATCGCTTCACCCATATTGCCGGTGTTGCCCTGCGCCACGGTCGTGAGCGTAATGCCCCATTCATTGTTCTCGTTGAAGTTGGCGATAATCTGCTCGATAGCTTCAAGCTGTGCGCCGTCCCATTCGTGCCAGTAGACCACCGTCTGGCCGGAAGGGTCCACTGAGCTGAGATCGCCAGTGTCCTGCGCTGCCACGATGCCCATGCTGAGCATCAGAAGCGCGATGGCAAAAAAGACTGTCAACTTTTTGAACATGGTTTCTCCTTGACTCCCTGATGATTTAAAGTGCATTAATCGTTCGAATTGAGCTTGCCCCGCCGGTAAATCCCTCCCCCGACAGCGCAGAAAACACCGCCGATAACGGCGATGGAGGGGTTGAAACAGGCACTCACGCGGCTAATCACCAGGTGTGGCGCCGCGCTCGATGGTTGCCGCCAGATTTCTCAGTGACTGCATCATCCGATTCGAACTCGAACACCTGAACGATCTTTTCATCAGGCCGCAGTTCGATAAATGTGCCATCCACTGTATCGGTATCATCAGTTGTTTTGCCTTTGCCCTGCGGCGCTTCTGCCGGATCGATATACGTCAGCGACATGCGGATTTTGCCACCCTCACGCGGCTCGAAGCGGTGGATCTGCCTCCGCATACCATCCGGCGCAAGCCAGATCGCGACCGCGTCTGCTTCGATAAAGGCCCGATAGACGACCTCACGCGGCGCACGGACAAGCTGCGATACCCGTGTGCTTCTGCCGATATTGGCATTATTCAACGGTTTATCCCTTCAGCCCTGAAGTTGCAATACCTTCGGTAAACTGCCGCTGGGTGATGAAATACACCAGCAGGATCGGCAGCACCATGATGACCGACGCCGCCATCTGCAAATTGAAGGCGTCGCTGGCATCCGCCGTGACGAACTTCGTCAGACCGAACGCAATCGGACGCCATGAGTCGTCATTGGCGACCAGCAGCGGCCACAGCAGCGAATTCCACGATGAGATAAACGCCAGCGTGATGACGGTCATGATTGGGGCTTTTGACAGCGGGACGACAACCGAACGCAGGAAGCGGAAGTGTCCGGCCCCGTCGATGCGCGCCGCATCCCACAAATCGACAGGGATCTGCGCGAAGAACTGCCGCAGCAGGAAGATCGAAAAGGCAGACGCCATGAACGGGATCGTCAGCGAAGGCCAGTTGTTGACCCAGCGGCCCGCCGCACCGACCACGCTGTCCCCCAGACGATCCAGCCAGACTACGGTCAGGAAGTTCGGGATCAGCGTAACCACATCGGGGATCATCAGCGTGATCAGCATGATGGCGAACAGTACATTTTTTCCGTAAAACTTCATTCGGGCAAAGGCATAAGCCGCCGGGATGTTGAACAGCAGCATCCCGCCAATACTGATCACACTGATGCGGATGCTGTTCCACATGAACAGCCCGAAGTTTGCCCGATTCCATGCATCGGCATAATTCTGCAGGCGGATCTGTGACGGGATGAACTGCCCACGGGCGACTTCGTTGGCCGTCATCACCGACCAGTTGATCATCCACAGGAAAGGCAGCACGGCGATAAATGCGCCGAAGATCAGGATGGCGTAGGTCAGGATGCGGCCAAATTTGATCGGCACACGCGGTGTTTCCGCTCTGGCGGTCGTGGCCTCTGCCTGCACCGGAATTGGATTTGAAGTGGTTTGTGTAAGCTCAGCCATAGAACACCCTGCGCTGTGCATAGCGGTTCTGAAGAATGGTCAGGATAAGAATCACGCCAAACAGCACAAAAGCCATGGCAGAGCCGTAAGCGTAGTCAGGTCGGCTAGCGCGGATTTCCTGCAAAATGTAAATATTGATCGTATCGACCGCCTCATACGCACCCGGTTTGCGCAGCAGGAAGATCTGTGTAAAGGCCTGAAATGTGCCGATGGTTGCGATCAGGACGAGAAAAAAAGTCGTCGGGGATAAAAGGGGCAGGGTGATGTGGCGGAAGGTCTGCCAGTGCGTCGCTCCGTCGATCCGGGCGGCCTCATACGTCTCTCGTGGGATATTCCCCAATCCGGCAAGGAAAATCACGGTGCTGTACCCGGCATAAACCCATGTGTTGTACAGGATGATCACAACCAGCGCGAGACCCGGCCCCACCAGCCATGACGGAATGCCGCTGCCGAACAGCAGTTCAAAGATCCCGCGTGGCTGCTGCAACCATGTCTGATCCGGGATGCCGATGCTGTTGATAAGCTGGTTGATTGGCGAGTCCGGACGGTGAGAGAAGATCAGGCTGAAGACGGTCGAAGTCGCGACAAAGGGTGTGATATAGGGCAGGAAGTAGATGACGCGGAAGAACGATTTCCCCCTGATATTCTGGAACAGCAGCATCGCCAGCCCCAGCCCCAACGAGAGCTGAAGCGGCACCGTCCCGATGGTGTACATCAGCGTGACGTTGAAGCCGTTGAGGATGTCCTTATCGGCTTCGGCCAGGGCGCGGGGCAGTTCAGCGATCAGCAGATAAGCCCCGACAACGAACATGACCGCGATCAGCAGCAGCGCGATAAAGCGCCGGTTGCCGTCAGCCTGATGTGCGCGCTTCCACACCAGATAGGCGGCGGCGAATAATCCCATGCCGGTGCTGATCACGATCACCTGTGACCAGATCGGCAGTGATTCGCCCTTTTCACGGGCAGCATCAATCGCGCCCTGAATCTCGTTATAGGTCAGGTTCATCAGCAGCACGCCAGCACCCAGTGCCAGCAATGCCGTGACTGCCCGCAGCAGAACTGTCGATTTGTCCGATGTTTTCACCAGCGCCCAGAGCACTGCTGTGACTACACCAGCGCCGATCACCAGCGGCCACATGACATCCGCAGCGGCTAAGGGTTCGGGGAAGGTAAAACTTCGGAAGAATTCCTCAACGAATACCCCCTGCGTCGTGGGTTGTCCGCGCAGGCGCACCGGGACGTTCATGATGATGATCAGCAGCACAAACAGCCAGTCGATGAATGCAAGGATCGCAGCGGTGATCGCGGCTGCCGGGGCCAGCATCAGGAAGTTGCTGGGCGTCGTGCGCTGCTCTCGAATCAGTTTCCATACGCTGAAGAGGCTGAAGGCGATCAGCCCGGCGGCCAGCCAGAAGAACAGGACATAGGCAAAATCGCCAAGGGCATCCTGATACTGCTCGAGACCCCGGTATTCTTCGGGAAAGCGTCCCCACTTGTGAAGACTGACGAAAAAGGCGAAGGCAACCGGGAAGATCCCGAAGGTGAAGATGATCAACCCTGCTGGTGCAAGGAAGAGGTAAGCAGTCAGGTTCTCTCGCAGCACCTGTCCCCGTCGGTTGTTAAATATGTTTTCCAATCGCACCATCACTATTGTCTGATCCTGCTATACGGCGTGTATTCTGGCATAGGATTACGACGATTACAACGCACATGCGCTGGTTTAACAGAGTCTTAGCACTCCCAAAGCATAACATTAATAATCGCCACCGGCTGTTTTCGTTCTTCCAGCCAGCACATTTAGGTTCTGTTGACGTTTCGATCATAATGCTCTGCAAGCCGGTTTTGTGTAGGGGCGGACCGCGATGTATCGCCGTGTCCGCCCGCAGTGGTTAAGCAGCCAGCGGGCGATGACGTGTGATGCGAAGCATCATCCATCGCCCCTACACATGAGCGATTTTTGTAAATGTCAACACGCCCTAGACGGCGTCAGACGGATCGAACGGAACCAGATAGCGCTGCACGATCAGATCATCGGCGGTGACCGTCACCACATTAAAACCGGGCTGCTGTACTGGATCTTTGTGCGGCTGTTTCTGCCCATGCCATGACCGCAGTTGATACCAACTGCTCAGGCAGCTAAAGTACGAGATCCCATCGCGCATGGTGGCCGTATTCTGATGAATATGGCCGTAGAAAACACCGCGCAGCCGATCCCTGACCTGTGAGAGCCTGTTATGCAGTGTCTGGCCGTTTCGGAGCGCGAGCGTATCAAACCACGGCACACCGAGTTCAATCGGGTGATGGTGCAGCGCTACAACCAGCGGACGCGGATCGCTCGGTGTGCAGATTTCGGCCAGCCATTCAAACTGCTCGTCACTGATGATGCCGTGGCCGGTTCTGGGGATGTGGCTGTCCAGCATGACGATCTGAACGCCGTTGACTTCGAACGCGTAGTAAAACTGGCTGTCAGACGGGAACACATGCCCCGGCATCAGGTACTGGCGCATCCCGTCGGTGCGGTCATGATTTCCTGGCATGTAATAAACCGGCGCATTCAGCCGGCTCAGCAGCTGCACGGCATACTGATAATCCTCAGCATTTTCCGGATCAGTCATGACATCACCGGTGTGCAGCACAAAGTCGATGGGAAAGGGCAGGGCGTTGACCGCATCGATCACCGCATTTGTCCCCGGCAGCGGCGAAAACGGGATGAAGTCGGTTACCTGTTCAGGATCGAGATACAGGTGCGTGTCGCTGATCTGAACGAAGGTGAGCAGTGGTGAGGGTGCTTCTGACATAGGCTGATGGTTATCCTTCCGTGATGGTGATCAAAATACGATCAGCTGATAGGCTGGTGACGTCTGATGGGCTGCATTCGCACGCCGGGGCGCGGCTCGATCGTCACGCCCATATGCATGTGGACATGGCCGAACCGTTTCAGGACGTCATACTGCTGTAGGATGCGGACAAGGATCAGGCGCATTTCCACCTGTGCGAACGCCATCCCGATGCAGATGCGCGCCCCGCCGCCAAACGGCACATAGGCGTAGTGCGGTCGATCCCCCTTATTTTCCGGCAGAAAGCGCTCCGGCATGAAATCGTCCGGCTTGTCCCATAGATCCGGATGGCGGTGTGTGAGAAAAATGGAATAGAGAATCCGCCGACCTTTCTCGATCCGGTAGCCGTCGAATTCGAGATCACGTGCAGCGATGCGTGAGCCGAAATGCAGAGGCGGATACAGCCGCATTGACTCCTGAATGAAGATGTTGAGGTAGGGGAGCTGCTGCGTGTTCTCTGCGGTAGGCGTCTGGCCGCCGAGCGCGGTATCAATCTCGGCCTGTAATTGTTCTGCCGCTTCGGGATGCTGGCCGAGCAGGTAAAATCCCCATGCCAGCATCGCGGTGGTGGTATCGTGGCCGGCCACCAGCATCGTCATCAACTGATCGCGGATCAGCTCGTCGTTCAGGCCGCTGTCAATCAGTACCGACAGCATATCTGTGCCGCTTTCCTTCGGATGCTGCCGCCGTTCTGCGATGATTTTGTACCAGTAATCGTCGATCTGCTGGCGTGCCCGTTTGTAACCCGGATGCGGCATCCCTTCCCACAGCAGCCACAGCCCCGGCGACACATACCGGATCAGCCGCAGCACCGACTCCCACTGCGCCTTCAGTTCTGGCGTGTAATCGACATCGAACAGCGCATCCATCAGCACCAGCAGGGCGATTTTTCGTACTTCGTCCAGCATATCGACCGGCTCGGTGTCCGTCCACTGCGCGGTGATCTGATCCGTACAGCGGATGATGCTCTCGCTGTAACCGGACAGCATCTGTTTGTGCAGCGGGGGCTGTAACTGACGGCGCAGGCGGTCATGGGCTTCGCCATCCAGCACCAGCACACCCTGTTCCAGCAGATTGGTGATCGGCTCGCCTTCCGCACGCCACAGCAGATCATCCTTTGCTTCCACCAGCACGAAATGGCAGGCATCCGCGCCAGACAGCACCACCGGGCTGAATCCGGGCAGGGCAAACTGGAAAACATCACCGACTTCACGATGAAAAACAAGCATCGCGGGCAGCATACTCCGCGTCTGGATAATAGCCCGCAGCGCCCGCAGGCTGGTGAGCTGCGACGGCTCCGGGATGATTTTAGATTGGGTAAGTGTCACTCAGCATTCCTGTACTAAACATTAAAGGGTATTCGACTATTCAGAGAATTGCTCTGAATCTTATTACGTCGCTGGACAATGCCGAACATGCTTGCATTCGGGCCTCGGTTTCCCCCATCCCCTAGTCTTTCAGGGGTAGGTATTGCATGTCTCGGCGCTGGCAGTACCTCACCCCTGGGAAACTGCGTTTCTCCATCCCCTCTCCGCACGGAGAGGGGCCGGGGGATGAGGTTTCCTAACATCGAGAGTTAAAAACCTACCCCCCCCCCACGCGATCTGACACAAAAGTATAGACATGAGACAGGGGGAATACAAAACAACAGCGGTAGACGATACGCTACCGCTGTTGTCAGCTCATTCTCAGTTTTGGCTGGATGTCACAACCGTTTAGTCGCGGCCACCACCCCCGAAGAGGCGCAGCAGGAACAGGAACAGATTGATGAAGTCCAGATACAGGATCAGCGCACCGTAGATGCTGATCTTCAGCACCAGATTGGTTGAACCGGAGATCAGCGCGTTTTCGCTGTACTGGCGGATCTTCTGCGTATCATACGCGGTCAGACCGGTGAAGATCAGCACGCCAATCGCGCTGATGACCATTTCGAGTGTGCTGCTGCCAAGGAAGATATTGACGACCATCGCCACCAGCAGACCGATCAGGCCGATGATGAGATACGTTCCCCAACGGGTGAGGTCCATCTTGGTGGTATAGCCGAAGACCGACATGATGCCGAACAGCAGCGTTGTGGTGATGAGCGCATTAGTGATTGCGCCGACTTCAAATACGACAAAGATGATCGACAGTGTAAAGCCTGTCACGGCTGCATAGGCAAAGAACAGGATGCTCGCCAGATTTGGAGTGAGCCAGTCCCTGTTAAGGCCAGCGCCAATCGCAATCACCATCGCGAACTGGGCGATAATCGCGCCGATCAGCAGCACGGTATTGCCACGGGCTTCGATCAGGAACGGGGTATTCAGCGTCAGCCATGATGCCGCCGCCGTGACCAGCAGGCCCAGCCCCATCCAGACAAAGACCAGACGCATGACCGCCTGAATATCGACGTTCTCGCGCTTGGCCTTCTGTGGGATCGCGTAATCGCCCCAACTGGAATTTGAATTCATTGAACTTTCTCCCTATCCATACAATTTTTATCCTATTCTACCCGAAATCTGTATGATTCTGATATATATTCTCTGTAAGAGGCGGTCCAATCTGCTTCTGTACGCGAGTTCAGAGTATGATACGTGAAAAAATGCACACAGAACCCTATAAATTTGGGGGTATTCAGAGGCGTTTTGTGTCATCTAATGGGATTCTCATATAAGCTATAACAGGGTACTTTAAAAGCAGTCGGGTAATCGAGGTCAGGATGAGACGAGGGACAATCGTTCTTTTTATTTTTGGGCTTATCGCATTGGGCATCATCGCCGCGAGTTCCCTTTTGCAAAACCAGCCCCCGATTGAAATCACGCTTGCCGTTGATCCCCTGATCGAAGAATGGGCACGGGCCAGTATCGGCCAGTTCAATGAACAGGCGGTTGTGGTTGGGGCAGGCAGGCGAGTTCATGTGAATCTTTCCGTTATTCCGGATGCGGATGTGTGGATCGACAATGTCCCGTGGAATGGCAGCCGCCACCCGGATGCATGGTTGCCATCTTCCAGTGCCAGCCTTGCCTATGCCGAAGAGCGCGGCCTGCCCTTTACCAGCGTCACGCCTTCACTTGCGCAGACGGTGCTGATCTGGGCGGGTTTCACAGATCGGCTCGACGTTCTCACCGAAGACGAGACCATCCCGCTTGACTGGTCACTGGTGCAGCAGGCCGCCGAGCAGGAGAGTTGGGAAGCATTGGGCGGAGAAACAGGCTGGCGCTACTTCAAGCTGGCCTTCAATCAGCCATCAGGGACACTGGCCGGCCTTGGAGCGGTGCTTTCGGCAGCGGCAGAATTTAACGAGACCGCTTCCCTGACAACCGCTGAACTCACCAGCAGCAGTTTTCGCCAGTGGATGCGCCCCGTATTCGGTGCTGTGAATTTCACCATCGGCAGCGACATCGCCGCGATTACCGCCAGTCGGGGGACATCTGTTGTGGATGTGGCGATCGCGCCGGAGAGTCAGTGGCTGCGTAATCTGAATGCGCTTTCGCAGCGCGGGCAGATTCGCTTCAGTGAACCGGAATATCTGTTCGCGTTTGATTTCCCGCTTGCCCGTTGGGATGATACCCAGACCCCATCGGACGTCCGGGCAGCAGTCGATGCACTGGCGCGTTTCCTACAGGGTGCGCCGCAGCAGAATCTGCTGACGACTTATGGACTGCGCCCTGCCTCACGTGCCATCACGCAGGCTGATACGCTGTTCTCTCAGGCTGAAGCGCTGGGTGTGCCGCTCAACCGCGATCTGGAAGTCTCAGATGCTGCGGTCACCCAACCGATCATCCAGCCGCCCACGCTGACTGATGTACGCACACTGCTCGCGTGGGTCAGTAATATCCGCTGACGCGCCGTGTTGATCTTCTGCCGGATTTTGTGATTCTGTGATACCTGCCGCCCATCAGCGCGGCGTTGAAAGGGAAGGAACCAATGTCTCATATCAAGCTCGCCGCTCTCACCATGCTTCTGCTGGTTGCAGGTCTGCTCAGCGGCTGCAATGGCGATAATGGCAATAATGGCAATCAACCCGGTAATGCGGACATTCCGCAGAATGCCATTCAGATTGACATCATCTACGCGCCGGAATCGGCCCTGTACATGCCGCAGGTGATGGAAGATTTCAATCGGGCCTACCGCGAAGGGCGTAACCCCGTCACCGGGCAGCCGCTGCAAAGTGGCGAACGTCCGATTTATATCACCGGCATTGATGGTTCCTCTGGCACGGTGATGCAGGGGATCGTGAATGCGATCATCGCGCCCAATAACCAGAATGTCGCCAAACCGGTCATCTTCGAGCCGTCGGTCAGCCACTGGCTGGCGCTGGCGAATTATCAGAGCGGACGCGAATTGTTCGACCTGTCGCAGAGCCGTGCCACCGCACTCGCCCCGGTTGTGATGGCGATCTGGGAAAGCCGCCTTGAGGCCATCCGCAAAACCGTCGGCTATAACGAAATCGGGTGGGAAGAACTGCTTCAGGTGCTGGACAGCCCGAATGGATGGCAGGATTACGGCCTGCCCGGTGCGCGCCGTCAGGTGTACTACGGCCACACCGATCCGTTCGTCAGCTCGACCGCGCTTTCGACACTGATTGCAGAATTCTATGCCTCGGCCTATGAAAACGGCTTCACCGGTCGCCGTATTGATCTTGCGCAGGTCAATGATGAGGATGTACAGGACGGCGTGCGCCGCATCGAGCAGCTCATCCGCCACTATTCCCGCCGCACCACTGAATTCAAGGAATATATCGCTCAGGGGACGGAGTACGTCGATTTCGTCGCACTTGAGGAAAATGACCTGATTTACATCAACGAAGGCAAGACGGAAATCCAGCCACCGGAAAAGCTGGTCGCGCTCTATCCGAAGGAAGGGACATTCTGGCACGAACACCCGATGGGGATCGTCAATGCCGACTGGGTGAGTGACGAGCAGAAACAGGCCGCCCGTGTGTTTGTGGATTACGTCCTGACCGAGCCGATTCAGCTCCGCATTATGGAATTCGGCTTCCGTCCCGCCAATCCTAATGTGCCACTTGCCTATCCGTTTGTCATGGAAAATGGTGTGGACCCGAACGAACCCGCCACCGTGCTGGATGTCCCGGACCCCGCCGTGATCGCTGCCGTTCAGCAGAGTTGGGCATTCGTCAAGAAGCAGGCCGACGTCATGCTGCTGATCGACGTCTCCGGATCGATGGAAACCGACGGTAAACTGGCACAGGCCAAGGATGCCGCAGTCGCCTTTGCTGAAAATCTGGAAGCCGGAACCCGTCTGGGGCTGACGATCTTCAGCGACGATGTGCGGGCACTGGTGCCGCTCGGCAATCTGGAAAGCAATCTGAATCAGGTGACATCCAATATCCGCAGCCTGCGTTCTGGGGGCGGCACAGAACTCTACCTGTCGGTGCAGGATGTTGTCGATATGATGAACGACGCAGATGATCCGAACCGTATCCGCGCTGTGGTGATCCTTAGCGACGGGGCAGACACTGGCAGCATGGGTGTCACACTGAATGACGCGCTGCGTGCGATCAGTGACACCCGTGAGAGCCGTAATCCGGTCATCGTGATCCCGGTCGCATATGGCCGTGATGCGGACATCAACGCGCTGAACAGCATCGCCCGCACCAGCGCCACCCGCGTCCAGTCCGGTGATCCCTCATCGATTCTCGAACTGCTGGAAATCATCAGCAGCTACTTCTAACGCAACGTCGGCGAACGTAATATCGGCGTTGTCCCTGTGAAATGGATAAATACACGCTGCACAACGTGACGTGTAGGGGCCGGATTCTTCCGGCCTCTGGACTTTGGCGGTTTGAAGAACGTCGCTGTGCTGAGACAGGGACGTTTTT
>CAYNDH010000143.1:0-8421 GCA_964395665.1 uncultured Anaerolineaceae bacterium
GTGCTGGCTGTGCTGGCCGGAGCCTCATCCGCAGGTTTGGCGGGCTGAACGGGCTGGGCGGGCTGAACGGGCTGGGCACTGTTGTTTGTCCAGCCTGACAGCCCATCGACTGTGCTGCGGCCTATGCTCGGCTTCGTCAGATCTTCACTCGGTGGCAGGACATCCGCCAGCGTGGGACGATGCATCATCGGGTTGCCCTTGGCGGTTGTATCATTGTGGCCCACCCGCTGATTATACTGTTCCAGCATCTCAACCAGACGCGGAATCGGCAGCGGCTTCGCCAGATAATCATCGCAGCCTGCCGCCAGAAAACGCTCACGGTCGCCCAGCATGGCATAGGCCGTCACCGCGATAATCGGCAGATCACAGCCATCGGAGCGCAGCTTCTGCACGACGTCAAGGCCGCTCATCTGGCCGGCGAGCTGAATATCCATCAGGATCATATCGGGCTTATCCCGATTGATATTTTCCAGCGCCTGCTCGCCATCAATATAATTAATGACTTCGTGGCCGCCCACCTTCGCAACACGTTTAACCAGAAACAGATTGGCGGGGTTATCCTCAACATACAGAATACGCATCATTACAAAAACTCCTGGGGTACTGCCAGCTATTTGACTTCCAATGGTTCGTTCAGATCAGGCTGTCCTGCCGACTCGGCAGACGCCATAATGACAGGGGCCGGGAGATTCTGCTTTGTCACTTCGTCTCCGCCCTGATGGATTTCATTGCTCACTTCAGTGTATATCGGGAATGTAACATGGAAGGTACTTCCCTTGCCAACCTCACTATCAGCCCAGATATGACCGCCCATCATATTGACGAGCTGGCGCGAGATCGCGAGGCCCAACCCGGCGCCTGCACGCGGATCGCGCTCGGTCTGGTCGGCCTGCTTGAACTCTTCAAAGATGATGTCAAGGCTTTCCTGTGGGATACCGCAGCCGCTGTCCCGCACGCTGAGGCGCAGCATATTGTCCTCAACGGCGCTCGTCAGCACGATCTCGCCTTCATCGGTGAATTTTACAGCGTTGCTGTACAGGTTCAGCAGCACCTGACGGGCGCGATTCGGGTCTGCGTGGATCTTCGGCAGATCGCCGTTGGTATGGTTGACCATCCTGATATTGCGACCACCGATCAGGCCATTGGCCGTCGCCAGGGTCGCGCTGATGATCGGCTCCAGATCGACTTCCTGCCGATGAATCTCCAGCCGGCCAGCATCAACTTTCGCAAGGTCAAGGATGTCATTGATCAGCGTCAGAAGCTGCGTACCGCTGGCGTAAATCTGGTTCATGTCCGCCTGATATGCTTCCGGCAGCGACACATCATCGTACATAATCGGGAATTTCAGCATCGTCTCGCTGAAACCGATAATCGCGTTCAGCGGTGTCCGCAGTTCATGGCTCATATTCGCAAGGAACTGACCACGGAATTTCTTGGCAGTCTCGGCAGCCGTGCGCGCATTTTCCAGATCAGCGTTCGTCAGCATCAGGCGTTCGCCCAGCGCTTCAGCCCGTTTCAGGCTGGTTTCAAGCTGCTGACGGCTGTCAAACAGCGCATCATTCGAGCGGCGCTCACGGGTATAATTCAGTAACGCCCACTCGGTAACCGCGTATAATTCGCCAGTCACTTCAATCGCGATGGCCGTGGCGAACATAATCAGCGCCACCGCAAAGAGCTGATACCCGGTGAACTCGACCTCCTGTCTGATCACCCACGGCACGATCAGGGTGAGCAGGATGGTAAAGCCGGAAACCGACAGTGTCGCTTTCGGGCGCAGCAGCAGACCGCCGACCAGCACCACGACCACAAACAGAAACGGCACCAGATCGACGAAAACACCGGCGCCGCTCATC
Source organism: uncultured Anaerolineaceae bacterium (assembly GCA_964395665.1). GTDB lineage: Bacteria > Chloroflexota > Anaerolineae > Aggregatilineales > Phototrophicaceae > JAEZAF01. The sequence continues at coordinate 1,854 of CAYNDH010000143.1, forward strand.
CCGACGACGACCGCCAGAATCGCCCCCAGGGTGAAGTTCCACGCCGCATACTGGAATCCACGCTTCAGCCAGTAAGCTGTCAGCAGACTGGTCGCCAGCATGGTCAGCGGCGTAAAAATCCAGAGTTTGTTCTCGAAAGTGTTGGCCGAAAAAAGCACAAAGCAAAAAACGAAAATAAACGCACTGGCAACAGCAGTGAGTTTCCACAGGAGATTCAGCCGGTCTTGCTTGACTTCAGCAGCAAAGTCTATATTGGTAGGGACACTTGTCATAACGCTTACCTGTCCTGATTTCCCAAATTTATTTGGATTGTGCGCTTGCTATACTGCTATGTCTATTATAATTACAGTCTTTGTAATTTACCGTAAGGAATTGATGCTGATTCTATTGTATTCGTTTTCCTTCGTTAAATAATTGTGATATTGTTTTTTTCGTAAATTCGCCTCAGTTCATCAGATGATCGTTTGAGGTTCGTTAGGGGCTTCCGGCCTCACAGATGGCCGACCTGCCCTTGCGGTCATTATTTGTATCTATCCACCTCACACGCAGCCCGTATAATCGTTTATCGCGTTTACCCACATTGACACACTGAAACCGAAGCTGGCATCAGGTAACAGGTAACGTGTCAAACAAAACTGAAACAAAGAGGGACACGACGGATGTCGTTATTCATCAACCATGTGATCAAGCGATTTATCCCCGGTGCGCTGCTGGTCTTCGCCCTGCTGGCAACCGGTTGTGAGGCGCTGACACCGCCTACACCCACACCGACCGCTACCGAAACCCTTCCCCCCACACTGACACTCACACCGACGGAGACGCTCACACCGTCCGTCACGCCGACCGAAACCGCCACCGCCACCGCATCGGCTACACCCACCGCGACGATTGAGCCGTCAGCGACCTTTACGGAAACCGCCACACCAACACCCACCCAGACGCCGGAGCCGGTCCCGGCTATTCTTTACGACAATTCATCACTGATCCCTGACATCCCGGCCAATATCCGCGATGGCATCGATCAGCCCATGATCGCCTTCCTGAATTACAACAACCGTGACACGGTGACCTCCGCCGCAACCGGCCAGCCGCCGAATAATGTGGTGCGCCTGTATTACGGTCTGCCATCAGGGACGGCTGGACGTGTGCAGATACTGGAGATCGAGTCCGAGCGCGTGAATGAGTTCTATGTCTCGCCCACCGGCAATTCGATCGCCTACTTTTTCACCGATCCGATCGGCGTCGCATCCGGCCTGTGGATCATGGATGTGGAGACAGCGATCATGGCCCGTGTCGCCCTGTTGAGAAACGAGACACAGTACGGCCTGTTTACTGCGCCGGACTGGTCGCCTGACGGCTCGCTGCTGGCGGTCGCCTATCCGACCGGGTACGATCTCGATATCCTGCTCTTTAATAAGGAAGCACAGGCCCCCATCACCATGACGAACAGCGGCGCACATGAATGGGCGGCGGTCTGGTCACCGGACGGCCAGTATATCGCCTTCCTCTCTGACCGCGACACCTGCCCAAGCTGGCGTCCGGGTGTGGAAGGTGGATGCGTCAGGGGGATCGATCCCATGCCAACCGCCGGGCAGCTTTACATCATCAACACCCAGACCACCGAAGTCACCCGTATCTCTGACCAGAGCGTGAGCGAAGCACCGGTCTGGATCAATAACCGCCTGATCGGGTTTGCGGTTGGGGGTGATCCTGACGATCTGCTGGACGACTCCCGCAGCCTGTGGACGGCGGATGTGCCGTCAATCGTCAGGGGTGATGCAGAACCTCAGCTTGTCGCGCTGTCCAACACACAGGATACCCGCATCAATGTCGCGGAAGCGTGGTCACCTGATGGTCAGGTTGTGTTCTTTCAGGACGTTGACAGCTCACTGGTGCTGATGAATACCAACGGCCAGTTGATCACCCGCAGCACCGAACTGTCATTCCCGCGCTTTGGTGTGACCGCCTCATGGTCGCCAGACAGCCAGCATCTCGCCATTGGCGGCGTGGGGGGGCAGTGTCCCTATGGCCGCACGGTTGTAGACCGCGCCTTCAGCTTCCTGTCACGCTCCGCCTCAAATCCGACGATGTGTAATCCCGTTTATTCACCCGATGGAGCCTTTATCGCCTATACCGGCATCGTGCCGCGCAGCGTCGGCGCTGTCGATGGCCGTGTCGATATCTACGTCTCCAATGATCGCGGCTTCAGCACCACCAATATCACTTCAGATCTGCGCGGCCAGATCGAACTGCTTGGCTGGGTGCGATAACAATCTGAAAACGCACCATCGCCGTATCAGGGACAGGGCGGCATTGCAGGAATGTTGCCCTGTCCGGCACAACCTCACCAGCCGCAACCTCACCAGCCGCAAAAACCCGCTTTCTATACGATCTCCCAACCGGCGTTTCAGCATCTTCTGCCGTTCTCTTCACGATACCTGTACTGTGTCTGTACTGTTAATTCACAGCGTTCACTTAAGACACTCGCAGGGCAATAACTTTATACTATCTCAATTTTTCATACACCTTTCAGAGTGATGATTGTCACCTTACACAATATTAATGACGATCCTTAAGTCTTTCTTTAATATTTATAGGGTATATTTCTAGATAATGTATTCACTTATCGGGAACCAGCGAAGGTAACGCCCATCAACCCATTATTCCCATCACCCCCACCTCAAACTTGTGCTGCTGTCCCTCACATCCCTGCCCTTGCCAATACAAAGCTCAACCGTTTGCTGTGGAAAAGGAAAATCCACACAGGCCCTGATGACGAGACATTCTGGTAATCACTATCGATATGACACTCGAAACACTTCTTTTTGAAAATTTCACAGAACCTCTGCTCATCCTTGCGGAGGATGACACAATCGAGCAGGTCAATCCTCAGTTTGAGATGATTTTCGGCTGGCCGCGCTCAGCGGTGACAGGTGTTTCACTTTACCGGTTGGTCGCTGAAAAATATCATGACCTCCTGCGCGAGTTCCTTGCTGCGGCCTGTCAGGTGACCGATCATTACCATCATCATTCTTTTGAAATTCATTCAGGCTTCAAACGTGAATATACAGTCACTATCTCGGCGCAGTCGATCCAGCGGGGAAACAGCAAAGCCTGCCTGCTCCGCTTCCGGCAGTTCACGCTTCCGGGCGACCGTTCACGCCCTATCGAACACTATCATCTCGATCACCGGCGCATTGAGGATGTCCTGCGGTCGGATGCCGCCACCAATGAACTGCTGAACGACTTTAACGAGACGATCACCAGCCTGATCGATCATCTCGACGCACTGCTGCCTTACGACATCATTGATGTGATGTTCGTGAACGACAACAAGGCCTATTTCGTCCACTCACGTGGCGACATCACACCCGAACGCCAGGAAACCCTATCCCGTTTCTCGATCGACATTGATGGATTTTCAACGCTCGCGACCATGCGAGAGACCCGACGGCCAATGCTCATCCCATCCACTAACCAGTCGCTGGAGTGGAATCACGGCCTCTCGTCGCTCTTCGCAAAGATCCAGTCATATCTGGGCGCACCGCTCTACTTTGACAGCCAGTTGATCGGTTTCATCAACCTCAACAGCTACACCGCTGACCGTTATAACCGTTCGCATGTTTCACTGCTGGAACTGTTTACCGCCCACATCGCCACCACCATCGGACAGGCGCAGGTCAACATCCAGAACCGCACCCAGCTTACGGAGATGGAGATCTATCTGCGTAACATCATGACCATGTACGAGCTGGGAAATGCCCTGACATCGACCTTCGACCTCACCGAGATCTATGCCAGCCTGTACAACGAAGTGATCAGCAAAGTCATGTCCTTTCAGGATGTGCGCGTTATCCTGATGGACAATCAGGTCGATACACTGCATGAGGATTTTGTGGCTATCGACGGTGTGATCCGTACCGGAATGCCAGAGGCGGTTGATCCTTCGACTCAAGCCATATACCGCCAGTTCATCACCGAAACCATCCCGCAGTGGAGTGAAGGCTATTTTTACATCCCCATGCAGACCAGCAAGCGCACCGTCGGCATGATCCGTGTCGGCCCGGTCAGCGAAGCAGAGCTTGATCAGATCGATCTGCTGCCGCTGATGGTCGCGGTCAATATGGGGGCGATTGCGATTGAAAACGCGCATCTCTATCAGACCGTACAGGGCCAGCACAGCGAAATCAGCAGCCTCTATCATGCGACGACCGTGCTGTTTAACTCACAGGATCTCGAAAACCTGACGCAGCAGGTGGTCGATACCATCACCTACGGCCTTGGACATCAGGATTGCAGCCTGCTGCTGATCGACGAAAGCCGGCAGTTTCTAAGCCATATCGCGCACAGCAGTCTGGGCGGATTCAATAAAAATCCGACGCTGGCGCTGAACGGCCCCGGCCTGACCACACTGTGCGCCCGCACCGGACAGTGGCTGTATGTGCCGGATGTCAGCCAACATCCCAATTACCTTGAAGGGGATTCCCGCGTCCGGTCAGAACTATCGATCCCGCTGCAAACCGCCCGCCATATCTTCGGCGTGCTGGATATTCAGAGTGACCGCATCGACGGCATCAGCGAAAAGGATCAGCATATCCTGCTGGCGTTTGCCGGACGTGTCAGCGCTGTGATTGATAACCTGCTGCTCACCGAAGAACTGCGCCGCTATGTCAACAGCCTTGAAGAAATCGTCGATCAGCGCACCCATGAACTGCGGGACGCGCTGATCGCCGAGCGCAAATTGAGTGAAACCAAATCCCGCTTCGTGATGACCGTCTCGCACCAGTTCCGCACGCCGCTGACCATTATCCAGTCATCGAAAGAACTGCTGCAGCGCTACGGTGATCGTATGCCACCGGAACAGCATCAGATGCGCTACGCCGCCATTGATCAGGCCGTGAAGGACATCGTCGGCATCCTTGATGACACGATTACATTCAACACGCTGGCCGAAGGGCGAATGGCCTTTAACCCGACCACACTCGACCTGAATGAGTTCACACTCAGCCTTGTGAATGACTTCAGGGAAAAATCACCTGCGACTCACGAAATTACTTATGCTTCAGATTCACAGGAAGCGGTTACTATAGTAGATATTGAAATGTGGCGTAAGGCGGTTGAGGAACTTCTGACAAATGCCCGCAAGTTCTCAGAGCCACAAACACAGATTCGCTGCTACTTCCACAGCGGGGCCAGTCATTATATCTTTGAGGTTCAGGATCAGGGATTGGGTATCCCTGAAGATGACCATGACCGGGTCTTCGGTATCTACGATCGTGCAGCGAATGTCGAGAATATCCCCGGTGCAGGGCTTGGGCTGGCGATTATCCGACAGCTCATGGATCGGCACGGTGGTAAAATCGAACTGGAAAGTGAACTGGGCGCTGGCACAACCATACGTCTGATGCTGCCAAAGTATATAGGTAAATGAACGCATGAGTACAAAAATTCTTGTCATTGAAGACATGAGTCATCTGCGAAACGATGTGGTTGAAATACTGCGGTTTGAAGGCTTCGACGTGCGCGGTGCGCCGAATGGCCGCGTCGGTGTCGATATGGCCCGCGAATTCAATCCCGATCTCATCATCTGCGACATCATGATGCCGGAACTGGACGGATATGGCGTGCTGGAAGCCCTCCGCAAGGAAGAAAAGACCGCGACCACGCCTTTTATCTTCCTGACGGCCAAAACCGACCGCACCGATGTGCGTATGGGCATGAATCTCGGGGCTGAGGACTATATCCCCAAGCCGTTTATGACCAACGAACTGCTGGAAACCGTCCGCGCCCGGCTGGAGCGTCATCAGACATTCGAACAGGCCGCCGAGAAGAAGCTGCACACCCTTCGCACCAACATCGCCACCTCACTGCCGCACGAACTGCGGACACCGCTGAATACCATCATCGGCTTCGCTGACATCCTCTCGGCAGAGGCGATGCGCCTGTCACCCACACAGGTTGCCGAATGGTCCAATCACATCAACTCGGCAGCGCAGCGTCTGTACCGCCTGATTGAAAATTACCTGACCTATGTACGCGTCGAGTCAATCTTAAAATCCCCGATCGGACAGTATCCGGAAGCACTCGCAGAACGGGCGACGAACGCGCCAACCATCGTCGTCGAGTTCGAAGCTAACGCGCAGGCCGATCTTTCATCGCGCCAGAGTGACCTGCACCTTCAGCTCAGTGATACCGGGACACAGGCCGTACAGATCGCGGAAAGTGATCTCGCCAAGATCACCAGCGAACTGATCAACAACGCCTTCAAATTTTCCAGCGCTGGCACACCGGTGAATGTCGAGACGACGGTGGTCGATGGATTCTACCAGTTGACCATCACCGATCAGGGCCACGGCATGACGCAGGAAGAGATCGACAGCATCGGCGGCTTCATGCAGTTCGAGCGCTGGTTCTACGAGCAGCAGGGGACCGGTCTCGGCCTTGTCATCTCCAAGCGGCTGACCGAGTTCTACAAGGGCGAATTCATTATCGAGAGCGAAAAGGATCAGGGGACTCGTGTCATCGTCCGTCTGCCGCTGGTGACCAGTCATTAGCTGGCTGCTGGCAG
>CAYNDH010000143.1:8521-11636 GCA_964395665.1 uncultured Anaerolineaceae bacterium
CTGCTGGCAGCTTTCAGCTAACGACGATCGACTATCGGCTTGTTCATCGCTGACGCCTTATCGTACAAGATCAATGAGGTTACTGTGGGTAATTTTCGGAATCTGGCGGTCTGGCAAAAGTCGTATGAACTTGTCCTGCATATTTATCGGTCAACGAGCGATTTTCCAAAAGAAGAGCAATATGGAATGACAAGCCAGATACGGCGGGCAGCGTCTTCGATTCCCGCCAATATCGCCGAAGGAAGTGGCAGAGGCAGCGATCAGGAACTTCGCCGTTTCTGCCAGATCGCATTAGGTTCGGCCAACGAACTTGAATTCTTTCTGCTCCTTTCCCACGATCTCGCCTATCTCGAACGACAGCAGTATGAGAAACTGAATACAGGCCTCAGCAAGATCCAGCGAATGCTCAACGGTCTTATTCAAAAGCTAACGACCAACCGCTAACGACTGACGACTGACGACTCATGACTGTACACGACACCTTCGCCTTCATCATCCACCCGATCCAGATCAAGCGCGATGTCGCACGCAAATTCCCGCTGCTCGGCAATCTCCTGACCGAGCCGCAGATCAACTTCTTCTCGCGCTTCTTCCCGCCGGTCTATCTGTCGGAGATCACCGGCATCCAGTCCGCAGCCAACGGACGCCAGCTTCGCGGCTGGTTCATCGCCTGCCCGTTTACGCCGCCGACCATGATGTCACTGCCTGCCGAGACAGTCTATCGCAAGCTGGTCGCCTGCGGACACAAAGCGGAGGCACTCGGCGCACGCATTCTCGGACTCGGCGCCTACACTTCCGTCGTCGGGGATGCCGGTGTGACGGTCGCGCAGCGCCTTGAGCTTCCGGTGACGACCGGCGACAGCTACACGATTTATATGGCGGTCGAAGCCATCCGCGAAGCAGCGAAGGTCATGGACATTGATCTGCGCGACGCTTCAGTGGCCGTCGTCGGCGCGACCGGCGCGATTGGCCGCACCTGCGCCGAGCTGATCGCCTCAGAATGCCGCGAACTGGTGCTGGTCGGGCGGCGTGACGATGCGATTCAGGAAGTGCGCGAATTATGTGAAGGCAAGGGGGCGGAAGTCCACGCCTCAACCCGCATGGAGACAATCTATCCCTGCGACCTGATCCTGACCGTAACCAGCGCCCTGCACGCCGTGATCGAGCCGCGCCACCTGAAACCCGGCGCTGTCGTGTGTGATGTGGCCCGTCCACGTGATGTCTCGTGGCGGGTGGCGCAGGAACGCGACGATGTGCTGGTGATCGAAGGCGGCATGGTCGATGTCCCCGGCCCGGTGGATTTCGGCTTTGACTTTGGCTTTCCCCAGGGAAAGTCGTATGCGTGCATGGCGGAGACGATGGTGCTGGCGCTGGAAGGCCGCTATGAGGATTACACCATCGGACGCGAGATCAGCGCAGCGCAGGCGTTAGAAATCGGCGCACTGGCGACCAAACACGGCTTCCGTCTGTCCGGCTTCCGCAGCTTCGAAAAAGCCGTCAGCCCGGAGACGATTGAGGCTGTCCGCCAGCGTGCCACCGAGAGTCGCAAAACATGGCGCGTTCCAGAGGTATAATCAGAAGAGGCAGAAAATCTGGTATAGGGATACGCTTGGCGTTTCATGTGGCATGCGGTGTCCACCTCTGCTAAGTTTACAGAGGCTTATTCTATGGTGGGTTCATCCAATATTGTTCCGGCAAGTGGAGTTACGGTATTAAGAAAGTCGGACGGCGTGACAATCGAGATACCTTGATACACTTTGAGAGAAACAAGGTCTTTGTCACCAGATACAATGATGTCTGCTTTCCCACCCACTGCACAGGCAAGGATCATGCGGTCTTTTGGATCGCGGACAGCATCTTCCGGTACATCCGCAGGTGACACGATCTCAGCCATGCTGCGAAACGCATCTACTACATCCGGAGGAGACGTCCCAATAGCGCTGACCCGCGCTGCGAACTTGGTGCTGCTGAGTTTGCGTTCCAATTCTGCAAGAATGTCCTCGGAGAGCACCAGCAGCGCCGCCTGTTGTTTGAAAATGCCGATTACGCGGTCGGGGATACCCTTCCAAAACAGCGCGGAGATAAAGACGTTGGTATCGACAGTTGTGCGCCTCATTGTAATGAGTTGTGGTTCTGATGCAGGCTTTCCTCATCAGCCTCGTCAATCCACTGATCAATCAACGCTTGCGCTTCTTCATCCGTTAAATCGCCGTATTCTGCACGGAAATTCGCCTGAAGCTGATTCGTGATTGCCGTAAGTCGCGCTGCCGCTTCTTTACGCTGGCGTTCAATTTCAGCCTCAATCAGTTCACCAATCTTCTCGCCCGTGAACAGCCCCGCCTCGCGTGCTTTCCGCTCCACATCTTCGGACAGTTGCAGCGTCACATTCAAATCGACCGTCGTCATCGCATCACACTTTCGCTTGCTTCCTGCTCACTTATTATAACAGGGCTTTCACTTCAGACGTTCAAACAGGACACAGGCGTTAACCTCTTATTGGATCGGATTTATAAACAGTGTATCGGCCCCCAGCTCACAACAGAGCATCCCTGAGTTGCAAAAGTACCGCTTCGATCTCAGCAAAAGTCTCATACTCCCAGTATGTTAGACGACTAGAAGATGAAAACAGTTCAAGCCTATCATAAATCTTAACTTCGAATTTTGCTTCCCTGTCGTTGTCAAGGTTTACTCTCAAGGAAATACGTGTATTTTTATCGCCGGTATCTGTCCTGTAGCCTGTAAAATCATCCTCATTAGGAAACCCAGTCAATTCACAAGGTATAAAAAAGCTTGTTCCGTACCATAAATCGATACCCCAAGCCGACCAATTATGAAATAATTTAAATCTTCTTTTCTTCTCCTGAGGCTCCTTACGGCAAACCTGTGATCGCTGGCCGACAAATGCATAACCTATTTCCATAAAAAGAGCTTCTAAGTGTTCAGCATATTTTTTATTGAATTCGTCAGTGAGCGTTCTTATACTTGGGGAATTAGACATTATTTATGATCCGCTCTTCTACACGTAAAGGGGTACAACCAGAGACGCAGCACAACACGCACCGCGTCCCCGACACATCCCTACTTGCCAGCCTGAACGGGCATTTCCCGCACCAGT
>CAYNDH010000144.1:0-11623 GCA_964395665.1 uncultured Anaerolineaceae bacterium
CAGCGTCAGATCTCGGTTTCAGCCTGCCGGGGGAATCAAAAGGACGGCCCGGAAAACTCCAGACCGTCCCTGAAATGTTCAGATCAACCGGTGTTTACTCGGCAACCGATTGTTTACTCGGCAACCGGTGTTTACTCGGCAACCGGGATCGCGGTTTCCACGCGCACACCCGGCCCCATGGTTGAGGTCAGGACCACACGGCGGATGTAAATCCCCTTCACACCGGCAGGCTTCTGCGAACTCACCGCATCGAGCACGGCGGTCGCGTTTTCCAGAAGCTGGTCAGCGCTGAAGCTGGCCTTGCCAATCGGGACGTGGAGATTACCGGTCTTGTCATTGCGGAATTCTACGCGACCGGCCTTCAGTTCGCTGACCGCACGCGCCAGATCTTCGGGCTGGACGACCGTACCCGCCTTCGGGTTCGGCATCAGGCCACGCGGCCCCAGCACACGCGCCACACGCCCGACCTTCTTCATCATGTTCGGGGTGGCAAGTGCGGCGTCAAATTCCATCCAGTTTTCGTTCTGAATACGGTTCAGCACGTCGTCATCAGCGACGACGTCGGCACCGGCGGCTTCAGCAGCGCGGGCTTCTTCCGCTTCTGCGAAGACCAGCACGCGCACGGTCTTACCCAGGCCAGCGGGCAGCAGCACGGTGCTGCGGACCTGCTGATCGCTGTGGCGCGGGTCGATGCCCAGACGGAAGTGCATTTCGATGGTTTCATCGAACTTGGCATTCGCCATCTGCTTGGTCAGGGTGACCCCTTCGCTCAACGGGTAGACGGTGTCGCGGTCGTACTGCTTTACAAGCTCTGTGAAGCGTTTTCCTACTGCCATTAGATTATTAGTCTCCTGTGGTCAGAATGAGCGGCCTTCTGTATCCGGCACGCTCTCCCACGAATAATTGATTTACAGATGGTTTGTACTGCTGAAAACTGCTCTGAATGTTATGGAAACACTGGACAACGACATGCAAGCATGTTGAGGCATTGTCCCTACAAAATACGTGTCACGTAGGGACAGGGCCTGCCCTGTCCGCCCGTAAACACCGAACCGAGGATCGAATCCCTACCCTTGTAAAGGGGTTGGGGGTGAGGGCCTAGAGTTCGACTTCCACGCCCATCTGACGGGCAGTACCGGCGATCATGCGGATCGAACCCTCAACATCGAGCGAGTTCATATCCTGACGCTTGATCTCGGCGATTTCCTCAAGCTGCTTGCGTGTCAGCTTGGCGACCTTGTCACGGGCTGCATTGGCCGACCCTCTGTCGATGCCTGCCGCCTTCTTGATCAGGAAGGAAGTGGGCGGGCTTTTCAGGATAAACTTGAACGAGCCATCGCTGAAGATGGTGATTTCCGCCGGGATGATCTCACCCATGCGGTTTGCGGTACGGGCATTGTATTCCTTCACAAAGCCCATCAGATTCACGCCGTGCTGCGCCAGCGCCGGGCCGATGGGCGGCGCGGGATTGGCTTTACCGGCCTGAATTTGCAGGGTGACCACTGCCTTGATTTTCTTTGCCATGAGAACCTCTTGTTGTTAGAACGAATTCTGCTTCGAATGATGTTTAAACGGGATCTTACGTCTGGCTGTCAGGCCCTAGACCTTTTCGACTTCGAGGAAGTCGACTTCTACTGGCGTCTCGCGTCCGAAGAAGCTGACCCGCACCCAGACCTTGTTCTTATTCGCGTCAATCGCGTCAACCATCCCGATGAAATCGTTGAACGGGCCGTCGATAATACGAACTTTCTGACCGATCTTGAAGTTGACGCGCACGTTCGGCGTCTCCTTCGACATGCGGTCGATAATCTGCTTTACTTCTTCCTGGCGCAGCGGGGTCGGGTCATTTCCCATCCCCACAAAGCCGGTGACACCCGGAGTATTACGCACAACATACCACGAGTCCTCATCCATCTTCATCTGGACAAGGATATAACCGGGGAAGACACGGCGTTCGACCGTGCGGCGCTTGCCGTCCTTGACTTCGATCTCTTCTTCAGTCGGGACGATCACATCAAAGATGCGGTCGCGCATCCCCATCGTCTCAATACGCTGTTCAATCGCGTGGCAGACCTTGTATTCGTAGCCAGAATAGCAGTGGATCACATACCACAGCTTTTCGACTTCGCCATCCTTGTTATCAAGGTTCAGCGCGAGATTGATATCGATATCATCCCCCGCCTTTAGTTCTGTGCTGCCTTCAATATAGACGGGGTTAGGATCGTAATCCATCTCATCACTGTCCACGTCGGTGGGCTTGTTTTTCTGTTTCGCCATGATGACGATCCTCCTCATCAATCTTCTGTCTGTCGGGTCGTTCCTGCACGTCCGTATCGTGTGCGCTGTCTGAAATCCGCATGACCACGTGTCCGCCTGTCAGCCTGTCAGGACACCATACCGTCGCAATGTTACCCGCTGTACAGACGATCCGCGCCCTACAGACGCGAAGTGTACGTCGGTTCGGAGCTGTCGCCCCGCATCGCACGCGTCACGAAGAAGCCAGCCACTACCACAATCGCGAAGAAGATCACAAATACGATCGGGTTACGCAGCCCTTCGCGGAACAGCACTGTGAAGCCAAACGAGATCAGGCCGAGCACAATCGATGCGACCACCGTCACCGAGATGACAATCGTGCCCAGGCGGATCACTTCTTCACGGGTCGGCCAGGTGACTTTCGCCAGCTCATCGCGCACACCGCGCACATAATCCAGTACCGAACTGGAACGACGGGTAATCACATTACCCTGTTCTTCTTCCTGTACGCGCACACGGTTGCGGCGGCCAGAGGTGGGGCGGCCCTTGGGTGAGGTGAGCGTATTCACGCTTCCATCAGGGGCTTCGGCCAGTTCGTTTTCTTCTTCTTCGTAATCCATCTCTTCTGCATCGACGGTGGTATCAGCAGCCGGGTTCAGGCCACGGCGACCGCGTTTCTGTTGATTTTCTGTGGACATTCTGCTCGGCTCCTCAATCATTTGCTACCGTTAGCAAAAAAGGTGTTCTGACAAAAAGTTTTTACAGGCCCTGTCGTATTTTCTGTGGTGCATGGGCATCGCAACCACTTCCCATAAGCGAAACACCGTCACGAGGACGGTGTCTCTTTGTCATCTACAGGGGCGGCAGGACTCGAACCTGCAACCTACGGTTTTGGAGACCGCCACTCTGCCAATTGAGCTACGCCCCTAAAGCTGCCTTCGATATTTCAATCTAGGGCATCATACCTGGCGGTATGGAAGTAGATCGTTATTTCGTCTCGCGATACAACACGTGCTTGCGCACATGAGGATCATACTTTTTAAGCTCCAGACGCTGAGTGTCGTTGCGGCGGTTCTTGTACGTGATGTACATGTGCCCGCTTTCGGTACTCCGCATCTTGACGAGCATCCGGTTGCCCTTTTTCGCCATGACTGTCTTTCCTCAAAGTGCTACAAAAAGTTTCTGGTTGGATCAGAGCCATTGATGGGAATTGAACCCATGACCTTTCCCTTACCAAGGGAGTGCTCTACCCCTGAGCTACAATGGCATAAAATGGAGCTTTTCAGCTCCATTTTGTGGCGTTGGCAGGACTCGAACCTGCGAAGGCTTGCGCCGACGAGTTTACAGCCCGCTCCCTTTGCCGCTCGGGACACAACGCCGTGGCTTTTCGCGATTGTTAACGCACTCGCGTACTGCGGGAAGTCTTGCGATCTTCCAAAGCCGCCGAGGGGACTCGAACCCTTAACATCCTCTTTACAAGAGAGGTGCTCTGCCAATTGAGCTACGGCGGCACTTCACTCGTATTGTATCACAGCGTTCATTCGGACTTCAAGATGAGATTTAATGAAGTGGAGAATTGAACGAGCCGGATCAGTTGGGACGGACGCAACACTTCTGTCCTGCCTGGGGCGCTCAACATTCTAGGGGACACATCCCCCTCTGTCAATGGTAGAGCGCGAAATTTCGCCCCAGATATTTAGGGGGCGGCACAGGGTGGCACGTTTTTTACAATGCAGCTACCCGATACGAGAGGAGACAGTCACAATGACACCGACATCTCAACGCACACCGCAGCAGCTCTATCAGATGTGGATCGATCTCTGGAATGGGCATTTCGAACTGGCGCACCAGATCATCGCTGCCGACTGCCGCGTGCATCAGGCCCCCAGCGATCCGCAAAATCCGCTGGACCTGCGCGGCCCGGAAGGTGTCCTTCAGATGATCCACCTGGGGCACGCACCATTTTCTGATCTGGTATTTCGGATTGAACTGGAACCGATTGTCGCAGCGAATCGCCTCGCCGCCCGCTGGACCAGTGCAGGCCGCTATAAGGGTGACTTCCCCGGCGCGACCGTCAGCCCCGGCACGCCGATCACGTTCGGCGGGATCGACATCATGCGCATTGCGGATGGCAGGATCGCGGAATACTGGGTGAGTTCAGATGGGATATATCTGCTGGCACAGCTAGGGGCGCTGTGATCTCCGGCGGCGCGATAGCGGCACAATGAGTCGCGCACATGGCCGGGAATAGAAAACGGCGCTCGTTGAGCGCCGTTTTCCGATCGTTATTGCGTTTACTGGCCTTCGAAGGCCTGAACGATGTTGGAGAAGATATTGCCAATGGCCGGCCCAAGCAGGGTCAGGATAACGATCACGACCACTGCAACGAGGACCAGGATGAGAGCATACTCAACCAGACCCTGACCTTCTTCACGCGGATTGTACATCATGATGATTTCTCCTAAAGAGATAAAGAATAACGATCACTGCATATCGCAGTACATCTATCAGAATAGCACGGCTTTTCGAAATCAGTCAATTAAGGTTTAGAAGTTTTTACAATTCTTTACAACTGCTATTTATAAAGTGCTTAACAAACAGAGAGTTGAGGCAGAATTGAATTCAGTTTTCACAGCGGCACTGATCTTTATAACATAACTCTAACTATTTTCGTACATTTCCCGTGTCAGCTTCTGTATTTTCCGGGAAAGAATGAAGGTGAAGTCTTAAGGCTTCCAGCGCCGCAAGCATCGCCTCCGGGACCGGCGTCTGCTGCTCCTGGAGTTTTTCAATTAATCGTCTGATGCGATACTCATCATTGAAATTAGAGGTGTGGATCGCCAGCCGCGAATATGCCGTCTCATCCCGCAGCAGATACGGATACTCCTCTGTCAGATGATAGTGCACACTTTTGAGGATCATCTCCATCGTGATCTTCCGGCCATCCGCCACCAGCACGATCTCCTGACGGCTGGCCTGCGTCAGTCCACCCTGTTCCACCCGGCGCATCGTCTCATCAAACTGCATCACACCGGCTTTCAGCCATCCCCGGACTTCAGGATGATTCGGGGCAGGCGGTGTTTCGCCCTTCATCGTCAGGCGGACAGCCCCGATGAACGCCCGTACATACCGTCTGATATTGTGAACAAGCCGCTGCACGGCATCAACCTTCCTGTATACGGTCAAGGTCAAGCGGTTCTCTGGATAAGCCGGTCTGATGCATCACTGACCATCAGCCACGCGGCGCGAAATTGACCGATGCACGGTTGGCGGTGCATCCCGGCGTGATCTGCACCGGGACTTCTGCCGAAAGCGCCTGCCCCACCAGGTCATAAAGCTGAAGCAGATAAATCGTCGGTGCGTCCGGCATCGGCAGGTTAATCAGATAAACCTGCGCACCCGCTTCCGTCACATAGGTCGTGATCACACCCTCATCCTGATCACCACCGCTGGCGCGTACCGCATAAGCCGTCTCCTGCCCTGAACCGTCAATCAGCCCGGTGATCACCACCTGACCGCACTGATCGGCCAGCGCACTAAGCTGCACGCCATCCCGCACGGCATAGGGATAAACAGGATCGCCCGTCGCACCGGTTTCGCCGCTGTCAGAAGCGCCTGTTGCATCGGCTGTACCGGGGCCGGGTGTCGCTGTCACATAAATCACCGGACGTTCCGGTGCCAGTGGATTCAGCAGTGAATACGGATTCTGCCAGAGATAGACAAAATACGCTGCGACGGCGATCGTCGCCAGCAGAAAGAGCAGCGCGACACGATCATGCCGCCCGACACGCCGCTTTTGTGCCATCGGCTGCGAACGGTCGATGTCAGTCCGGGCCTCACCCCGCGCACGAGTACGTCGTGTCCGGCGTTCGCCGCTGCTGCTGCTGCGCGGGATCACCACCGGCGGAAAGCGGTCATCCTTTTCCAGCACGAAATCACCCTCAAGCGGAGCGGCTTCAGCATCATACTCATCATCCGGCAGCGGACGTCCGGGCATATCCGGCAGCGCCGTCACCGGCTCGATCATGCCTTCATCGTCGATCACACTGGTGTCACCGTGCACACTGGCGTCACCGTGCACACTGGCGCCGTCGTTCAGTGTATCGAACAGGCCGCTCTTATCATCCGCCTTGATCTGCCGCTTGCGATCACGCCGCCCCACCCGCCGGATCGGTGTTGCGCTTTCCGGCTCGTCTGCGCCAGATGCGCCCTCTGTGCCAGATGCGCCCTCTGCGCCAGTCGCACCAGACAGCGGATTTTCAGGATCGTAGTCAGACATCAGAGTTAATTTCGTCTACTGTCACCGCTTGCAGCACAGATTTACGGCGCCCGGAGCTGCGCAAAATTCACCCGCGCCACATTTGCCGCGCAGTCACTGCTGAAACCCACCTGCACTTCTTCCGAAATCGGCGTGGAGTTGACCGTCTCCAGCCTTACAAAATAGACGTTGGAATTGACACCGCTGGCGACCTGTACTTCCCAGCCGGACACGATGCCGTACAGCGAATTGGTCCCGATCTCCACCACTGTCTCAATCCCGCTGCCGTAAACGCGCACCTGATAGCTGCCACGCGGGATCTCGAACCCTTGCAGGTCGAAGACCTGCCCCCCGATGCCCTGCCACGCGCATCCGAGTGTATTGTACATATTCGCTGAAAACTGCGGCCCTTCCCGCGCCCCGAACAGATACGGACTCAGGGACGGAACCGGCGTCATTGTCGGGCCGGTCGGCGTCGGTGTGGGCGTATCCGGTTCCGCCGTCGGTGTGATCGACGGCGTGAATGTCAGCGACGGAATCGGCGTGATTGACGGTGTAAATGTGATCGTCGGTGTGTGCGAAGGCGTCATACTGGGTGTCAGGGTATATGTCGCGGTGAAGGTCGGCGTGAATGTCGGCGGAAATGTTGGCGTAAACGTCGGTGTATGCGTAAATGTTGGCGTCAGCGTGGGAAACAGGTCATCTGGCACCGTCGTCGGCAGATCCGCAACCGCTTCTTCGAGCGGAGTCACCAGCATCACCCCGACAACCACAATCACGGCGATTGTGAGGATAAAAAAGATGAGTGCAATAATGTTATAAACGGCTTTCACCAGTTCCCCCTCACCTGTGGTGAGATAAGCGACATCTAACGTCTAACGCCGATCATGCCAGTCCTGCCAGTCATCGGGACAGCCTCGCGGCAGATGGACCGGGCAGCGCCGCCCCCATCAACACGCATGGCACACGTAAAATACAGGCGGCAGGCTACGTCGCCTGCGTGACTTGCAGCACCACGTAGGCCACCACCAGAATCGTCATAATCAGGAAGATGATGCTGATCAGATTATAGATTAGCGTCGGACCTTTTCCCAGCATATCGCCGTCCTTTCAGTCAACACAACCCAAGCATAAATCATCTTGAGAGGTGGCGCAATTTTTACGCTCAGTTCCCGGTACACAATCCAGCCAGCATCCCTGCCGACCGGCAAACAAAAAGATCGGGATACCGCCGGTCTGTCCGGTATCCCGATCTTCGTTATAGAGGCTGCCTCATGTCAGCAGACATCTGCTGGTTGGTGTCCGATTACGGAAGCGGCAGTGTATCCACCGAGCCGAAATCAGAGCTAAGCGCCGGTGGCAGTGATCCCGGTTCGTACCGTTTCACGCTCACCGCATCGTAGCGGATCTTGCCACCAACACTCTTGTTCAGCAGCAGGACCTTGACCTGTGACGGCACACCGGTGACATGAACCAGATCGCCCTTGGTCGCCAGATCCACGAATGGCACCCACTGTTTCGAGCCGCCGTCCAGTGTGATAACGACCTTACCGCGTTCGAGGTTCGGATCGGTGTACTTGACCACCAGCTTCACCTTGGCCTTCGCCTTGTTGTTGGAAGCCCATACCGCACCTTCCAGACGCAGGGTGTCACCCGGTTTCACCAGCGCGGGGTCAATCTTCTGCAGCGTCTTACCCTTCAGGCCGTTGATGTTCTTCATCTGATAGACACACAGTCCCTCATACGAAATCGGCTTGTTCGGGTCCTTGGTGCATTTGACCTTGTCCTTCGTGTCCTTCTTCTTGGTCCACGCCACGGCCTGATTATTGTCATCCTTGTCTTCGAGGCCGCCGTTTATCAGCAGTTCAACCGCGGGCGGAGTCGAAGTCGGGGTATTCGTGATCGTCGGGACAACAGTCGGCGGGGCTGGCGTATCGGTCGAGCTGCCCGGTACTGGTGTATTGGTCAGATCACCCGGCTCCGGTGTATTGGTCGGGACAAGCTGCGGATCATAGAAGACATACGCCGCGCCCTTATTGGCATGATTTGGAGAACCTGCCAGCACCGTCAGGCGGTTATCGCTGATCCCCAGACTGGTGCCGAAATTGTCACCTGCTGCGCTGTCACTGGGCACCAGCTTGGCATATTCCCCCCATACCGCGCTATCGCTGCGCAGGAACACAAAGGCCGCGCCGCTGAAGGCCCCACGCGCACTATCCCCCGGCGCTCCGATCACGGCTGTGCGGCCATCGGTGCCGTTGAGCGCCACCGACTGCCCGAAATGTGCTGAATTAGTCTGGCCGGTAATCCGCTGGTTGAATACATAGTTAGACCCATTCCGCAGGTAGGCCACCACCGCACCGGCATCATCCGCGTTGGTATCAGCATAGGGTGCGCCGACCATGACAACTGCACCGTTGCCATCAATCGCCACTGATGTACCGAATTCATCGCCTTCGCCACCGTAGATGTCGGTCAGCGTGGCGATCTTGGTCCAAGCGGTTCCGGCACGGGTGAAGATATAGGCAGCGCCTTCATCCTTGGCAATGGGATCTGCCCCCGGCGCACCGATCACCGCCGTATTGCCGAAATGATCCACCGCAATGGACGAGCCGAACTTGTGAAAGACATCATTCTGGTAATCAGCAAAGGGGCGGATCTTGTCAGTCTCGGCCCAGTTCGCACCGGTGTAGGTGTATGCGTAAACTGCGCCGTTTGCCAGCACGGTCCCACCCGCATCCGGTCGGTCTTCGCCGGTCGCGCCGACCAGAACGTGATTGCCCTCACCGCTGATCGCGACGGCTGTACCGAAGGCGTCGAACTTGTCACCGTCACTGGCGGTTAAACGCTTGTCCAGCACCCAGCTTGATCCATTATGGCGGTAGACATACGCCGCACCACGGCCATCATCGCTTTCGCCATTTTCCCAGCCGTATGCGCCGATGACAGCCACATTACCGGCAGCATTGATGTCCACCGAAAATCCGAAGGCATCGGCGCCGCCGCCGCTGGGATCTTGAAGGATCTGCTGCTGTGACCATGTCGAACCACTGCGGGTATAAACAATGGCACGCCCTTTTAAGTTCTGGCCGCCGGGGTTATATCCCGGCATCCCGACCAGGGCGATGTTGCCATCACCGCTCAGGGCGACGCTGTATCCAATATCATCCTGAACCCCGCCGACATCGCCGGTTGGCTTGGCTTGCTGGTTGAAAATACGTGAAGGCAGGGGCAGTAACCCACCGTCCTGTGCGCCGACGAGTGTCGCGATGCCAGCAATAAATGTCATTGCCAGCACCATGGCAATCGCCAGCGTCAGTAATTTTTTGGAAGAATTTCTTATCATTAAAAATCACTACTCCTTGTTAAAGAGGGTTGGGGGTGGGTACAACTTGAACAAAAGAGAATCACTCAGTAACTAGGGTATCGGTTCGCTGATTGCCGTGTCAACAGAAATACGTAAAAAACCTCTGAAATTTACATGCTTGGGAAACGCCTGTGTTTGGGAAATGGCGGAGAAATAACGGGGGATCATCTCGGAGAGACACACCGCACACGGCAGCATGCACCGTGTATAAGAACGCAGGGCCAGATTCTTCCAGCCCATGCGTGCTGACACGCGGTGTGTATCATGCCCGTGATGGGTGGCGTAAAGAATGGATCACAACGAATCTCTGCCTCCCCTCTCCGGGCGGAGGGGTGAGGTTTAGACTGACGCTCACCGGATTTCGAAATCAGAAAACGGCTCACCGGCATCCAGCCATTGGGCGCTCACCCGCCGGACCGACGACCCCGGTGATCCTGTGTGCAGAAACTGAAGCAGGGCTTCCAGCGCTTCGTTCGAGCCTTCGGCCTGCACTTCGACCCTGCCATCATCCAGATTGCGCGCATAGCCCATAATGCCCAGCCGTCGCGCTTCCTGCGCCGTATACCAGCGGAAACTCACACCCTGCACCTTACCGCTGACAAAGGCGTGCAGCCGACGCGGACTCTCTGCCTGCGGCTCATCATTCGGATCATGTTCGCTGTGGTCTGCCTCATTCATCAGGATATTCAGCCTAAATCCAGCCCGACTTAGCCCAACCAGCGCTTGCGCCGCTTGTAATGCTTGACATCGCGGTAGCTCTTGCGCGCCCCCAACTGATTCAGGCCGAGATAGAATTCCTTGATGTCCTCATTTTCACGCAGAGTCGCCGCCGGGCCATCCAGCACGATGCGCCCATTCTCCATTACATAGCCATGATCGGCGATGCCGAGCGCCGCCCGTGCATTCTGTTCCACCAGCAGCACCGAGACCTTTTCCTGTGCGCGGATCTCCGATACGATCTCGAAGATCTCTTCGACCAGCATCGGGGCCAGCCCCAGTGACGGTTCATCCAGCATAATCAGCCGTGGATGCCCCATCAGCGCCCGCCCGATCACCAGCATCTGTCCCTCACCGCCGGACAGATAACCGCTCACACGCCGCCGCATATCGCGCAGACGCGGGAAATAGTTGAACACCATCTCCAGATCCTGCTTCGCACGCCGTCCGCCTTCATACGGCATCGCGCCGATCATCAGGTTTTCTTCCACGGTCAGATGACGGAACAGCGGGCGCCCTTCGATCACCTGAATCACGCCGCGCCGCACGATGTCTTCCGCGCTGCGGGTGTCGATGCGTTCATCATGCCATGTGACATTGCCACGGGTGATCTCGCCCATTTCACTTCGCAGCAGCCCACTGATCGCCTTCAGCGTCGTCGATTTGCCCGCACCGTTCGGCCCCAGCAGCGAGACGATCTGCCCCGGTTCGACCTGAAACGAGATCCCGCGCAGCACCAGAATCACGCTGTTATAGATCACTTCAATATTGTTGACAGAGAGCATAAGCGTTATTTCTTCTTCAGTCTTATATCAATAAAACGATAACTTTTTGACGTCGGCACACACGATCTGGCAGGTGGGAGCCGGATTTTTCCGGCCCTCATGCGTACCAGGTTAAGGAAATCCCATACTAAAGCGAGATGTAAATCGGGCCACGGCTCACCCCCATCCCCTAACCTTACAGGGGCAGGTATTTCTATTGAACCTTACAGAACCCCCGGACAACGCAGGCATTGTCCCTAC
>CAYNDH010000145.1:0-5246 GCA_964395665.1 uncultured Anaerolineaceae bacterium
TGGGCCGGATTCTTCCGGCCCCTGCATCGTTCGTTATTCAGGCGTCGGGACACGGCCAGACATGCTTCGCATGTACCGTGTCCGTCTGATGAACGTGTTACCGCTTGCTGTCGAGCTGCTGCTGAAGGATCTCGCGGATGGTCTGCGGGTTGCCCTTGCCCTTCATCGCCTTCATGACCGGGCCAAACAGCGCCTGAAGCATCTTCTCGTTGCCGTCCAGATACTTCTGCACCAGATCGGGATTCTCGGCGATCACCTGATCGACTACCGCTGAAATCGCGCTGGTATCGCTGACCTGTGCCAGCCCTTCGCGCTCGACAATCACGGATGCCTTGTCGCCGGTGTCCCACATCGTCGCCAGTACACCGACAGCGGTGTTATTGTTGATCGCGCCGGATGCCACCAGCTTGACCAGTTCCGCCAGATTCGCCGCCGGGATATTGCCCTCTGCCAGTGTCTCACGTTCTGCACCTACCTTGTTCATCAGCGCGAACAGGTTGGTCAGAATCCAGTTGGCGGCCTGCTTGGGATCAGCCCCGGCTGCGATCACATCTTCGTAGTAATGCGAGACGGCCTGATCCATGACCAGCACCCGTGCATCATATTCCGAGAGGCCGAACTGCTCGATAAACCGCTGACGCTTGGCTTCCGGCAGTTCAGGCAGTGCGGCGCGAACCTGTTCGACGTATTCACGGCTGATTTCCAGAATCGGCAGATCCGGCTCCGGGAAATAGCGGTATTCGTCGGCCCGCTCTTTATAGCGCTGGATGATGATGCGCTGCTTCTGCTCGTCCCAGCCGAGCGTAGCCGATTTGACCGTGTCACCGCTTTCGTACAGCTTGATCTGGCGGTCGATCTCGTAATCAATGGCGCGCACCATGCTGCGAATGCTGTTCAGGTTCTTGATCTCGGTGCGCTGGCGGAATTCCTTGTCGTCCTTGTGCATCACGCTGACATTGGCCTCGAAGCGCAGCACGCCCTTCGACATATCGCCGTGATTCACGCCGAGATACTGTAAGATCGCCCGCAGCTTGCGACCGTAAGCCTCGGTCTCTTCTGAACTGCGCAGGTCGGGTTCGGAGACGATCTCCAGCAGTGGGACACCAGCGCGGTTGTAATCGACCAGACTGCTGCCGTCGCCCAGATGCGTCAGCTTGCCGGTGTCCTCTTCCAGGTGGGCGCGGCGCACGCCGATGCGCTTGATGCTGCCGTCGGACAGGTCGATGTCCAGATAGCCATCCACCGCCAGCGGGCGGTCATACTGGCTGATCTGGTAGCCTTTGGGCAGGTCAGGGTAAAAGTAGCTTTTCCGCGCAAACTGGTTGATCTCCGGGATGTCGCAGTGCAGCGCCAGCCCGACCATCATGCCGTATTCAATCGCCTGCTGGTTGACGACCGGCAGCGTCCCCGGCATGCCTAACGACAGGGGATCGACCGCGCTGTTGGGCGGTGCTTCGACGCTGTCCACCACCGGGCAGGCGCTGAACATCTTGCTCTCGGTCATCAGCTCGGCATGGACTTCCAGCCCGATAATCGGCGTCCAATCGGTTCTGCTCATTTGCGTTTTTCCTGTGGTTTGAGATGACAGCGGCTGTGTGCTCGGCTGCCGCAAAATTTCCGGCTGAATTGTACCACATCGGGGCGTGCACGAGGTGAAAGTCGGGGGATGGAGAGTGAGGATTTAGATCAACAAGTGATTTGCATCACTCTGCCTGATCTCTGTTTTCACCGCGTTTTTCAGCACGATAGGCTTTGACCTCGGCATCGACAAACTTCATAATGCGGTCATCAAGTTCGCTGCGATTGTCCGCTATGTGATCCCGGAAGGTGTGCGTGAGCGCGTGCGGTGGCATTGTCTGTGGCATGTGGTCAATCACGGGACGCAGCATCGCAGCGAATGCGCGCAGATGCTCACCCAGTTTGGACACTCGCCCGGCGGCCTTGACTTCACCTACTTTTTGAACATCCGCGCCGGTCTGGAGTAAGGGGCAAAAACAGCGACGCAGTCCCTGGAACGAAATCTGACAGCCTGCGTAATACATACGAGCCGCCCATCGACACTAAAGGATCTGTCAGGTGAGACCGTTCGAAATCCTGTTGTCTGCTGCCAACCTGCTCGCCTTTCTCAGTCTGATTCTTCCGCTTCCAAATGTCCTCTATGGCCTTCGGATGGTCGCACCGGCTGCCCTGCTGATCGCCATTGTGCAGATCATCGCAGAAGGTGTTCGCTGGCAGATGCTGCCCGCCTATCTTCTGACCGGCATTTTCTTTCTGATCTGGCTTATGATCCGGCAGACGCCAGACAGCCTGCACCTCAGCAGCCTTATGACAGGTGCGGGAACTGGCCTTGGCATTATGGGACTGATCATTTCAATGGTGTTACCGCTGGCGCTGCCTGTCTTTCAGTTTCCTCAACCCAGCGGCCCCTATGCGATTGGGACGCTGAGCTATCACTGGGCCGGGACAGGCCGCCCGGAGCTTTTCACCCACGATCCCGACGACGAGCGTGAACTCATGGCACAGGTCTGGTATCCGGCAGGTGATACCTTAGGACTGCCACCGGCGCCCTACATCATGGATGCGGATGCGGTCACACCGGCAATTGCACGGCTGACAGGGCTTCCCACCTTTTTATTCACACATTTAAGATCTGTGACGATACATGCTGCGGTCGCGGCACCGATTGCCGACGATCAGCCACAGTACCCGGTCCTGATTTTTCTGTCGGGATTGAGCGGGTTTCGTCAGTCCAATATGTTTCAGATCGAAGAGCTGGTCTCGCATGGCTATATTGTCGTCGGACTGGATCAGCCGGGAGCAGCAGCCCTGGTGCAGTTTCCCGACGGTCGGCAGATCTCCGGCCTGACAAGAGATGACCTTCATCCGCTGGTGGTGCAAAGCGTAGAACCACAGCCAGAGACGGCAGCCCTGTTTGGTGAGCCGATGCAGGAAGGCATTGTCCCGTATTTTGCGGCGGATGTCAGTTTCGCGCTCGATCAACTGGAAAGGCTTAACCATGTCGATCCCAATGGCATCCTGACCGGACGGCTTGATCTGGAGCAGGTGGGGATCTTCGGCATCTCACTCGGTGCCATTAATGCTGCCGAAGCCTGTCTGAATGATGTTCGGCTGAAGGCCTGTCTCGTCATGGATGCCTATATGTCTTCCGGTGTGGTGAGAGAGGGCTTACAGCAGCCGGTGATGTGGATCACCCGTGATGCGGATACCATGCGCTTCGAACGCGAACGGGCGGGCGGCTGGATCGAACACGAGATTCTGCTGCATCAGCACACGATGCGCACGGTCTATGAGAGCCTGCCGGAGGATGGCTACTATCTGCAGATCCCGAATATGTTTCACCTGAACCTGACCGATTTCCCGTACTGGTCGCCGCTGTTATCGCAGATTGGGCTGACCGGGCCGGTGAGCCAGCAGCGGATCTTTGATATTGTGAACGCCTACTCGGTTGCCTTTTTCGAACAGCATCTTCGGGTCCAACCTGCATCACTGCTGACCGGCCCATCAATACAGTATCCGGAAGTCAGCTTCGAATCGCGCCGTCAGTCGCAGCCCTGACGTCAGGGGACGTTGGGCTGGCGCAGGAATTTGGCGCGGGTGGAGGCAGTCGCGGCAAGCTGTTCAGGGGACATCAGCGACCACAGGAAATTGGGCGTGACGACTTCGCCGCTGCCTTCGGTGGCGTAGCGCTTCAGCCAGTCGAAAAACGCCTCGGTGCCGATGTCCTGCCGAAGCTGATGCAGCATCAGCACACCACGCAGATAGACCGCGTTGATATACTGCCGGATGCTGTTGAACTCGTAAACCGTGCTGTCCACAAAACCCTCTGGCGCGTAATTCTGGATGCGGAAGCTCCACCACCAGTCCTTGAGATGCGGATAGAATTCCTCAATGAAGACGTATTCGCAGTAGGTCGCCAGCGCTTCATCCAGCCATGGGGCCAGCGCGGGATCGTTCCCGACCTGCGCATACCACCACTGATGCGCGACCTCATGCACCGTGATCAGCGTCAGGAAGCTGGCCGGATCGCCGGTATAGCGTGTAAACCAGTCAGTGCTGACGAAGACAATGCTGGAAAACTCCATCCCGTCAGGGAAATCACCCTGCACGATCAGCAGACGCTTCACCGGCAGATCGCCGAACAGGTCGCTGTAGGAGTCCAGTGCCATCAGGCCGACGTTCAGCGCATGGGCCGCGCCATCGACTTTCTTCCCATCGGCCAGTGTGACTTGTGCATCAGGCAGGGTATAGAGTTCAAGCGTCGTGCCGTTCAGGGCGTCCATGCGGCTAAGCTTGAATTCTTCGCTCATGCTAACGGTGAAATCACGGGCGCTGAGATGCTGATAGCGCCATTCATGCTCGCCGAGTTCTTCCACTTCACCCGGCGCGGCGACTATCAGATCCTCACCGGCTTCGGTGACTTTGAGCGTCACATCCCAATCTGATGCTACCAGCACTTCCTGTTCGCCAAGGAAGACAAGCTGACGTGTCACCCAATCATCCCCAGCCCGCAGCGCGACCGTCGGCAGCCAGTGACCGAGATTGACCTGACGCGGCGTGTGTCCGAAAAAGCCACGGAAGGCCAGCACGCCATCTGCCACGGACGGCACGGCGATGCTGAAGCTCAAATGGAGTTCAACCACGCAGTCCGGGCGCAGCGGCTCCAGCAGTTCGACGCGCATCCGCCGACCGGTCAGATCGAACTGCGGCGTCTGTTCGCCATCCACACTGACAATCGCCAGTTCCGTCAGCGTGAAGGTATCGGGATAGCGGTTGGCTTCGATATTGAGGACGATGTCCGTCAGCGGTGTGTCGGTACGGTTGATATAACGCACGATCTGATCGACCTGGGTGGTACGGGCGGCGTAATTGAAATCCGCCTGCACCTCGTGCCGGATGTTGGAGACCGATGCATCGAGATCGCAGGTGGGTTCGGGCGTGACGTCCGGCGTTGCGGTGACCGCCTGTGCAACCTGCGTCGGCGCTTCGATGGTGTGAATGGTGCGGGCCAGTGTGGGGACCGGTGATGCGAGCACGGTCACGCGGGTGGTGGTGGGTGGAATCAGCGTCTCTGCGGCGGTTGTGCCTTGCAGATTGCATCCTACCAGCATGGCGGTCAGCAGCAGGGTGAAAAATTGGTATGGTGCGGTTCTTATTTTCGACATGTCCAGCATCATACACTGTTGGTTTGCAGTTTCCAACAGGTGTTTTGTACCTGCTCACAGGTG
>CAYNDH010000145.1:5346-6561 GCA_964395665.1 uncultured Anaerolineaceae bacterium
TACCTGCTCACAGGTGATATGAGGTGTTTATGACGCAGCCTGGTGTTCGTGATCTGTTTCTGCTTGATCCTGATGTGATTTTCCTGAACCACGGCTCGTTCGGGGCGTGCCCCAAACCGGTCTTTGAGATCTACCAGTACTGGCAGCGTGAACTTGAACGCCAGCCGGTCGCGTTTCTGGGGGGGGCGGACGGCATCCGTCGGTCTGATGTGCTGATGAATGAGGCGCGGCGTCGTCTGGGGCAGTATCTCGGCACAGATGCGGATCATCTGATCTGGGTGGATAATGCGACGACCGGCGTGAATACCATCGCTCGTTCACTGAGACTCCAGCCCGGTGATGAGATCATAATCACCGATCATGAGTACGGCGCGTGTGAAAGTGCCCTTCAGTTCGTCTGTGATCTGACAGGCGCTCGTCTGGTCCGCGCTCATATCCCCCTGCCGCGACCGGATGATGCCGAGATCGTCGAGCGGATCTGGTCAGTTGTGACGCCGCGCACACGGATGCTGTTTTTCAGCCATATCACATCAGTAACCGGGATGATTTTACCGGCTGCGGAACTATGTCGCCGCGCCCGTGATGCTGGTATCCTGACGCTGATCGACGGCGCACATGTCCCCGGCCAGCTTGACCTTGATCTGGATGCGCTTGGCGCGGACTTTTACACCGGCAACTGTCACAAGTGGATGTCTACGCCGAAAGGCTCGGCCTTTCTGTATGTAAGGCCGGAACATCAGCCGGAGATCCATCCGCTGGTGATCAGTTGGGGCTATCATCTGCCGGATGTCGGGCATACGACAGCGGCGGATTTTGTCACACGGCATCAGCAGCAGGGGACGCTTGATCCGGCCCCGTGGCTGGCGATCCCGGCGGCGATTGACTTCATGGATCAGCATGACTGGCCGACGGTGCGTGCCCGCTGTCATGCGCTGGCGGTGGAGACACAGCAGCGCCTGTGCGACCTGACTGACAGTGTGATCCCCGTGCCACCGGATGCCTACGCGCAGATGTGTCTGGCCCCGCTGCCGGTGGATATTGATCCGCAGGCGTTCAAAAATCGTCTGATCGAAGATTATCGGATCGAAGTGCCGGTGACGATCTGGCAGGGGCGTCCGTTTATCCGCGTGTCGTTCCAGATTTATACGACTCCGGCGGATGCCGATGCGCTGGTCTGTGCGGTGCGGGATCTGCTGGGCGATGATCTGCTGGGCG
>CAYNDH010000145.1:6661-11476 GCA_964395665.1 uncultured Anaerolineaceae bacterium
GCCGATGCGCTGGTCTGTGCGGTGCGGGATCTGCTGGGCGATGATCTGCTGGGCGGCGATGGGGCAGACTAGCGCCTTGCAGCGCCTTGCAGCGCGATTCGGCTGCAAGCAAGGTCATCTGATCGAACTTCAGGTTCAAAATTGCTTGCAGCGGCGGCGGCGGCGCAAAAATTTTATGCCGCTGCAAGAACATGCTACCGCAGTTTTGTGCTGCAAAGCAGAGGCGTGAGACCACGGGATGTTAAGGTACATGTATTTTATAGTGTAGCACGTATGTTCTGGTCGTGCGGTTAGAGTTTTCAAATATATCGTGTGGTGTCGGTTGGAAATCGGCGTATTGTATTGCACGTGCGGGATCTGCTGGGCGTTTGCTGGAGAACAGCCGCCATGCATCCGAAACGCGGCGTTCTAACGTAAAAACGACATTAGATTATGTAAAGTGAGTGCGATTGTTATATCAGGCAGGTCACATTAATGTTATACTGGTTAAAGGAATTTTATACCGGCCTGACGCAAAGCGAGCGCATGACCACAATCCTTTTAGTCCGTCACGCAGTCAATGATTATGTAAAAACCGGGAAGCTGGCGGGACGTCTGCCGGATATTCATCTGAATGATGAAGGCAAGGCCCAGGCCGAAGCGCTGGGCACACGTCTGGCCGATGCTCCAATCCGGCATATTTACGCGAGTCCGCTGGATCGCACGATGGAGACGGCGGCAGCTATTCAGGCGCATCATCCCCAGCTCACCGTGCAGACCAATGATCTGATTGGTGAGGTTCGATACGGGGACTGGGAAGGGATGAGCATCGCGCTGCTGCGGATGCGAAAGATGTGGAGTGTCATTCAGGAATACCCTTCACGGGCGGTGTTTCCCAACGGGGAAGCGCTGCGAGATGCCCAGACACGTGCGGTAAATGAGATCGAACGTCTGGTGCAGGTCCATCCGAATCAGACGATCGTCGTTGTATCCCATGCCGATATTATCAAGATGGCGCTGGCCCATTATCTTGGGATGCATCTGGATAACTTCCAGCGTCTGGTGATTTCCCCCGCATCTATCAGCACCATCACACTCGGTCACAGCCGCCCGTATGTGGGGGTGATCAACGATATTGCACATCTGAAAGCAGTAAAGGTTACCCGTCAGGAACCTCAGGCTGAGTAGTGAGGTACAAGGAAAGCTATGGCTAACATCGAAATAGAATTGACATCTGTCGATTTTGTCACCATTGGGACCATCGGCCCGAAGGGACAGCGCGTCTTTTATCTTCAGGCTGGGCAGGAAGCCCGTATCGTCTCGATGGTCATCGAGAAAGAGCAGTCATGGGCGCTAAGCGAAGCGATCCGTGAGCTGATTGACGATCTGGACCAGCGCTATGACGCTGAAACTGGAATTGACCTGCACGGGTTGGACATGGACCTGCGCGAACCGATTGAACCGGTCTTCCGCGTTTCGCAGATGGGCCTTGGTTATGATGAGGACCGCGATCTGATCGTGCTGGTGGCGCAGGAATTCGTCCCGTCGCAGTCCGATGATGATGATGCGGATGATGTGTTTGGTCTGGAAAGCGAAGAAAGTGTTTCACCGGGTGTTGTGCGCATGTGGTGCAGCCGTGAGCAGATGCGTGCTTTGAGCGTTCAGGCGCTGGATACAGTGCAGTCTGGCCGTGTGAATCCGAAGCAGAATGGCCGTCTGGTTTATTACTGGACGTAAGCCAGCCGCGCTTTTGTCTCTCAACCCGTTTGGTCTATTTGGCCGTTTGAGTAAAGAGGCCCAGCAGCCCTGTGACTGATGAGCAGATCCCACCAGAGGACGAAACCGAAAAGATCGACGGTACCGTAGGCGAAACGGCGAATGCTGCCTCTGCAACGACCGGCGAAGATCCGGTTCTTGATTCGGTCTCCATCTCTGTCGAACAAGTGCTAGAGGCGATTGAAAAAGGCCAGGTCGAGATCGACCACGGCTCGATCCGCTGGAGTTCGAATTACACGTTTCTGCTCTCGGTTCGCTATAACGATCTGCTGATCCCCTGCGTTTACAAGCCGCGCATCGGGGAACGCCCACTCTGGGATTTCCCTGATGGCACACTCTGCCTGCGCGAGCGTGCATCCTTCCTGACCTCTGAATTTCTCGGATGGCAGATCGTCCCACCGACGGTGCTGCGGGAAGGGCCGCGTGGACTGGGATCGCTTCAGTTCTACGTGGAGCATGATCCGGAGTACAATTACTTCTCGTTCGATGAAGCGCTCCGGCCCCAGTTGGTTTATCTCTCACTTTTCGACTGCATCATCAATAATGCGGATCGCAAGGGCGGTCATTGTCTGGTGGATGCCAGCAACCGTATCTGGGCGATTGACCACGGCCTGACGTTCAATGCTGCCCATAAACTGCGGACCGTGATCTGGGATTTTGCCGGTCAGCCCATCCCCGCCGCCCTGCTGGATGATGTCCAGCGGCTGTGCAACGAACTGGAACAGCCGCAGAGCGAATACGTCTGTGCATTACAGGAGCTGCTGTCTCCGCAGGAGATGATCGCCTACCGGCGGCGGGTAGAGCGGCTGCTGAATACCGGAAGATTTCCTAAGCCTGGCCCCGGACCGAATTATCCGTGGCCGCCTGTCTGATTGTAACCATACTCATGTCTGATTCTGATGCTTCATCCCCTTCGAAACCGCTGCCAGAGTTCAAGCGCCGCCCACTGGAGTCTGTCCAGGCGCTGATGACATCCGTGCTGACCAATCCGGCAGTCGGTGAGGATACACAGCTCATCAGCCTTGATGAATATCCCGACGGCCATTATCGGGCGTGGTTCCTGCCGACGTACTTTGTGCTGGCGGACGGGGTCACCGAGCCGTCAAAATCGCAGTGGAACACCCTTAAAAAGAAACTCAAACGTCATGATGCCAGAGCTTTTGTCTTTAAAGCTTATGGTGAAGAAGTCCGTGACGACCAGATGCTCTATTACCTTGACTTCGGATTCTTCGTGCGCTGATCACCTGTCTCTGTCCTGATGAACCGCCTGCTGAAATCACTTGCTCTGATCATGTTTGGCTTTGGGCTGGCCTTTGGGCTGGCGACGCTGGTGCTGATGTCGATGCCTGCGCTGGTCTTCGGCGCGATGGAGTACAGCCAGCGGATTTCCCCTTCACAGTCGCTTCAGATCTATTTCCGGCCTGCGGATGGTGATCTGTTCGCAGCCATGCCGGGCAGCATCCGACCGCCACAGGATAACGAGCCGCTGACGCAGTTCATGATCCGCTGGGATGCGGACGGCTTCCGGCTTCCGGCGCAGGTGTACAGCGAGTATCCGATTGCGGTCTTTGGCGATTCGTTCACTGAAGGTTTTAACGTTGAGACGCCCTATACCGATGTGCTGGCCGCCCTGCTGAAACGCGGCGTTTACAATTATGGGTATCGGGCTTACGGGCCGTCTGAAGTCGTGGCAGTAGCGCAGCAGTACGCCCCCGCGCCGGAGCGCGAATGGATTCTGTACGGCTATTTTTCCGGCAATGATCTGGGGGATACCATCCGACCGCCGAAGGTCGATACCCGCACGATTGGCAGCACATGGCAGGCGCTGTTCGACCGGCTCAACCCGCCAGTGACTGATCCTTATCGTCTGCCGCTGCGTGATCGGTACGATTTCCCCAAGCCGGTGATCATCGGTGAGCGTTATTATGATCTGGCGTTCCTGTGGTATTACTGGTGGTGGCAGCGGGTGCCGGACGTCGCCAGGGCGGACATCACCGGGCCAGATGCCTTTCTGGAAAGCGTCAATGCCCGCATTTTGAGTGACGCGCTGGACCGCATCGCAGCCGCTGCGCCAGCGCAATGCAGAGCTTTGATCTTTATCCCCACCAAGGAACAGCTTTATTACCCGTATATCTATGAAACCGAGCGGCAGTGGATTTTAGGGGCGGCCAACAGGCTGGTGCTGGATGAGCAATCCACGATCCGCATTGTACCAGCGCCGCTGACTGTCGGTGATGAGACCGCGTTTATCGACAGCCTTGACGGACAGCACGCACTGATCCGGGTGCTGCTTGCACGCAAACCGGGCTGGGCATTTATTGATCTGCTGCCAGCGTTTGAAGATGCGGTGGCACGGGGTGAACTGCTGTATTACCCGTATGACACGCACTGGAATCAGGCTGGGCATCGGCTGGCAGGGGAAGTCATCGCGCAGGCATTACAGGACCCGGCGCTGCGCGATTCAGGCTGTGGGTAGGGGGTTATTTGAAGATTGGCGATCGGCGTGGGCGGGCCGGAAGAATCCGGCCCCTACAGTCCGTGCCGTGACCCATTTTCCGCAGCCTCTTAAGCGTTATCCGACGCAGTTTATCCGATCAGAAGAGAGACACTCGCGTCGATCTCGCGGATGGCGTCTGCCCCGTAGCCAAGCACGACCAGAATGAACAGCAGCAAAATCCAGATGAGCAGGAACGGCCATGCAAACAGGACGATCAGCGCGGCGATGATCGGATTCTGCATTACCCAGATCAGCGGATCGACGATCACACCGGCCAGAATGCCGAGTGCATTGCTGCCAGCACTGCGCACCGATGCCAATGCATTCGCAATATCTGCGCCGAACAGCAAACCGATCCCCAGAACGAGCAGTGCAAATAACAGGCCTATGCCAAGATAGCGTCTGGTATTCATACAGTCACCTCATGATGAGAAGTTGAACACGGGTTATCTGCTGCCTATTCTAGCCTGAATTCACCGGACAGACACAAATTCGGCGAGCGGGCGTTACTGTACCGCTGCGGTTATGTAGGGCTGGACGAGAAACCATAAGCCGGTGAACAG